>CAMHUC010000030.1 GCA_946188155.1 uncultured bacterium | reverse complement strand
ATGCAGTGGCTGTTGTTGTGGCCTTAGGCTTCGTGGTGAAAGCGTTGGATTCTGTGTCACCATTGCGGAAGCCCTCATACGTCAGCGTAAATGCAGGGATGGCATCGCCCTCCGTAATGGTCACATCCTGTACTCCAACCGTCAACGGTGCCTTCGAGATAGTCAGCGTACCGTCTACATAAGATACCTCCTTGTTTGTCACGGTTCCCCTCTCTACCTTGATGGGATAGGTTCCCACAGGAGACGTTTTCGTGGCTGTAGTCGACAGCTTCGGAGTGCCTTTGAGCGTTGCCCCCTCTGAAGAGAAGGTCAGCTCGGGCACTTCGTTGCCATAGATCATCGACTTATTATCAGCGGTGATAGTAACTGGCTGTTCAGGTTTCTTTTTGATAGTCAGCGTACCCTGCGAATATGTCAGCGCATAGTTCTTGGCCTCGCCACCACTGACGGTAATGGTATAAGTGCCAGGTTTCGAGGATGCAGTGGCTGTTGTTGTGGCCTTAGGCTTCGTGGTGAAAGCGTTGGATTCTGTATCACCATTGCGGAAGCCCTCATAGGTCAGCGTAAATGCTGGGATGGCATCGCCCTCCGTGATGGTCACATCCTGTACTCCAACCTCCAACGGTGCCTTCAGGACATATAGCAAACCGTCAATGCAGGTCACTTGATCGCTCGTTATTGTTCCCTTCTCCACAGTTATAGGATAGGAGCCTGTGGCTGATGCTTTATTGGCGGTAGTTGAGAGTTTTGGCAATCCTTTGATGGCTGGTCCATACGTTGAATAAGACAAGACGGGCACTTCTTCACCATAATACATTACCTTATTATCTGCATAAACATAAGTGGGCTCTTGGTAGGCTTGGGTAGTGCCATCATTGCTAAGGAATACCCGTTTGATACTGACAGAACCTTCTACACCATTTATCCAGATATCAACTCGGAAAATATGTGATAAGTCTAAGAGCTCGCCATTCAGATTATGTAGTGAATGGAGATCGATTACCAGTTCCGTCGCATCATTAAAGGGAAAGCCAATATCATTTATTTCGTCATTCCAGGCTTGATTCTCATCCGACTCGTTTTCATCATCTACTATATGTACTGTTGCCCAGCATTGCTGTTTCTGATTGAGTTGCACAACAAGGTATTTATAGGCTGACAAATCCAATCCACCCTGATAATACCAACCTCCAGAACCAAGGCCTCCAGAACTGAATGTTCCTGTATCCTCGTCGAAAGAGCCATTTGCGTCAAGAGCAAACTGATCAAGAACAAACCCCTCTTTAGTCAGTGGAAACAATGTATTAGTAACTTCGAATTCATGGCTAAATGTCTGCCCAGTGCCATCTGTATATCTCACTATTACATTTGTCGATCCTTCTTTCAGCGCCCAGATAACCCCATGCTTAATAGAAAGTAAGCTCTCGTCTTCTACAATGTATTCTGCATCACCAGCAACATTCCAAGTCATACCGTTAGTAAATACCGCCATGATTTTTGCAATCGCTTTCTCCCCTGGTGTAAGATGCGTCGGAAAGAAATCAAATGATACTTTCTTTGCCTTTAGTTGGCTGGTGGGCATTGTTTTGGTTTTGGAATACTCATTCCACCATTGACACATCGGCAGGAAACAGGCTTCGGGGTCATTCGAAACTTTGGCTTTATCGCTCTGTGATGACTGATTAACTAAATAGTAATAGTCCTCGCTAGGTTCAAAACAATTCCAACTTGCATTACCAAGTTCATCGACAATACTTTTAAGGGAGTTGCCAAATTCACTTGTCGTGCCCCAATTGAAAACATCGTCGTCACTATATCCCCACGCACACTCAGTAATGATAATCGGGGCCATATATGCTATTGGGAATACTTCTTTTTCCCAGTGTTCGCGTACATCTTCTCTTGGATAACTATGAACTGCATAACCAATATTGTCACCTTTTATAGGATAGTCTGTAAAACCTGAGTATAAGGTTTGCCACCTAAAACCTGATATGTATATGATGTTATCGCATTTGGAGCGAATCATGTCGACAATAGGTTGCCAATAGTCTCTTGCCTCTTTAAACACAGAACTTCTCCTTGCTCCAAATAAATATTGTGTATCATCATTGTCGCCTTGTCGGCAATTAATATATACAGGTTCATTGGCCAGTTCAAACATCACACCAGGATTATTGCGAATACGCGGATGGCTGCAAATATAGTTCCACATCAGGAGATTCAACTCTTGATTCTTATCTCCCACTTCTATTGTTTCTGGCGTACCTTGCTGTAGCCAAAGCAAAGTGTATATGCCCTTTTCATGATAATATTCTATCAGCGGAAGAAAAAGCTCCTCGAAATATTTTACAAATCGCTCAAAATCAACAGTCTCTGCTTGCTTGATAATGTCATCGCTAAACCAATAAGCATCCAAACCGAATCTAACATAGTCAATCTTCCAGCCTGATTCTAACAGACGGTCTATTGCAGCCTTCTTGTTCTTCAGGCATGTAGCCACATCGTATCCCTCCCAAGTATATTCATCTGCCTGGAAATATGGATCTAAGACAGCCATATACCCATGCAACGTCACAATGTCGCCTTTTGAGTTCTTCAGATAGCGTCCGTCCACGTGGAGCGGCTCAAGGTTGTGTGCTTGTATGCACTGCAAAGTCATCAGGGCAAATACTATTAATAGTACTTTTACTTTCGGTTTCTGCCACAATACATTCATCCAAGGATTCTTTACTTCTGCCATCGTTCTCGCGTTTTAAGTTTATACTTTCACTCGGTTTTGGTGGTAGTGGCCTCCATAAAAAGAAAGCGCAGCCCCGCCATATCTCACTCAGGCTTGCGACAGCCTCAAATCAACTATGGAGAAGTCTGCGCTATAAGCGCATACTCCAATGTTGATTTGGTTTGCTCTTTTTTCTTTTCGAGGTCGCAATTCGAGTGAGAATTGAGCAAATAAATGTTGTGCTTCATTTGAAACACGGTACAAAGATAGTGAATAATTTGCAGATTATAAACTATTCGGTGGAAAAAGTTAAGAAAAACTTGTGTTATTCAAGAAAAAGCATTATATGTCCACACAAAAAAAATGAAGATTCTCAGATAAGACAGTCCGAAATCTGTACAACCTGTTTTAGAGGTTGTGAGGTTGTAACAAGGTTGTAACGAGCGTCAGACACGACGGGGTTTGACACGACGGGGTTACTGATAGCTTACATTTTTACGACAGTTCTGTGTTAATTCACTAAAATTACTCGGTGGTTACAATCATTTTTTGTAATTTTGTAGCCGTAAACTAAAATAGAGAGAGATTATGAAGATGCATAGCCGTGGGGACAGATACTGATTTTAATTAGTTTTATTAGAAGGAGATAGAAGGAGTCGCCCTTTGGGTGGAGGAAGGCAATGCGGTGGCGGGGAAACCTCCAAGAAAAAGGCAAAAAAAGCTTCCCCGCCATGGGGAAGCGAAAGCCTGCGGAGAAAGACTCCTATGCCAGCAGTTCGAGCATGCGCCGCGCTATGCGCAGATAGGCCTCGAAGCGCTTGCCACCGACGGGGGCGGCGGTGCGGTCCCAGAGGGCTACCGACTTGCGGAAGCTGCCGGCCGACAGGCGCAGCAGCTCTGAGGCCACGGGCAGCCGAGGGTGGCCGGGCACCACGCGGCGCACCAGGTCGGCAAAGCCGTGGTAGTCGTCCTGAGCCACTGCCTCACGGTCGCGCAGGGCACTGTAGACGGCGTACCACTGCCGTCCGTTCTCCACCATCGGGGCTATCTGCCTGATGGCCTGCTCCACCGCCTGCGGCGCGGGCGGGGTGTCGAGCCGGCTCTGTGCGCGGCGGATAATCCTCATGCACTCGCCCGACGACAGGTGGGGCGTGTCCTTGACCACCTCCACCACGCAGCCCACAATGCTCACCTCCATCCGCTCGGTGAGCAGCAGCGGCGCAAACGCTTCGTTCTGAGGCACCAGCCAGCAGCGGCCCTGCTCGTCGGTGAACAGCACCTTCACCGTGAAGTCGCCATCGACACGGGCCACCACGATGTCGCCGTCGCGGGGCGTCACGTCGGTTCGCACACGGATGCGGTCGCCAGGGGTGAAACCCGCGTCACGCATCGACTCGCCCTGGATGTCGATGAAGAATTCCAGACCGCTGCCCATCAGCCGGCGGGGCATCAGGCAGTAGTCGGCATCGTCGGCATCGCCAGGAGCCGTCGGGCGGCCGCAGGCCACGCAACGGTGGTCGTAGGCTACGGGGGTGTCACACACTTGGGGGTTCAGGCCGGCCTGCTCCAGCAGGGCCAGCACGTTGTTGAGTTCTTGATTCATGTCCATTTTCGTTCCTATATTTAAGTGTAAAACATCGAATACAGCGGCAAAGATACGTCGCTGCTGCGTCAAAATGTGGAGCAAGTTATGGAAAAGTTTGGCCGTTTCACATTTTTTTAGTAATTTTGCGCCTACAAATAAATAAGGTATGAGAGAATCAGAGAAATTCAGAGAGTACATCTGGCTGGTGGAGAAGATCAGCGAGAAAGCCAGGACACTGGAAGAGATCAACACGCTGTGGCTCAACGAGGAGATGAGCCGGGGAGTGCCGCTATCGCGCAGCACCTTCCTGCGCCACAAGGATGCCATCGAGGAGATGTTCGGACTGTTCATCGAGTGCGACCGCCGCAACGGCTACCAATACTATATCGGCAACGAGTACGTGCTGCGCGCCGACAGCGTGCAGAACTGGCTGCTGTCCACGCTGTCGGTGAGCAGCCTGGTGAGCGACTGCCTGTCCATGCAGGAGCGCATACTGCTGGAGCGCACCACGGCCGACCACGTGCTACTGCGGCAGGCCGTGGACGCCATGCGCCACCAGCACTGCGTGCGCCTGCTGTACCGACGCTATGGCAGCCAGACGAGCAGGGAGCACACCGTGGCACCCTACTGCCTGAAGCAGGCCGAACAGCGGTGGTATCTGCTGGGGCGCACAGCCGAAGGGCGCTACCTCATCTTCGCCTTCGACCGCATGGAGCAGCTCGCCGTGCTCGAAGAGGACTTCAAGCCTGACGAATACTTCGACGCCGAGGACTTCTTCAGCGAGTACTACGGCGTGGTCATCGGCGACGGCACACCCGTGGAGCACATCGTGGTGAGGGCATTCGGATGGGAGCGATTCTCCATGCAGGACCGCCCGCTGCACCACACGCAGCAGCTCATAGCCGACGGCGGAGACTACTGCGACTTCGCACTGACGCTCAGGCCCACCTCCGACTTCAAGGCCCGCCTGCTGTCGAGGGGACGCTGGCTCAAGGTGATCAGCCCACAGTGGCTGGCCGACGACATACGACAGCAGCACCTCGAAGCGGCCATGCAGTAGGAAGGCAGGAGGACGGGGCCGGAGGAGTGGTCGCACGGAAATCGGAAAAGGGTATCGCAAGCCGCTGACGGTCAGCGGCTTGCAATTTTAGGTTTATCCCAGCACGGGGCATTCCGCTACAGCGTAACGGAAAATGTCGTACCTTTGCAACCGCAAACAAGCAAGAAGTCAGGGCCCGACTCACTGCCATGGATGCAGAGACAAGCAACATTAGTATTAACATTAAAAAAACAGTAACGATTATGTTGGAATTGAACATCGCCCAGAACCAGAACAGTTTCTCAAGTGCCTTCGGCAAGTACTTCGCACGTGTGGAATACAAGGAGACCATGTCCATCGACGATATGGCACAGCACATGGCAGAGCACAACACGCCTTTCTCCAAGGGAACCATCGCCGGCATCCTGAAGGACTTCGTGGACTGCGTCCGCGAGCAGTGCCTCAACGGCAAGACGGTGAAGATTGACAACCTGGCCATCTTCAAGTGCTCCGTGGAGGCCAACGGCATGGACATCAAGGAGGGCTACAAGATCGTGGGGGGCATCGGAGGACTGCCTGCCACCAAGAACCCCGACGGCACGCCCCGCACCCCCGACTACACCAAGGAGGCGCAGTATGCCATCAAGAGTGCCAAGCTCCTGGCCCAGTCTACCGGAAGCTTCACCCGCAAGGAGCTCAACTCGGACGCCAGCTTCCGCTGGACGAAGGCTGCCCGCGAGGCCATCGACGCCATCGTGAATCCTACGCCCGAGCCGGAGCCCGAGCCCTAAACGGCCTACCAGTCTCAGCAGCGGACATCTGTCCGCCGCTTTTGAGCACACAGAGGGTTTTTGCCCTCTGTGTGATTGTTTCAGGACTATAGATTTTGAGGAAACGGCAAAGTGTTTTTGCTTTTTTTACTTGAGAATTCCATTGCCTGCCACGTAAAAGTATATCGCTACAGCAGCTGAACGAACTGGTGAGCGATGCATCCACCGTGTCTCCCACCCCTCGCCCCCCGACCCCATGCAACCGTTTGCGCAGCGTAACCGACATGTTTATAGACTATTGCTGCACCAGTATACAGATTTTTTCTTACCTTTGCACCAGGAAATGACATGAACTGACAATTTATGAAGAAATTACTATTACCCATCGTCATCGTGGCAGCCATCATCGGCTGCCGTCCGGCTCAGGAGGCACGGCAGGAAGCCTTCGAGCTGCCAGCTGTGGAGGACATCGCCATGTATCAGGTGAACCCCCGCGTGTTTGCGCCGGAGCAGTCGCTCAAGGCCGTGGCCCGTCGCATCGACTCCATCAGCGACCTGGGTGTGAACATGCTGTGGGTGATGCCCATCTACCCCATCGGCATCGAGAAGGGCAAGAACTCGCCCTACTGCATCAGCGACTACAAGGCCATCGCCCCGGAGTTCGGCACCATCGACGACCTGAAGGCGCTGGCCGACTCGTGCCACCGCCGAGGCATGGGCATCATACTCGACTGGGTGGCCAACCACACGGCATGGGACCACCCGTGGGTGAAGCAGCACCCGGAGTGGTACACGCGCGACGCTATGGCCGACACCATCGTCTGTCCGCAGCCCTGGAACTGGGAGGACGTGGCCGACCTGAACTATGACAACCGGGAGATGCGCTCGGCGATGACCGACGCCATGCTGTTCTGGATCAAGGACGTGGGCATCGACGGCTTCCGCTGCGACGTGGCCGACGGCGTGCCCGCCGACTTCTGGCGTGAGGCCATCGACACGCTGCGCCAGGCGGCCGCCCCGCGCCGAATCGTGATGCTGGCCGAGGGCAAGAACACGGACAACTTCACCGTGGGCGGCTTCGACATGAACTACGGGTGGGACTACAAGGACGAGCTGGTGAAGGTGTTCGGCGGCGCACCGGCCTCCGACCTCATCAAGGCCGACAAGGCCGAGTACGACAGTCTGCCCGCCGGGAAGGTGAAGCTGCGCTTCACCACCAACCACGACCACGCCACGGAGACGGAGCCCTGCGTGCAATTCACCAACGACCGCGGGGCCATGGCGGCCTACGTGGCCAGCATCTTCCCCCACGGGGGAGCACTCATCTACGGCTCGCAGGAGGTGGGATATCCCGAGCCTATCAACTTCTTCCGGTACGTGCCCGTGGACTGGACGGCAAAGCCGGACATCTGGCAGGAGTACAAGGCGCTCATCGGCCTGTACAACGAGTACCCGGCCCTGCGAAAGGGACGGCTGACGACGTGGGCCGACAACGACGTGCTGATGGTGGAGAAGAGCGACGAGCGGGACCGGTTCCTGATACTGGTGAACGTGCGGAACGAGGAAAAGACTGTCAGCGTGCCGCAACCGTGGGTGAAGCGCGAGGGAACTGACTTGATGGGCAACCGCGACATCGACTTGGAGAAGGTGATTACGCTCAAGCCCTTCGAGTACCTGATACTGAGACAATAATTCTCGACACGGATTCTTTTCGACAACGAGGATTCTTTTCGACAACGAATTTAACGAATTAAACGAATTTCTTCTCGATAACGAGGATTCTTACGACAACGAATTTAACGGATTAAACGAATTTACTTTCGACAGAGAGGATTCTTTCGACAACGAATTTAACGAATTAAACGAATTTTATAATGACACGGAATATAACAAGACGGGGGGCAAGACTCATGGCAGTACTCGCGGCAGTACTGTTCGCTATTCACTGTTCACTATCCACTGCGCAGGCGCAGGGGTGGCCGCAGAACTACGGCGGCGTGATGCTGCAGGGCTTCTACTGGGACTCGTATGAGGACTCGCAGTGGAGCACGCTCGAGAAACAGGCCGACGACCTGAGCGGCTCGTTCGACCTGGTGTGGATACCGCAGAGCGGCAACTGCGGCGGCAAGTCGATGGGCTACGACGACCTGTACTGGTTTGAGAACTACAACAGCTCCTTCGGCACGGAGGCCCAGCTGCGGCAGCTGATCAAGACCTTCAAGGCGAAAGGCATCGGCACCATCGCCGACGTGGTGGTCAACCACCGCCGCAACGTGTCCACCTGGACCGACTTCCCCGCCGAGACCTACAACGGGGTGACCTATCAGCTGACCTACAACGACATCTGCGCCGACGACGAGGCCGCCCGCAACGGCCACCAGGTGGGCCCCAACAAGGACACCGGCGAGGGGTGGGACGGCATGCGCGACCTGGACCACAAGAGCGAGAACGTGCAGGAGAATGTGAAGGCCTACCTCCACTTCCTGCTCAGCGACCTGGGCTACACCGGCTTCCGCTACGACATGGTGAAGGGCTACGGCGCCGAGTACACGAAGATGTATAACGAGGAGGCCAAGCCGCAGTACTCCGTTGGCGAGTGCTGGGACGGCACGAACACCATCCGCCGGTGGATCGACGGCACGGGCAAGACCTCAGCCGCCTTCGACTTCCAGTTCCGCTACACCGTGCGCAACGCCATCAACAAGAACGACTGGAGCCAGCTGGGCAAGCAGAACGAGGGCAACTGGCCGCTGGTGAGCAAGGACTACGAGCAGGGCAGCTACCGCCAGTGGGCCGTGACCTTCGTGGAGAACCACGACACGGAGCGCCGCTCGAACGCCGCCCAGGACCCCATCACGAAGGACACGCTGGCCGCCAACGCCTATCTGCTGGCCATGCCCGGCACGCCCTGCGTGTTCCTGACCCACTGGCAGGCCTACCGGCAGCAGATCAAGGCCATGATCCAGGCCCGCCGCCTGGCCGGCATCACCAACATGAGCAGCTACACCAACATGCGCAGCAACAAGGACTACTACGCCAACGTCGTCAAGACCGGCGACGAGAACCGGCTGCTGGTCATCGTGGGCAACAATACTAACGGCTACGTGCCCTCGGAGAGCGACTGGCAGGAGGTGCTCAGCGGATATAAGTATAAGTACTACCTTTCCAAGAAGCTCAACACGCCGTTCACCGACCGCGCTGCCGGCGTGTTTACAGAGCCTTTCGACGTGACGCTGACCGCCGTCACCGACCAGCCGGAATACAAGCTGGTGTACACCACCGACGGCAGCGAGCCCTCGGCCGGCAACGGCACCGAGGCAGCCAGCGGCACGAAGCTCCACATCGACAAGACCACCACGCTGACCGTGGCCCTCATCACGGCGGCAGGCACCACCAGCGTGCTGCGCAACACCTACACCTACGAGGAGCCGGAGCAGCTGCCCGCGGCCGACTGCACCTACCGTGAGGGCGAGGTGTGCGCCTTCTTCGAAGCCCCGGCATCGTGGACGAAGACCGTCTACTGCTGGGCGTGGACCGACGCTCCTTCGGACAACTTCACCGGCGGCAGCTGGCCCGGCACGGGCTGCGAGCTGCTGGGCACGGCCGACAACGGCAACCTGGTGTGGAAATGGACGTGGGACGGCACGAAGCAGAACAACTCCGCCGCCACGAGGCCGGCGAAGATCATCTTCAGCAACAACGGTACGCCGCAGACCGCCGACCTCAGCTTCACCTTGGGCGGCTACTACAACGAGAAGGGCCTGCAGCGCACCATCACGCCCACGGGCATCAACCAAATCGCAAATCGTAAATCCGTAAATAGTAAATGCTTTGACCTCCAGGGGCGCCGGGTAGTGAAGCCCGCCAGGCCGGGAGTCTACATCAGCGGAGGGAAGAAGTTCGTAATCAGATAAGACACAGAGTGAAAAGGATTTTGTTGATATCGGCCTGTATGGCTATGGCCGTGCAGCATGTCGGAGGTCAGGGATATTTTCCCTCGGCTTCCGACTTTGCCCGTCTATACGTGGGAGCCGTGGAGCCGCAGTACGAGTCGTGGCTGTGGCACGACGTGCCCTACTATAAAGGAACGCCCAACACCTACAAGGGTCGCATCAGCTACCACGGCGTGGTGTACGACGGCGTCAGCCTGCGCTTCGACCAGCTGAAGCAGCAGGTAGTGGTGCTCTCGCCCGTGGGCAACACCTTCTGCCTGCCGGAGCAGACGTACGTGGACTGGTTCGAGATGGACGGCCACCGCTATGTACACGACCCTGAGGACTCGACGCGCTACGCCTACCTGCTGTGCGACGGGCGGACGAACGGTGTGCGGCTGTACCACACGGAGTGGAAGGTATATAGCGGCGAGAGCGTGTTCGACAGCAAGAAGTTCCAGAAGACCCTCAGCAGCGCGGAGCACTACACGCTGGTCACCCCCGACGGCACGCTTCGCCACGTCAGGCGTGCCTCCGACGTGGCGAAGCTCTTCCCTGAGCAGAAGAAGCAGCTCAAGCGCTATGCGAAGCAGAACCACCTCTCCTTCTCAAAGAGCAAGCGCGAGCTTAGCCTGGCGATGCTGGTGGGGAGCATCGTGCCTTTGAGTGGGGAGAGGGGAGATGTAAGAGGTGAGAGAATAGATTCTGCGGCAGTCGCAAGGGAAGAGTCTATCCTCTCACCTCTCCCCTCTCACCCCTCCCCTCTAAAAACCACCCATGTAAACGACTCCCTGCTCGTGACCGGCATCCCCGTACTCGACAGCGACACGATAGGGACTGCGGGGTCGAAGCATACGAAGGTGTACGTGGTGCCGGGCATGAAGAAGGCCCGGGCGAGCATCGCCGACGACCAGGAGCTGGCAGAGATCGTCGTCGTGGGAGGCCGGCAGTCGGCCGTTGACAACCTGGTGATGGGCTCGGAGAAGTTCAAGCCCCAGGTACTGAAGAACATCCCCTCGGCCTTCGGCGAGTCGGACATCATGAAGATAGTGCTCACCCTGCCCGGCGTGACCACCGTGGGCGAGGCCTCCAGTGGCTACAATGTGCGCGGCGGGGCTACCGACCAGAACCTGATCCTGTTCAATGGCGGCACGGTGTACAACCCGTCGCACCTGTTCGGCCTGTTCACCTCGTTCAACTCCGACGCCGTGGAGGATGTGGAGCTGTTCAAGTCGAGCATCCCGGCGGAATACGGCGGCAGGATCAGCAGCGTGCTGCGCGTGGCGTCGAAGGAGGCCAACATGCAGAAGCTGACAGGCTCAGCCAGCATCGGTGCGCTCACCAGCAAGGCCAACCTGGAGATCCCCATCGTCAGGGACCACGTGTCGCTGCTGCTCAACGGTCGCACCACCTACAGCGACTGGATGCTCAAGAAGCTGCCCGAGAAGAGCGGCTACCGCGACGGCACGGCCAACTTCTTCGACCTGGGCGGCGCACTGACATGGAAGCTCAATAGCAAGCACCGCCTGAAGCTCTACGGCTACTGGAGTAAGGACAAGTTCTCGTTCAGCTCGGAGGACAACTACGGCTACCAGAACCGCAACCTCTCGGCAGAGTGGCGCTCCATCGTGAGCGACAAGCTGACGGCCACGCTGACCGCCGGTGCCGACCACTACGACTACTACAACGAGGACCGTAAGACGCCCACGATGGCGGCACGGCTGAGCTTCGGCATCGACCAGCTGTGGGGCAAGCTCCACATCCGTCACCGCCTCACGGAGCAGCAGACACTCAACTACGGTCTCTCCGTGCAACACTACAACGTGCAGGCCGGCACCTACGAGCCCGTGGGCCAGCAGTCGCGCATAGCCGCCCGGCAGCTGCAGAAGGAGAAGGCCCTGGAGAGTGCCGCCTACATCGACTACGAGCACCAGCTGACGGAGAAGCTGTCGCTACTGGCCGGCCTGCGCTACTCGATGTTCAACGCCCTCGGGCCCCGCGAGGTGAACCACTATGCCGACGGCGAGCTGCCCTCGGAGGCGACACTGCTCGAGACGCGCCAGCAGACGGGCGTCATCAAGACCTACCACGCCCCCGAGGTACGCCTCTCGGCGCGCTACGCCCTGCGGGAGAACCTCTCGCTGAAGGCAGGCTTCAACACGATGCGGCAATACATCCACAAGGTGTCGAACACCTCCATCATGTCGCCTACCGACATGTGGAAGCTCTCCGACCTGAACATCAAGCCACAGAAGGGCTGGCAGCTGGCAGCAGGCATCTACTACGAGACGCCGCGCAAGGACTACGAGTTCTCGGCAGAGGTGTACTACAAGCACATCAGCGACTATCTGAACTACCGCAGTGCCGCCGTGCTGCTGATGAACCCCCACCTGGAGACCGACGTCATACCCACCAAGGGCCGCGCCTACGGCATAGAGCTGCAGGCCAAGAAGCCCACGGGCAGGGTGAACGGATGGGTGAGCTACACCTTCGCACGCTCACAGCTGCGCATGGACGACAGCCGCGTGGCCATGCCCCTGAACGGCGGCAACTGGTACCCCTCGGAATACGACCGCCCGCACGAGGTGAAGGCCGTGGTGAACCTGAAGTTCACCGAGAGATACAGTCTGTCGAGCAACTTCAACTACGCCACGGGGCGGCCCACGACGCTGCCCGCCGGGAAGTACTACGACACGTACAACCAGAAGTTCTTGCCCTACTATACCGACCGCAACACCTACCGCATACCCGACTACCTGAGGCTGGACCTGGCGTTCAACATCGAGCCTACTCACAAGCTGACCAGCTTCCTGCACACGTCGTTCTCCTTCGGCGTGTACAACGCACTGGCCCGCCGGAACGCCTACAACATCTACTACGTCAACGAGGGCGACGAAATCAAGGGCTACAAGCTGTCGGTGTTCGGCACGGCCATTCCATTTGTCTCAATTAACATACGATTCAATTAGCATGAAAAGAATTAGTTTTATCGGGGGCGCGTGGGCGCGGAGGGGCGCGGGTGCGAGCATCTTACTCTTCGCCGCCTCCCTGCTGACGGGCTGCATCGACGAGTACGAGGCCGACATCACCGCCGACGACTCCAACCTGCTGGTCGTGGAGGGCACGATATGCTCCTCTGCGCAGAACCGGTTCACCCTGTCGCGCACGCAGGCCATCAACTCCACCGACAGCCCCCGGATAGTGACAGGGGCCAGCCTGTCCGTGCGAGGGACCGACGGCTCCCAGTATGCCGCGCAGGCCGGCGACGGCTGCTACACCTGCCAGGTGGGCCAGCTGTCGCCCGAGGTGGACTACTACCTGCACATCGAGACCGACGGCGAGGTATATGAGTCGGAACCCCAGAAGCCGCTGCCCACGGAGAAGATAGCCGACGTCAGGGGTGTGCAGGACACGCCCCAGAGCAGCATCGACGTGCTCATTACGCCCGAGACACCTTTCGCCCCCGGGCAGGCTAACTACTACTCGTGGACGTACGACGAGACGTGGGAGGTGCGCCCCGACTATAAGACAGTCATGTATTTCGACACAGACATCATGGAACCCGTGTATAAGGACATCTACCACTTTCCCGAACGCGGGTGGCTGGATGCAGCAGGCACGACGGTAGCTGTAGGCGCCAGCACCAACTACGCTGACCAGCACATCGAGGACATGAAGATCTACGACCTCGGCCGGGGCGACGAGCGGGTGTATTACCGATATAGCGGCCTGGTGCATCAGCGTGCCATCACGAAGGCAGAGTATGAGTACGAGCTGGCACGGCGGCAGGCCAGCACGGAGATGGGCGGACTGTTCACCCCCCTGCCGTCGGCACTGCCCACCAACCTACGCTGCCTCACGTCGCAGAAGCGCGTCATAGGCTACGTGGGATGCTCACTCAACACGAGCGACTACCGGTTCTTCCTCAATTCTGAAGAGCTGTCACTCGACCGCCACTCGGGAGGCGACAGCCGCCTATGGGTAGCGAACCCCACCATGGACGACTGCGCACAGATGGTTGCCAAAGGCCTGTACCTGTGCGAGTGGCTGACCCCCGAGATGTCGGGCGACGGCAGGCTGCAAACGGCGTGGGCCTACATCTTCCAGCTCGACGTCAGAGAGAGATACAAAGGTGCATATATCGAAGAGCCAGACTTCTGGTCACTGAAAGAAAACGTAAGCTACTAAGATGAGAAAGTACAGAATAATATCACTGATGGCCGCGATGGCGCTCGCGCTCAGCACCCCGGCCGCAAGCGTAGAGACAGACCGCACATGGTATCTGGCAGGCGAGGCGATGACCATCAGCATCACTGCCGACGACGCGCTGATAGCATACGCCGAGCTGTGCGACGTCAACGGTCTGGTGGCCGGTACGGCGGTAGCCCTCCGCCAGGGGAAGGGCGTGGGCACGGTGGAGCTGCCCCAGGAGCTGCACAGCGGCTACTACGCCCTGTCGGTATATACGCGCCACGACAGCCGTGCCGAACAGCGGCTGGTCGCCGTGGTCAACCCGCTGCGCAAGAGTGCCGACGACGCCATCCAGTGGGTTGCCACAACGCGGCCCGACTCGCTGAGCTACGCGGAGGAGGCGGCGGGCGACGGTGCCCTTATGGACGGCACGAAGTCGGCCGACGTTCGCGAGACGGAGGGTCACATCATCAAGGCCCGCATCGGGCGTACTGCCGACGGCCCTGCCTTCAGCCGCGACCAGATCCGGCCTACGCTGAGCGTCGTAGGCAAGCAGATACACTATTTCGAGGGGAAGATGACCGACGACACGACGGCCGTGTTCTACACCTACGGCATCGGCGGGAAGCTGCCACTGGTGATCGAGGCCCAGACCACGACGGGGGCCAGTCTGCCCGTGGCGATGGTCAGCCCCTTTGCCTCGCTGCTCCCCCGGCGACTGCCCGGCCTCGTGTTCCACTACCGGCGCAGCGAGGTGGAAGCCCGCTCGCTCGACATGCAGCGCCACCAGATGGCCATCGCGCCACGCAAGCGGGAGCTGCAGATAGGCGACCATGCCGACGAGACGGCCGAGGAGGTGGTGCCGCTGGGCTATGACGACCAGCTGTTTGGCATCAAGCCCGACAAGACCTACAACCTCGACGAGTACCGACAGTTCCTCACCATCCGCGAGGCACTGCTTGAATACGTCATAGAAATCACGAAGAGGAAAGTTGACGACGCCACCCGCCTGTTTATACGCAGGGACTACGACGACTACAACGCCATCAGCCCGACACTGGTGCTGATCGACGGCATACCCGTCAACGACACCGAGCGGCTGCTCGACTACGACGCCCGCCGACTGCACTACATCAACATCTACAATGGACAGTACACCTTCGGCCGGGGCATCTACAGCGGCGTCATCTCGTTTGTGACTCGCTCCGGGCGGCTCACCAACTACCCCGTCGATTCCGGGGCGCAATATTTAGTGTATGAGTTTCCTGAGTGAGAAGATGAGCGCACGCACTGCGAACCAGCAGTGCAGCAGGAAAGTCTGTATGCGACCGTAGTGACGCTCCATCACCCGGTAGCGCTCCCAGAGCGACTGGCGGTGGTGGAGCGTCGTCTGTCCGTCCTCCAAGTAGTTGGCCACCACCATGTGCAGGTTCAGCATCGGCACACCTTCCTTCTCGGCAGCCTTCATGATGCGGATGCACCAGTCCACGTCGGCTGAGTAACGGTAGCGCGTGTCGTAGTTGTTGTCGATGGCAAAGTCAGTCCGGGCATAGAAAGCCTGATGGCATACGAGCATACCCTGCCGGAACGAGCGCCACGTGAGACCCTCTGGCGGCGACAGGCGGCGGTGACGGAGGAAACGGCCTTCACGGTCGACGATGTCGGTATCGCCATAGAGCACGGCGGGGAGAGTTGAAAGTTGAGATTTGAGATTTGAGGTTTGAGATTTGGCTACTGCCTTGACTATCTGACTGGCAGTGTCGGGTGTCGGCAGGAAGTCGCCCGCATTGAGAAAGCACACGTAGGTGCCGTCGATGCTGCGCAGGCCCTTGTTCATGGCATCGTAGATGCCCTTGTCAGGCTCTGACGATAGCTGTATGCGGTGGCCGTTGCCAGCGGCGTTCGAACGCTTGATATAGTCTTCGACCATCGCGAGTGTGCCATCGGTCGAGGCCCCGTCGATAATCAGGTGGGTAATCTTGGGATAGTCCTGCTCCAGGATGCTGTCGAGGGTGCGCGCCAGCACGCTGGCAGCATTATAGGTGATGGTGACGTAGGTGATTCTGATCATAGCTTATAGTGCTTAAAGGCCATTGCCTGCTGGTAGACATCGAGATATTTCAGTGCCACGCTCTGCTGGGAGTAGTGCTGCGCCACCTTGTGAACGGCACGGTTGCACAGCTGGTCATAGTCGGATTCTTCGAGCACCCAGCGGATGCCGCGTGCCAAGTCGTCGGCATTGCGGTAGTCGGCCACATAGCCGTTCTGCCGGTGGTCTATCTCCTCGGGGATGCCCCCCACCTTGAATCCCACGCAGGGCACGCCGCATGCCATCGCCTCCATGATGGTGTTGGGAAGGTTCTCCGACAACGAGGGAAGCACGAACACATCGACCGCCTGATAGATGGTGACGATGCGCTGCTCGTCGCTGACATAGCCCAGCGCGTGAGCCTTCAGCGGCAGCTGCTCCACCACCTCCTCGGCATGTCCGCCCAGGATGACCACCTCGTAGCCGGTGCCGCTCAGCTGCCGGCAGGCCTCGATGAGATAGTCCATGCCCTTGTAGCGGTTGGTGACGCGCTGCGAGACGAACAGCACGAGCCGCCGCTCCTCTGGCAACCCCAGCTGTCGGCGTGCCGCCAGCTTGTCACCTCTTTTATATGTATGCGTGTCGATGGGGTTGGGTATGCTCGTTATCTTCTGCCCCCGCAGCAGGGCACTGGCCTTGGCCTCGCGCTCCAGCCAGTGGCTGCACGCCACGTAGTAGATGCTCTCGTCGGCCACCATCTGCTGTTTCCTTCGCCACACGGCGGAGGCCAGGTCGCTACTGCCCCCTCCACCCGGCAGATACTTGCAGTTGCTGCACTGCGTGGTGAACTTACGGCAGTCGAGCGTCAGGTGGCAGATGGCGGTGGCGGGCCAGATGTCGTGCATGGTCCATACCACGGGCTTGCCCGAGTCGAGAATCTTGCGGATGCCGCTCAGTGAGAGCATGCCCTGGTTGATCCAGTGCAGGTGGATGACGTCGGCCTCCTGGAACTCTCTGAGCCGCGTGATGTCGAAGCCGCTGTTGGCGATGTCGATCTCGAAGAGGTGCTTGCGCTGGAAGTGCAGACGACTGAACACGACGAGTCTCTCCCAGAGGAAGTGGCGCTGCGAGAATACCGACTTTGACAGCCCGGTAACTGTCAGCGCATCCGTCTCCTTGTCGCGCACCAGCATACGAGCCTTCACGCCGTTGTTGTTCAGCGCCTTCATCAGGCGGTTGGCAGCAACGGCTGCCCCACCCGTCCGCTCACTTGTATTGACTATCAGGACTTTCATCTTTATCTGTTTTAGTTATAGTTTATGGTTTATAGTTTATAGCTGATTACTTCTGCTGTCTGACCGGCTTGCAAGGTATTCATCTATAAACCATAAACTATAAACCATAAACTATAAACCATAAACTATAAACTATAAACCATCAACTACCCCTTAGCAGCTTCCTTGGCCAGGCGGCGGGCCTCCTTCTCAGCCTCCTTGGCGCGGCGCTTCTCCTCTTTGGCCTTACGCTTGGCTTCCTTTTTGGCTTCTTTGGCCTTGCGCTTTGCCTCCTTGGCCAGCTCCTTCTCGCGCTTCTTCTGCTCCTTCTGCAGGCGCTTCAGCTCCTTGGCACTCGCCTTGGCGGCCTCCTTCTCGCTCTTGGCCTCCTCCTTGGCCTTCATCGACTCCTCCAGCTTCTCGCGCAGCATCTCCTTGTCGAAGGTGAATACATGACCGAACATGCCCAGAGAGAGCATCTGGTTCTCGCCTTCGAGCCTCACGTACGTCTTATTAAAGAGGTAGTAATTGTCAATCTTCAACTTCGAGTTCAAGGCCGTCTCGATAGTTTTCACGATGACGCCTTTTCCAAGCTTGGCCAGCACGTTGTCGCCCAGCTTCTCGGTGGCTTCCTCCTCCACATACTCATTGATGGCCTCCATCATGGCCTCCTTGTGCTTCTGTTTGTCGGGAACGGTCATGGTCATGAGCACGGCCACGAGCAACAGGATGATAATTACCAGTAGTTTCTTCATTTTGATATACCTTGCTTATTAATGGGTGCAAAGTTACACTAAGTTCTGCAAAAAACAAAGGAAAATGGGTAAATATTTAGTGTTTCCGCACACAAAGCCTTGATTTACGTCAAGAATAGTGGGTTTTTATACACTTATTATGCCTAAAGTCTTGCGAGATCCGATTTTTCGCCGTACCTTTGCATCGTCAAAAGGTTAATAGATTGTTTTAGGTTAGTAGTAATATTTATAGTTTTAGGTTTTTAGTTATTGGTAAAAGAAAGTTTTCAACTGTAGGATAACAGGTGGTCGCTGTGAAGCTCCCATTTAAACTTTCAAATTTTTAGCCCTTGTGGGCTGAAAATTTCTTTTAGAGAAAAGGATTTTTAGTTAAACATAGGCTTTTTTGGTGCCGCTGCTCGAGAGAGTAGCGGCATCTTTTATGTAAATGACGTTAAATTCTACAGTCCGTGCGGTTATTCCCCAAAAAATGTGTAACTTTGCATCCATGCAAGGACAGACGAACGTACAGATAGAGCCTTCGTGGAAGGCACAGCTGCAGGGCGAATTCGAGAAGCCCTACTTCGGAGAACTGACTGCAGCCGTGAGGCGGGAGTACCGGCAGACCACCTGCTACCCGCCGGGGCGGCTGATCTTCAACGCCTTCAACCTTTGTCCGTTCGACAAGGTGAAGGTTGTCATCATCGGGCAGGACCCCTACCATGAACCCGGGCAGGCCCACGGCCTGAGCTTCTCAGTACAGGACGGAGTGATGTTTCCACCGTCGCTGCAGAACATCTTCAAGGAGATAGAGGCCGACTTGGGCAAGCCCGTCCCGGCCTCGGGCAACCTGACGCGCTGGGCAGAGCAGGGCGTGCTGCTGCTGAATGCCACTCTGACGGTGAGGGCCCACATGGCCAACAGCCACGCCACGCTGGGATGGCAGAAGTTCACCGATGCCGCCATCCAGGCACTGGCCTCCCGCCGGGAGCATATCGTGTATATGCTTTGGGGCGGCTTTGCCCGCGGCAAGGCGTACATGATTGACAAATCGCGCAACCTGGTACTGGAGTCGGTACACCCCTCACCGCTCTCCGCCAACCGTGGGGGGTGGTTCGGCCAGCATCAGTTCTCGCGCTGCAACCAGTATCTTGAGGAAATGGGCATAACGCCGATAGATTGGTAACAAGATGAGTGAGAAGAAGATACTGCCCCCAATCCTACAGGTGGGCGACGTACTGCTGTCGTCGGAGATATTGACGGAGAAATTCTGCTGCGACCTGACGGTCTGCAAGGGCCAGTGCTGTGTGGAGGGCGATGCCGGTGCTCCGGTGACGATGGAGGAGATTGCCGAGATAGAGGAATGCGTGGATGCCGTATGGCAGGACCTGTCGGCATCGGCGCAGAGCGTCATCGACCGTCAGGGCGTGGCCTATACCGACGAGGAGGGTGACCTGGTGACGAGCATCGTGCGCGGCAAGGACTGTGTGTTTACGTACTATGACAGTCTGCAGTTGACAGCTGACGGGTTACAGTTGACGGTGCCCGACTGCTGTCTGTGCGCACTGGAGAAGGCATACAGGGAAGGCCGCACCCGTTTCTGCAAGCCTATCAGCTGTGCGCTCTACCCGATACGCGAGAAGCTGGTGGGCGATGGTATCGTAGCCCTGAACTACAACCGCTGGGCTGTGTGCAAGATGGCCGTGGCAAAGGGCATAGAGCAGAATCTCAGGCTGTACGAGTTCCTACAGGAGCCGCTCATCCGCCGCTTCGGAGAGTCCTGGTATCAGGAACTCCTCGAGGTAGTGGCCGAACTAAAGAATCAGGGATACCTCTGAACGATAAACCGTAAACTATAAACTGTAAACTGTAAACTATAAACTGTAAACTATAAACTGTAAACTATAAACTGTAAACTATAAACTGTAAACTATAAACTGTAAACTATAAACTGTAAACTATAAACTGTAAACTATAAACTGTAAACTATAAACTGTAAACTATAAACTATAAACTGTAAACTATAAACTGTAAACCGTAAACATAATCCTCAGCTCTTCCGATACTGCGTGGGGCTGATGCCCATGCGCTCACGGAAATATTTGCCCATGAAGCTCTGGTTGGGGAACTGCAGCTCAGCCGCTATCTCCTTGATGGTCTTACTGGAGTTCTTCAGCAGTAGCCGCATCTCCATCAGCACGTAATTGTCAATCCACTCATTGGGCGTGCGCGAGCTGGCCGCCTTCACGCTCTCCGAGAGGTATTTCGGCGTGATGTTCAACTGCTGGGCGTACCAGCTGACGCGCCGTTCCACGACGCAGTGCTCCTCTACGAGTTTGATGAACTGTGAGAAGATGACGTCAGAACGCTTCTGCCGGGCAGGGCTGTGCCGCTCACGGTAGATGACGTTGCTCAGGTCGTAGAACATGGCCAGCAGCAGTGTGCGGATCAGGTCTTTGCGGAAGTGGTTGCCCTCGTCGCGGATTTTGCTGAGAATGACGTTGAAGTATTCCCGGAAGGTGCTCATCTCCTCTGGCTTGAGCGTCATAACGGGATGGCTTCGCGAGATGAGAAAGAGCGAACTGACGTCGCGCACGTTCTGGATAATCTCGTGGAAGAACGGCATCGACATAATCATGCAGAGCCCCTCCATGTCGGGCGACGGCTGGTAGTGGTCCACCACGTGGCGCTCACTGACGATGAGCAGGTCGCCCGGATTGATGGTCTGCTGCTGGGTGTCGACACGGTACTCCACCCTGCCCCGCGTGCAAAGGCCTATCAGGATGAAATTCATGCGTCGAGGCTCCGTGGGCATAGGGGCCTCGTTGATGCGTTCCGTCAGCAGCAGGTCATCGTCCAGATAGACAGACTCGCTCCAGGTCTTGGCCTTGCTGAGGTCGGTCTCTTTGATTGTAAGCTGCTTCACCATGTCTTCACTGGCAGGGTCTGTCCTGCTTTCATCTTGAAACTCTTCTGCTGACCATTATATAATAAGGTGACAAAGCCACCCTTGCGCGACATGATGTGGCAGTCGCGCACATGACCCTGCTTCCATTCGAAGCTCACCTCGAAGCCGCCACGGGCACAGAGTCCGCTTACCTCGCCCTCGCTCCACGCCTCGGGCAGTGCGGGAAGCAGCTCGATGGTCGTCTTGCCAGAGTCTGTCGCCGACTGCATGAGCATCTCGCAGACGCCAGCCGTGCCACCGAAATTGCCGTCAATCTGGAAGGGCGGATGGGCATCGAAGAGATTGGGGTAAGTGCCACCCGAACGCCGGCGATCCGGGCCCCGGTATTTGTCAGGGGATACGTAGGTGAGCAGTTTCTGGTAGATGTGGTAGGCCTGCTCTGGTTTGTGCAGGCGGGCCCAGAGGTTAATGCGCCAGCCGGTGCTCCAGCCGGTGGTATGGTCGCCCTTGATTTCGAGGGTGCGCTCGCAGGCTTTGAGCAGGTCGGCGGGGGTGGCGGATATTCCGGGATTCCCGGATATTCCGGACTTTCCGGACTTTCCGGACATTCCGGATTTTCCGGGCTTTCCGGCTGGTATATGGCTGCCGGGGTAGAGGCCGATAAGGTGACTCTGGTGGCGGTGCTGCGGGTCCCAGTCATCCCAGTCGTAGTACCACTCGTTCAGGTCGCCGTCCTTGCCGATGGTGTAGGGGTGCAGGCGGGCGAGAGCCTTCTTGTAGGCGGCGGAATTACCGCCGCATACTGAACTGGCGGCGATGGTGTTGGTGAGCAGCTCGCGGATGATGGCCAAGTCGGCGGTGCCGCCGTAGCAGGTGGTGCCGTGATAGCCCTCGGGAGTCTTGTACTCATTCTCGGGCGAGGTGCTGGGGGCGGTGATGAGTTCGCCCGGCTGCTTGGGATTGTCGATGAGCCAGCGGAGACAGAAGTCGGCAGCCCCGCGCATCAGCGGATAGGCCACGGTGCGCAGGTATTCCTTATCCTGGGTGAAGAGGTAGCGCTCCCAGAGGGTGTTGACGAGCCAGGCGCCGCCCATGTTCCAGTTCGACCATTCGGGGCTTTCTCGCTTCTCGCCCACAGGGTTGGTCATGGCCCAGATGTCGCTGTTGTGGCTTGAACACCAGCCTTCACTGATGCCGTAGTAGTTCTGTGCCGTGTAGCGGCCATTGGCAGCAAGGGCGCTGACGAAGCCGTCGAGGGGCTCGGCCATCTCTGCCATGTTGGCCACGAAGGCGGGCCAGTAGTTCTCTTCAAGGTTGATGTTCACCGTGTAGTTGCCGCGCCAGGGCGACCAGAGGTGGGGACTCCAGAGACCCTGCAGGTTGGCGGGAACGCCAGGCGTGCGGGATGAGGAGATGAGCAGATAGCGGCCATACTGGAAGTAGAGCTCTTCGAGGTAGCGGCTGCCCGGGGCCTGGCCGTGGGTGTCGGCGTAGGTCTTGAGGAGGGTGTCGGTGGGACCGTCGTAATACGACGGTTTACTGGACGAGAGACGGAGGGTGACGCGGTCGTAGATGGCTTTATAGTCGGCGAGGTGGCGCTGGTAGAAGTCGTCGAAGGTGAGGTTCTGGGTGTGCCAGATGGCGTTGGCGGCGTTCTCTAAGTAGGGGGCGGCTTCACGGACGGGGTGGCGGTCGAAGCCGTTGAAACTGGTCTCGTTGATGATGTAGACGATGGCCTCGCGGGCCTTGGTGATGGTGAGCGACGAGTCGGCGGCAGTCATCTCGCCGTCGGTCTTCACCGAGAGTATCGTGCAGAAGTGGATGCTCTCCTGCGGGTCGCCGGTGGCGTGGCCGGTCATCGTCAGTTGGCCGATGCCGGCCTTCACCTGATGAGGCACCTGGGCGGTGAGTGCTATGCGGCAGTTGATGTCGCCGCGCAGACGGATGGCGATGAGCCTGTCGGGGTGAGAGGCGAAGTACTCTCTCGTGACGGCAGTGCCGTCACGCACGTAGCGGTCGCGGATGATGGCGCTGTCGAGGCTCAGGGAGCGGTGGTAGTCGGTGACTTCGCCGAGGCCGAGGTCCTTGATGTGAAGGGTGCCGAGGGGTTGGAAGAACTGGGAGTTCGGTCCCTGCACGCGGAGTTGCAGTGAGTCGGCGGTCTGGTAGTCCTCGCGGAAGAGGGCCTCGCGTATCTTGGGAATCCACTGGTGGGCGTCGCTGTCGAGGTTGCGGTCTACGGGCTTGCCTGTCCAGAGGGTGATGTCGTTCAGATAGATGATGTTGTCGTCCGTACCGCCATAGACGAGGGCACCGAGTTTTCCGTTGCCGATGGGCAGCGACTCCTCGAAGTACTGTGCCGGCCGGTCGTACTGCAGCACCATCGGAGCCTGCTGGGCTTTCGCACTGCCCGCCGTCATCAGCAGCGAGCAAAGGTAGATGAAATGTCTCTTTATCATAGTTTATAGCCAAATTTTCACGCGTTTCTGTTTGGAGCTGACGATGTAGAGTTTGTTGCTGGGCAGTTTGACCTGCATGCTGTCCGTCTGCGCCACCCATGTTCCTGCCAGGACGCCGTCGGCGGTGTAGATGCTGATGGACTCTCCCGGCTCAGCGTGCTCGATATGGAGTGTACCGTCGCTGCCATAGACGTGGATGGCAGGCTCGTGTACCGTTGCCGCTATGCCCGTCTCAATCTTCTCGAAGGCGATGCTGAGGGTGACGTCGTGTGTCAGTGGTGGTGTCTGCAGCATCTGCCGCTCGTCGAGCATCGCTGTCATGTCGGTGCCGTCGTAGGTGATGCTGTGCAGTTGCCAGCCGCTGAGCGGGTTGGCACGATACTGGTACTGGTGATTGCGCTGTGCCCTCAACTGGAAGCATCCGCCCTCGCCCTGCCGGATGGTGATGATGGAGTACAAGTCCTGGAAGTGTACTACAATCTCTGTCGGCCTGCTGTCGGCCCCGAAGTGCAGTTCGTTGCCCTTCATGTATTCCTCGGCCTCTTTCCATTGTGGTAGTGCGTTGTAGACGCCGATATCCGGCTCGTAGTTCTCGTCGGGCAGGATGGTGAGATAGGTGTCCTTGCCCTCCTCATACAGGATGGTGTACTGCTTGAGGTCGCCGCCATTGGTGTCGCCCACCAGGGTCTCTCCCTCGTAGGCCACCGCTCCGTGCTTAGCCACATGCACCTTGGCATAGTTGTAGTTTGGCCCCAGGTCGCTCTCTGTGATGCTTGCGAAGCGGTTCCATCGCTCGTTGGCTGTATAGGAGGCCTTCTGTCCTGTGGGAACGGTCAGTTGTACCCGGCTGTAGTGGCTGTCGTCGAACGTGTTGTCGGCGATATATTCGGTATTCAGGTTTGTACTGCGGCAGACGACCCGCTCCAGGCTACTGCACCCACTGAAACTCCATCGGTCCACCTGTATGACATTCTCAGGGATGACCACCTCCTTCAGGCTGGCACAATGATAGAAGGCAAAATCGCCGATACGGGTGAGTGTTCGCGGCAAGCCGACGCTCGTGAGTGAGGCACACTCGCCGAAGATGCTCGCCTCCAGTGTCTCCACGCCCTCGGGGATGGTTATCCTCGTCAGTCCGCTGTTCCGGAAACAGCCCCCTTCGAGTGTGCGGATCGAGGCGGGCAGTGTCAGTTCATGTAGACTGCCGCAGCCGTCGAAGCAGTTCATCCGGATGGCTGTCAGCCCTTCTGGCAGTTCGATGTCAGCCAGACTTGCGCAACCTTCAAAGGCCCCCTTGCCGAGACTTTCTACGGGATGCTCCAGTACGATGTGCTGCAGGGCAGTGCAATTGGCGAACACATGGTCGGCCAGCGAGCCGATGCTGCCTTTGATGACGATGCTACCGAGAGCCTTGCTGTCCTGAAAGGCTTTCGACCCCAGGAATGTGAGCGATGCCGGCAGCACCATCTCCCGCACGGCGCACTGGCTGAAGGCCTCGCCGCCAATCTCTGCGATACCCTCGTGCAACTCTATCTTCTCTAAACTGGTGCAGCCCTTGAAGGCCCCCTCGCCAATCCTCTTGACCGTCAGCGGCATACTTACCGACGCTAATCTCTCACAGTTGCCGAAACAGCCGTAGGACACCTCTTCGAGACCCTCATGCAGGGTAATCTCCCGAAGCATCGGACAGGTGGAAAAGGCGTTGCCCCCAATCGTGGTCACCGTGGCCGGTATCGACACGCTGCTGATGATAGTCTCCCTGAAACAACTCTGGCCGATGGCCGTCACCGTGAAGTCGTAGCCACTGTAACTGACGTGGCTGGCTATCTCAACGTGGCCGGCAGCGTCTCTCACCTGGTCGAGTGTCACTGTGGTAGCCGACGTGATGGTGTAGTAGCAGTCGCCTATCCTGAAGTCCTCGGCCGCTGCCCTGCATACCATGGCCAGCAGGGCTATGCTCATCAGTATCTTTCTCATGCTGCTCTCCTCCTATTGGTCCTTCTTGTATCTCACCGTGTATGCACCTTTCTTATTTATACTCCTATCGAAGTCGCGCCAGTAATTTGGCAAGTTCAGCAGATTCTTCTTGCCTTCTGTCAACTGCGACAGCGAATAGCCTTCATCGGGCACCACACGCATCTGGTAGTTCTTGATGTCTCTGTCGGCCACCACCGTCACTGAGCCGCCAGCGGCCTGGCCGATGGTCAGCCCCACAGGTTTCTGCTGGGCGGTCACTTCTATGAGGGTGTTGCCTGCCAGCCCGGTCATCTGATAAGTGTTGTCTTCCACCTGATTCGTCACATCCTCGCCGTTCACCGTCATCTTCAGCAGTTCGTAGTCTTTCGAGGGCGTCACCTTGACTGTGATGGGCAGCCCCTTGTCGAACTCATGCGTGAACTCGGCGCCCTGGCGCTCGATGCCGTTCACGTCGAACGTCGAGAAGTCGTTCTTGCCGTCGTCACGTCTTGTGGTGATGGTGAGTGTATGGTATTCGCGCTCGCCGCCGTTGTCATACACGTGCCAGAACCCCATGTCCTTGTATGCCTCCCTGCACCCCGTCGGCACCAGGAGGCGCCCCAGTTTCATGGTGATGGAGCCGAAGGAGTAGCCGTTGGTGTGTGGTGGCGATACGGCACCGATGTTGACTGTCAGCAGGCGGTCGCAGTCCATAAAGGCACCGTAGCCTATCTCGCTGATGGTCTCTGGCAGCGTCAGGCTCGTGATGCCGCAGCCCTTGAAGGCCGTATGTCCAATCGATACCACAGTCATGCCTCCTATCTGGGAGGGTATCACCAGTTCGCCGCCGTCCAAAGCCTCGGCATAGCCCACGATTTCTACCGTAGAGACGCTCAGAGCCTTACATTTCAGTCCGGAATACTCACTCTGGGCTGCTGCCGACAGATGGGTTAGCAGCATAACCACCATGGCTACTGCTCCTGTCCACTTCCTCTGAGAAAAGTCCGGTCTATTCATGTCTGCAGATCTTTAAGCAACTGTTATTTTGCGACAAATTTACGAAGAATCATCCAAATCCGCAAGCGTTTAGACGGAAAACTGAGGCATTCGTCACATTTTTACACTTTTTCTGTCGGAAAACTGCCGGAGTTGGCGAAAAAGTTGTATCTTTGCATGTAAATCGTAAAGAGCAGCAACTATGCAATCACTGGTGCGATGGAATCGAAGGGTTTTCTGCTTTCTGGCCCTGCTATTGGCGGTGCCATTTCCGGCGTTGGCTCAGAAGGCAGTTGTAGAGGAGTCGGTGACGGAGATTAACTGTGACAGCCGTACTCACGCGGTAGTGCATTACCGCCGGGTGACTACGATTCTCAACGCGCAGGGGGCCTCGCTGGCCAGCTTCGTCTGCTCTGTCGGCGGCAACGACCGGCTGACCAGTTTCAGGGGGAGCGTGACCGACGGTAGCGGGCAGGTAATCCGAAAGTTGAGGGAGAATGACTTGAAGTACACGGAGTACTCTCCCTATCTGGCAATCGACGAACATCAGGAGTATCTGGAATACACGCCTCCGACGTATCCCGTCACCGTCACTTACGAGTGGACCATCGACAGTCACGACAACCTGATAGAGTTTCCACGATTCTGCCCGCAGACCGACTATGACGTCAGCGTGAAGAAAGCCGTCTATCGCCTGACAGTGCCGAAGAGCATGGAGATACGCCATGCCACGCAGAACATCAGCCAGACGGTCATGATGGCCGATTCCTCCAAGTATTCCAAGACCCTTGTGCTGGCACTCGGCCCCCTGCCGCCGCTATGCAGGGAGCCCTATTCCCGGCCGCTGGGTGAGCGGTGCCCCGTGGCCTATTTCACCCCCTCCGACTTTGTGTACTATGGCACGCGGGGAAGTCTGCGCAGTTGGAACGACTATGGACTGTGGGAATACAGTCTGATCAACGGCTCCGAAGCCCTGCCCGAAGATGTCTGTCAGCGCCTCCACCAGCTGACCAACGGCCTCTCCGACCGCGAAAAGGTGGCGGCACTCTATCAGGAACTGGGTAAGACGACCCGCTACGTGGCCATCCTCCTCGGCATCGGCGGCCAGCGGCCCGCCTCCGCCGCCGGAGTCTGTCGCAGCGGTTACGGCGACTGCAAGGGACTTTCCAACTATATGCGTGCCATGCTGAAGGAGGTTGGCATACCTTCTTATTATACAACCATCAGCACCCGTAACCGTCGGCTCTTGCCCGACTTCGCCAGTGTGGGTCAGCTGGACCATGTCATCCTCGAGGTGCCCCTGCCTGGCGACACCCTGTGGCTGGAATGTACCAACCCCCGGCTGCCGATGGGCTATATGCATGAGGACATTGCCGGGCACGACGCCGTGGAGATTGGCCCGAAGGGCGGCAGGCTGGTGCGACTGCCTGCTTATGCCGACACCGCCAACGTGATGCACAGTGGCGTGCGCGTCGAGGTTGACGGCAGCGGGGCAGCCGAGATGATCCTATTCAGGGAGTGGAGCAACTGGCAGTATGAGCAATATGCTTCCCTGCTGTCGATGGACGGCAAGGAGCGCCAGGAGGCCCTGCTGCGTATGTTGAAGGTGCCACAGACAGAAATCCAGATATTTAACCTACACGACGACGGCGCATCGCTGGCAGTCGATGCCGGCATCAGCTGTCAGCGTTATGCCACGGTCACCGGCCAGCGCCTGTTCCTGCCTGTCAGTCCGTTTCGCCGAAGCTACGATGTTCCGTCGACGGTCGGCGGCCGTCAGGAAGATGTATGGCTGGAGACAGGCTATGCCGACGAGGACGATATCACGCTTGTCATCCCCGACGGCTATGCCATCGAGGCCATGCCGCGAGCGGTCACGCTGCAGCAGCCCTTCGGCGAGTTCCACTTCACCATCCGTCCCGAAGGGCGTGAAGTCCGCATCAAGAGCCGTGTGCTGATCAAGGCCGGCAGCTACGACAAGTCGCTCTATCCAGACCTTTCGGCATTCGCCAAGGCCGTAGGCAGCGCTTTTTCCCAGAAGATAGTAATCAAAAAAAACATAATTCCATGAAACGAATCTGCACACTAATCATTGCACTGACGTGCTGGGCCGGCGTACAGGCCCAGAACCTCAAATTCGGCAAACCAGCCTCCGAGGAACTGAACATGACCGTCTACGACAAAGATCCGGAGGCAGCGGCTGTGGTGCTCTGCGACCTGACCACCGTCAGCTACACGATGGACTTCTATAACTTCCTCGTCGACTACGAGGTGAAACGGCGCATCAAGGTACTCAAGGACGATGGCAAGGACTATGCCAACATCAGCATCTCCTACATCGACAACCCGGGCGAGCAGTATGCCCAGGAGACCATCGCAGACTTCAAGGCCACCGTCTATAACGTGGAGAACGGCAAGACGGTGAAGACCAAGATTGGCGGCGAACGGCTCTTCAAGGAGCGCATCGACGAGGACTATATGCTGGCCAAGGTCGCCCTCCCCCAGGTGAAGGCCGGGTCGGTCATCGAGTATGAGTACAGGCTCCACAGCAACGTGTTCTACCATATCTACGACTGGAACGTCCAGACGGGGATTCCCGTCGCCTACGCGCACTACCGCTTAGAGATACCGGCCATATTTATATATAATGTGGAGACCACCGGCATGCAGTTGCTCGAGACGTCCGTCGCGCAAGGCTCACTGGCATTCAAGTCGAACAGCAACAGCCTCACCAGCCCCGACAAATGCAACACTAACGTATATCTCTGTACAGCCCGCAACCTGCCGGCCCTGAAGAAGGACGACTTCGTATGGAATGTCGACGACTATGCCACCAAGGTCACTGCCGAGCTGCAGCGCATCAACAACCCACGAGGCGGTTTCCGCGATGTGCGCAAGAAGTGGGAACAGGTAGACCAGACCCTGCTCGACCATCCCGACTTCGGCTCCCACCTGCACAAGCACAGCAAGTACCGTGAGGAACTGGCGGCCAGCGGCATCGCCCAGATGGGCGACCTGCCGCAGAAAGTGGCAGCCACCTGGCACTTCCTGATGCAGCGCCTCTCGTGGAACGGTGAGTACGACCTGAAGATACACCCGGCCTCGGAAGTCGTCAAGAAAGGCAGCGGCACCAATGCCGACCTGAACATGATGCTGATCAATATGCTTGGCGACGTGGGCGTAAAGGCCGAGCCGGTGGTGCTCAGTACCCGTAGGCATGGCCGGCTGCCCAAGACCTACCCGAGCCTGAACAAGCTGAACACCTTCATCGTCGGCATACCCGACGGGGAAAAGTGGTTCTATCTGGATGCCTCCTCGGCCGACGGCTACCTGAACGTGCTGTCGCCTAACCTCTATGCCGAACAGGCCCGGATCATCCAGAAAGGCGCACCGGGCCAATGGGTCAACCTGCAGAAGGTGGGCGAAGCCAGAACGCAGGTCAGCATACAGGCCACGCTGTCGCCCGACGGTGAACTGAAGGGCGAGCGGACAGTCCTCTATCAGGGCAATGCAGCCGCCGAAGAGCGTCATGCCTTCCGCACGGCCACCGACAGCGCTGCCTTTGTGGCTGCGAAGGCTGAACGCAACGGCTACGAGATTACCGCCCTGCAGATGTCGGGCCACCGGGAGTTCGGCCCCAGTGTCAGGGAGACCATCGCGTTCACCCGCCGAGCAGACGCCACTGCCGACCATATCTACTTCAGCCCGTTCACCGGCACGCCCATCACCTCCAACCCCTTCGTGGAGCAGGAGCGGAGGTTGCCCGTGGAGTTCCCCTGCCGTCAGAACTACAACATGACCATCCGGCTGACCCTGCCCGACGGCTGGCTGATAGAGGAGATGCCCAAGAGTACGAGGGTGACCACCGCCGATAGGAGCATCACGGGCCAACTGCTCTTCGAGGCCGCCGACGAGCACACGCTGACCATCCACTATCAGTTCCGTCTGAGCGAACTGGTATACACCAGCGACAAGTACGACACCCTCCGCCAGCTTTTCGACCTCTTCGCCAGCCGCAGCAAGGATGTCGTCGTCATCAAGCGGAAGCCCTGAATCGCCGTCACGTTATTCCGTCATCACGTTATTCCGTCATCACGTTATTCCGCCATCACGTTATTCCGTTATCACGTTATTCCGTCATCACGTTATTCCGTTATCACGTTATTCCGTCATCACGTTATTCCGCCATCACGTTATTCCGTTATCACGTTATTCCGTTATAAAGAAAAGAATCTATGCAAGCTATCAGAAACCTGAACGACATGATTGTCTTCCTGCAGCAGCGGGGCGACAAGAAGCGCGTGGCCGTGGTGTGCGCCAACGATGCATCGACCCGCTACGCCGTGGAGAAAGGCCAGGAGATGGGATTCATCGAGCCTGTCTATGTGGACGGCGACGACAAGGAGGAGTGCTGCCGCCGCGCCGTAGCCCTCTGCAAGAGCGGCGAGGCCGACATCCTGATGAAGGGTCTCGTCAATACCGACGTGCTGCTGCGCGCCATCCTCGACAAGGAGCACGGCATCATCCGCCCCGGCCACGTGCTCACCCATATCGCCATGGCCGAGATACCCAAGTACGAGAAGCTGCTCTTCTTCACCGATGCTGCCGTCATCCCCGTGCCCACTGAGGGCCAGCGGCGCCAGCAGATTCATTACGTCAACTACGTGTGCCACGCCCTGGGCATCCGCGAGCCCCGCATCTCGCTCATCCACTGTGCCGAGAAGGTGTCGGCCAAGGCCTTCCCCTATACCGTCGACTACCTGGAGATTATCGCCGAGGCGCAGACGGGCAAGTTCGGACGCTGCATCATCGACGGCCCGCTCGACCTGAAGACGTCGCTCGACTCGGTGAGTCTGCGAGAGAAAGGCATCCACTCCGTCATCGACGGACAGGCCGATGCCCTCATCTTCCCCGACATCGTGGCGGGCAACGTGTTCTATAAGACGCTGACACTCTTCGGCTATGCCAAGACAGCCGGTGTGCTGCAGGGCACCCAGTGCTGCTGCGTGGTCCCCTCGCGCGCCGACAGTCCCGAGTCGAAGTACTACTCGCTTGCACTGGCCGCCATATAGCCGATGCCCGAAAGCTGACGAACTGCCAAAAGGCGAGCTGCGAGGATCTGTACGTCGCCCTCTGTTCTCCGGATGTGCCCCCCTATTTGCGGCGGGGCATAGTCATCAGTTCGTACCAGGTCATCTTCTCGGCGAAAGCTTCCTCGCCGTTCTGGCGGATGTAGCGGATACAGGCCGAGCGGTCACTGTTGAAGAGCAGTCCAAACAGCTTGCTGACAAGGTTGGTATAGGTCTTGCAGGCTTCCACTCCCGCGCTGCATTCGGCACAGGTGTGGAAGGCTTTCGTCTTACAGCAGCGGCGTATCTTGCACCGCTCCAGCCATCTGGCCTGACGCCGATGCTTGACGGGATGCATGCTGTCCAGGTGCCAGCATCCCGGGCACTGGTCCTTCAGGAACTTCCTGCACGCCCCGCAGTAGAGCCCGCAGGCCCCTATCAGGCTGGTACTATTGACAACCGGTATCATAAGGCGTCAATGCTTGGGGTAACACGTTTCTCTACCGGCACCTGGATGATGGAGACCCACTTCTGAGGGTCTTTCTGGTTCCAGCGCCCCTCGATAAACTGGATGCGATGCTTCCCGGCCACCTGATAGCCCTGCTTGGCTATGTAGCTGAACACCTCGAGGAAGTTCTCCTGCATATTGTCGTAAGGACCCTCGCACTTCATGCAGACGGCAGTAGGAATCTCAGGCAGCTGCTTGAACTGTATGAGTTCTGTGTCGGCGTGCATCTCCTCCACCTGCTCGCAGTATTCCACGTCGATATTCTCCTTCTTGTATTCATCCTCATAGTTCACACTGAAACAGTAGAGGGGATTGGTGCGCTTGCAGCCCAGCAGCTGGATGGCCGGGCCGATGGTCTCGGCGCAGAGCCGGGTCAGGGCGGCATAGTTGCGGATGACCTGACGGTGGGAGGCCACGATAATAGAGGGCAGACACTGGATGGAGAAGCGCTCCATGTGAGCTATCTGACGGATGGAGTCGCCCATGCGCTGGAGCACCTCCAGCCGCTCCTCCAGCCGCCTTATCTGCTCTTTCACCTCAGCCGTCTTGGCTTCTATCTGCGGTATGCTTGGCCGGTGGGTGCCCTCGTCGAGCAGGCCGCGTATCTCCTCCAGCGTGAAGCCCATGGCCTTCAGCCGGAGGATGGCGTTGAGCTGCTGCATCTGCGCCACGTCGTAATAGCGGTAGCGCGTCCACTCGTCCACCTCGTTGGGCACCAGCAGCCCCAGTTTCTCATAGTGCCGGAGCGTCTTCACCGTCACCTGACAGTACTTGGAGAAATCCCCGATGGTTAGTTTTACGTTCTTTGGCATAGCGTGATCCTTTCTTCCTTTTATTTCGTTTGCAAAGATAACACCTTACCTAAGGTACGAGTCAAACAATCACCCTATTATTTATGATTTATTCACGATTGATATGATAAACTATCCTAAATTTGCGTGCCAAAGCAATACTATATGCTGCAAAATCCTTACCTTTGCACAGCATAAACGAAAATACGAACATGAACGTGACGATGAGAAGAATCTGCCTGCAGCTACTGCTCATGCTGGTGCCGGCCATGATGGCGGCACAGAGCCAGAAAGACCATAACTTCGAGGTGGCCAAGCATCTCGACATCTTCAACAACCTGTATAAGCACCTCGACCTGCTGTACGTCGACACCATCAGCCCGAAGGACGTCATAGGCACCGGCATCAATGCCATGCTGCGACAGCTCGACCCCTATACCGAGTACTACGCCCAGGACGAGACGAAGAACCTGCGCATGATGCTCACCGGCAAGTACGCCGGCATCGGTGCCCTCATCCGCAAGCACCAGAAGCTGGGGCGCGTGGTGGTGGACGAGCCTTACGCCGGCATGCCCGCCGCAGAGGTGGGACTGAAGAAGGGCGACATCATACTGAGCATCGACGACACGCTGATGACCGACAAGGAAGTGGGCTACGTGAGCAGCCATCTGCGCGGCGAGCCTGGCACGAGCTTCCTGCTGAAGGTGTTCCGACCCACCACGCAGAAAGAGCTGAAACTGAAGATCACCCGCAAGAACATCAAGCTGCCCGAACTGCCTTACTACGGCATGCGCCAGGGCAACATCGGCTATATCAACTACAACTCGTTCACGCAGGAGAGCGGCAAGGACGTGCGACGCGCCTTCATCGAGCTGAAGAAGCAGGGGGCTACCTCGCTCATCTTCGACCTGCGCAACAATGGCGGCGGCTCAGAGGCCGAGGCCGTCGACATCGTCAACCTATGGGTGCCGAAGGGCATCACTGTGGTGGAGAACCGGGGCAAGGTGCGCCAAGCAAGCCGTGTCTACCAGACGCGCCTGGAGCCCGTGGACACGCTGATGCCCATCGTGGTACTGGTAAACGGCGAGACGGCATCGGCCAGCGAGATTACCAGCGGTGCCCTGCAGGACCTCGACCGTGCAATAATATTAGGTACGCGCACGTATGGGAAAGGACTGGTGCAGGTGCCCATCGACCTGCCCTACAATACGAACATGAAGGTCACCACCTCGAAATACTACATACCCAGCGGGCGCTGCATCCAGGCCATCAACTACAAGCAGGGCAGCACTGGCTACCGGGAGCACATACCCGACTCGCTGACCAAGGTGTTCCACACCGCTGCTGGACGTGAGGTGCGCGACGGCGGCGGCATCAAGCCCGACGTGGAGGTGAAAGCCGACACCATACCCAACATCGCCTTCTATCTCTCTGCCACAGGGCAGGACTCCACCGAGGTGATGTTCGACTACGTGGTCGACTACGTTGCCCGCCACCCATCGATAGCACCGGCCGCTGAGTTCCACCTCACAGAGCAGGACTGGCAGGAGTTCAAGGAGCGCGTCATCAGGAGCGGATTCACCTACGACCCCGTCAGCAAGAAGCAGTTCGACGAACTGGTAAAGACCGCCAAGTTCGAAGGCTACTACGACGACGCCCGCGCCGCCTTCGACACACTGCAGAGCAAACTGAAGCACGACGTGGCCTTCGACCTGGAGAAGCACAAGGCCACCCTGCTGCAAATTCTGGAGATGGACATCATCTCGGCCTACTATTACCAGGCTGGCAGCATCGAGGCCGGCCTCAACTACGACAAGCAGGTTCGCGAGGCAGAGCGGCTGCTGATGAACCTGGAGGAATACCAAAAACTCCTGACTCCGAAGAAGCCCAAAGAGACGAGTTCACTGATTACTGTAGGCAAGAAATCGGCACAAAACACCACTTGCCAACAAAGAAAATCAGAAATATTCGGGGCTATGGCATAAAAAATCGTCTAATTATTTGGTGGATTTAAGAAAAATATGTAATTTTGCACCCGTTCAGTGGAATGAGAGACTCGCAAGAGCCTCTCATTTTCATTATTATAACAGTTTATCAATGATTAACAAGGAGACAGTAAAAGCATTGGTGGAAGAGTGGTTGCAGGGCAACGACTACTTCCTGGTAGACATTGTGTTTGGGGCTGACGAACGTATCGTCATCGAAATCGACCACGCCGACGGCGTATGGATTGAGGACTGTGCAGAATTGAGCCGATTCCTACAGGAGCGCCTGGGCGACGAGCTGGGCGACTACGAACTGGAGGTGGGCAGCGCCGGCATCGGGCAGCCGTTCAAGGTGGAGCAGCAGTACCTCAACCATATCGGCGACGAACTGGAGGTGCTGGATGCCGACGGCAAGAAGCTGACGGGCATCCTGAAATCCGTCGACGGCCGCGACTTCGTGCTGACCATCAAGGAGAAGCAGACCATCGAAGGCAAGAAGCGCCCCGTGATGGCCGAGGTCGACAAGACATTCTCGATGGACACGGTGAAGTATGCCAAGTATGTGCTGACATTTAAATAAAAGAAATAGATATGGCAACTAAGGATGCGAAAGGCCCCTCAATGATTGAGACCTTTCAGGATTTCAAAGAGACAAAGAACATCGACCGCACCACGCTGGTGAGTGTGCTCGAGGAGAGTTTCCGAAACGTGATTGCGAAAATCTACGGCTCGGACGAGAACTTCGACGTGATAGTGAACCCCGACAAGGGCGACTTCGAAATCCACCGCAACCGCGTGGTGGTGGCCGACGACGAAGTGCAGGATGAGAACAAGGAGATAGCACTCTCCGAGGCTCAGAAGATTGAACCCGACTACGAGGTCGGCGAGGAGGTGTCCGAAGAGGTCAACTTCCAGAAGTTTGGCCGGCGGGCCATCCTCAACCTCCGCCAGACACTGGCCTCCAAGATTCTGGAACTGGAGCACGACTCCCTCTACCAGAAGTACAAGGACAAGGTGGGCCAGGTGGTCAGCGGCGAGGTATATCAGATCTGGAAGCGCGAGGTGTTGCTCATCGACGATGAGGGCAACGAGCTCCATCTGCCCAAGGCCGAGCAGATACCCGCCGACAGCTACCACAAGGGCGAGACCGTGCGCGCCATCGTCAAGGAGGTGCAGAACGAGAACAACAACCCCCGCATCATCCTCTCACGCACCAGCCCCAAGTTCCTAGAGCGACTGCTTGAGTCAGAGGTACCCGAGATCAGCGACGGCCTGATCACCGTGCGACGCGTGGCCCGCATGCCGGGCGACCGTGCCAAGGTGGCCGTGGAGAGCTACGACGAGCGCATCGACCCGGTAGGAGCCTGCGTAGGCGTAAAGGGCAGCCGCGTGCATGGCATCGTGCGCGAACTCTGCAATGAGAATATCGACGTGATCAACTACTCCTCCAACATGCAGCTCTTCATCCAGCGCGCACTGAGCCCCGCCAAGGTGACGAGCATCACCCTCGACCAGGAGCACCGCAAGGCAGAGGTCTACCTACAGCCCGAGGAGGTGTCGCTGGCCATCGGCCGAGGCGGTATGAACATCAAGCTGGCATCGATGCTCACGGAGTACACCATCGACGTGTTCCGAGTGGTCAGCGACAACGAGGCCGACGAGGACATCTATCTCGACGAGTTCTCCGACGAGATCGACCAGTGGGTCATCGACTCCATCAAAGCCATCGGCCTGGACACCGCAAAGGCAGTACTGAACGCCCCGCGCGAGATGCTTATCGAAAAGGCCGACCTCGAGGAAGAGACCGTCGACCATCTGCTGGAAGTGCTCCGTGCTGAGTTTGAGTGATTGATTATGTAGTTTATAGTTTACAGTTTATAGTTTATAGTTGATATGACTGAAGGCTGTAAATTCCCTTCGAGGGAGGTGACGAATCTATAAAGTAATCATCTATAAACTATAAACTGTAAACTGTAAACAAAAAAAGAAAAAAGAATGGGAGTCAGATTAAATAAAGTATTAACAGAACTGAATATTGGTCTTCAGACGGCAGTCGATTATCTGAAGAACAAGAAGAGCCTGGGAGAAATCAAGGACGACGCCAACGTCAACACCAAAATCTCCGATGCCCAGTACGAGGCACTGGTCAAGGAGTTCAAGGGCGATAAGGACGTGAAGAAGCAGGCCAACATGATATTCCCCAAGAAAGACAAGAAGCCCAAGGAGCAAAAGCCCAAGCCAGAGGTGCAGAAGGTGGAGCTCAGGGAGGAGCCCCGTCAGGAGTTCAAGCCCCTGGGCAAGATCGACCTCGACAACCTTGGCAAGAAGCCTGTCGTGCTGAAGCCGGCAGAGCCCGAGCCCACCCCGTCGCCGACGGTTGCTGCCGAGCCTGAGGTGAAGGAGGTGGAAGTGAAAACCGTCGAGGCGAAGGAGCCTGAGCCAGCGAAGCCTGCCCCTCAGCCCGAACCGGCTGTCAAGGAAGAGCCGCAGAAGCCTGCCACGGCTCCTGCCGAACCGGAAAAACCGGCAGACCCCGCACCGGCACCCAAACCGGCACCTGTTGCACCCGCAGCACCCGCAGCACCCGCTCCTGCAGCTCCTGCTGCTGAGCCTCAGAAGGAGGTGAAGGTCTACAAGCTGAAGATTGAGAAGAAGATTGCCGCCACCAATCTCAACGTGGTAGGCAAGATCGACCTCGACGCGCTCAACCAGAGCACGCGCCCGAAGAAGAAGACCAAGGAGGAGCGCCGCAAGGAGCGCGAGGAGAAGCAGGCACAGATGCACGGCGGAGCTGGCGGCGAGAAGAAGAAGCGCGAGCGCATCCGTGGCGGCAAGGTCGACATCGAGGCGGCCGCCAGTCAGGACAATGCCAATAAGAACAAGAAGCAGAAGAACAAGAACGGCAACCAGAACTTCCAGGACAACCAGCAGGGCGGCGGCAAGAACAAGAAGAAGAACCGCCCCGCCAAGCCGCTGGAGGTCGACGACGAGGCAGTAGCCCGCCAAGTGAAGGAGACGCTGGCCCGACTGACATCGAAGACCACGCAGAACAAGAAGGGTGCCAAGTACCGTAAGGAGAAGCGCGACGCCGTGCAGGAGCGCATGAGCGAGGAGATGGCAGCAGAGGCAGCACAGAGCAAGGTGCTCAAGCTGACCGAGTTCGTCACCGTATCGGAGCTGGCCACGATGATGAACGTCGGCGTCAACCAGGTCATCGGCACCTGTATGTCGATTGGCATCATGGTGAGTATCAACCAGCGCCTCGACGCCGAGACCATCAATATCGTAGCCGATGAGTTCGGATTCACCACCGAGTATGTGAGTGCCGAGGTACAGAACGCCATCACCGAGGAGGAGGATGACGAGAACGACCTCATCTCGCGTGCGCCCATTGTCACCGTCATGGGTCACGTAGACCACGGTAAGACCTCGCTGCTCGACTTCATCCGCAACACGAACGTGATTGCAGGTGAGGCTGGCGGCATCACCCAGCATATCGGCGCCTACAACGTGAAGCTGAAGGACGGGCGCCAGATCACCTTCCTCGACACGCCCGGCCACGAGGCCTTCACGGCCATGCGTGCCCGTGGTGCCCAGGTGACGGATATCGCCATCATCATCATCGCTGCCGACGACTCCGTGATGCCCACCACCAAGGAGGCCATCGC
>CAMHUC010000029.1 GCA_946188155.1 uncultured bacterium | reverse complement strand
TAGCAGGGTCAACAAGATGCATCCTGAAAGAAGTGGCATCGAGTGGTAATCGAACTCCTTGCCGACGCTACATGCCGCCGAAGGCGTCAACTCTTCGGCGGCATTTTCATATCATTCTAGTAGTAATTTTGCGGCGAAAATAAAAAACGATATGCCCGAACAGATAACTCCATTATCGACACTGTATCTCCTGCTCCACGGCGCAGGAACCGGCGTATCCGTCGTGTTGTGCCTCTACCTGCTGCTGTGCCCGGGCAAGGCCATCGCACCCAACATCACGCCGCCCGCACGACTTCGCCGCTGGGCAGCGGCACTATTCGCCGTCATGGCCCTGGCCCACATCTGGTGGATACTGTTCTACACGTACTCGGACGACACCCACTCGGTGATCTACGGGTTGCTCGTAGCCCTCGACTGCATGGCGCTGCCCCCCGTCTTTGTCGGCACACTGCTGATCATGCTGCAGGACCGCCGCCGGCCGCTGTGGCCCATTTTTGTCGTCATAACACCCTGTGCAGTGCTCGCAGTGCTGCAGACCGCCCTGCCATCCATCGACCTCACGACCCTGAACAAGATTTATGGACTGGTCATCATCGTGACCTTTATTATATATATGGTGGTGGCCGTGAGACAATATGGGCGGTGGCTGCGCGACAACTATGCCGACCTGGAGCACAAGGAAGTGTGGATCAGCCTGACGCAGCTCATCGGTCTCATGATACTGATCACGAGCTTTGAATACACCGACAACTACGTCATGGGCACCATCGCCCACCTCACCGGCTTCCCGCTGGCGGGTCTCCTGTTGTGGCGCGTGGAGACATTGAAAGACCTGAGTACCGACAGCCTCCCATCCCATTCGGCCCTTAGCGACGACTGCCCGAGCAAGCACTCGGCGACGCCGCACGAAGCAAAGAGCCCCTCCTCCAAGGGCGATCCATCCCATATCGGCAAACTGCTGGTGAAGCACTGCGAGGACACACAACTCTACCTGAATACCGACCTGACCCTGTTGCAACTCTCAGCAGCCGTCGGCGTGAACCGCTACTATCTCAGCCAATATTTCGCTAGTCAGAACACCAGCTACTATGAATACATCCACGACCTTCGCATCGGTCACTTCATAGCCCGCTACCGCGAGCTTGCCGCTGCACACAAGTCCATCGTCGCCCAGCAGCTTGCGCGGGAGAGCGGCTACAACAGCTATAGCACCTTCAGCGCCGCCTTCAAGCAGCGCATGCACAAGAGCGTCACCGCCTGGATGCACGAAGAGGCAGTGTAACTCAGTCACCTGTCCCTTCTGGCACCGCGCAGGGCGTCATGACGACGAAAATGGGCCACAACGGCCGGTGGCGGTCCTGCAGCATGGTCAGCAGCGTGCCGACGAAGACAGGAGGCAGCACCATGCAGTCGATAGCGACGAGCAGCCCGTAAATCACCGAGCGGGTATCGTCCGAGTACGTGTAGAACAGTATCCACCAGATGTGGGCCAGGGCCATGACACCGAACAATGCCGCTGCCCAGCGACGCAGTCGTGGGGGCGGCGTGATGTCGGGTGCGATAGCCTTGCCCCGACACAGCAGCAGGTAGAGGCACAGCACGACGGACACGGCAGTTCCTGCGCCGTGGAGCAGCAGATACAGTGTCGACAATGGAGTTATCTGTTCGGGCATATCGTTTATTGTCGAAATTTCTCTGCAAAGTTACTACTTTTTCGGTGAAATCGGGCGGGTTCCCCTCAAAAAGTTTTGTTTTTTGCCATTTTATCAGCGGATGTCGATGTCGAAAATTCGTGAATTGAGGTTGAAATTTCGTTAATGAGCGAATCTGCGGGGCGGTGCAACCCTCAGCTAATGCAAATAAAGTTTCAGCTAATGCAAAATCTTCGTTCGCGGCGATTTTGGCCTTGCATGCATCGTTTATTTTGAGTACCTTTGCAGCTAAAATAATAAACGATTACTAACAAAATTATGAAAAAGAGTTTGTTTTTATTTGCATTGGGACTGGTGACAATCATGCCGGCCCAGGCACAGTGGACCCATTATGACACTCAAACAGCTATCAGTGGTGTGTTTGGCGCTATCAATCATAGTATAGAATCCGCCGAGCGTAAGAAGCAGATGGAAATCCGCGCCAAGGAAAAGCTGGAGTATGAACAGAGCTTCAAGGATGCGATGCAAAGCGCCAAGGACTATGAGGGTGGTGAATATTGGGAGGATGCCCTCGCCAAGTACGAGGAGGCTGCCAGGCTGAACTGCAATTATGATTATACAGACCAGCAGCAGATCAGCCGCAAGATCACCGAGCTCTACGTGAAGGCCGGTCGCACGGAAGAGGGCCCCAGCATCCTGAACAATGACAAGGTGACGCTGGCCGACTATTCTAAATATAGATATGTACGCGAGGACCCCGTGTATGTGAACAAGAAGAATACCAACACAAAGATTGTACGCGTGGCCTGTTCTGATACGGAGACACGCCTCGAGATGGAGATTGTGGGCGGAGGCGTTAACGGCGGGTGGAACGTCAAAGGCAAGGCTTATATCAAGGGCAACAAGGGAGGTAAGAAGGAATTGGTGGGTGTGGAGAACATCACGATGGCTCCTGCAACTGTCAAGATTCCCTGGCCAGGTCAGAAGCTGCGCTTTGCCCTGATCTTCGAGCCACTGCCTGAGGAGGCCAAGGAGTTCGACTTCATCGAACCTTCCACCTCCTGGCAGTTCAAGGACATCAAGTGTAAGTAAACCCTTCATGAATTAGTAATATCTAATCATTTAATATTTTATAAAAGTATGAATAAAAGTTTGATTTCAATGGCAGCTGTTCTCTTTGCTGCCCTCATGACAACAGTGCTAACATCTTGCAGCAAAGATGATGACGAGCCTAAGAAGGCAGAGTTTACCAAGGCTGTTGTGAAGTACACCGTTACATCTGATGCTGCGACGCTTGGACTGTATAAGGTAAACGTATATGGTACCGATGTTGATGGAAATGATTTCGTAGAGACCATGAGCAATCCGTCGTACACCAAGACCGTCGAAATTCCCGTTAGCAAACTGCCTTGCACGGTAGAGCTTCGTACAGTAGCCACTCCTTTGGAGGATAAGGCAGCTACTGAGGATTTTGATGTCAATATCGATAGGAGTCTTGATGTCATGACCTTGAGAAGCGATAACACCGTGGTTGATGATAAGGAAGTTAATTATAATTCGTGGGCTACTAAGGTTGCCGCAGGCACTTCACTGTCTGAATTTGCAAAATCGCATTTGAATAATCATCCAAAGCTCGTTATATACATTGATGCCAACGGAAATGTCAGTATAAAAAAGTAGTTTCTAACAACAATTTAAAATTATGAAAAAATTCATGATTTGGATGCTCGCCACCATCCTGATCTGTGGCGCAAGTGTGTTTACGTCGTGTTCTAATTCGGATGACCCGGTTACACCACCCGTTAATACTAAAAAATGTACGCGCGTAGAGGTGATTTACAGAATCACAAGCCCGAAGACCAATTACACCTTCTTCGAGGGCAAGTATGCCGTTAAGAGCGGCAGCGATGTTAAAATTGACAAGTTGCCGACCTTTACTGCGGGATATCACGAAGCCTATAACGTAACCGACATCACCACCTTCCCCGTTGAGGAAGCCATCTGCCTGCACTATGGCATAAAGGATGGTCTGGAGTCTTACGCAGGCGATTATAGTCTGAATTGGGAAATGTCTTATACGGTGACCTCCTATAATGCCGAAGGCTATAAACTCGACAGCCAGACGATCAGTGACCAATTTTATGTAAAGGGCAAAATACAGGAAAAGGAAGATTTAGAGACTGATGTCAAGTTGTCGTATAGCGAGCTGCATGCCAGCATAGCCGAGGACGGAAAAATCACACTTAGCATGGTCAACAAGATGCGTCCTGAAAAAAGTGGCATCGACTGGTAATGGCTTAATTCCTTGCCGACGCTACTTGCCGCCGAAGGCGTCAACTCTTCGGCGGCATTTTCATATCATTCTAAAACTATATATACTGACGACATGAAAAAGATTCTGAATTGGATGTTAGCCGCCATCCTCATTTGCGGCTCCAGTGTCTTCGCATCCTGCGTTGCCAACGAAGACAATTCGTCAGCTGACGTGCCCGGTGGGGAAGTGATAGACCCCGATGTAGAGCCCACCACCGACCAGCTGGAGGTGAAGGTCACTGCCGACATGCCTACCGCCGTACTGGGCAAATTCGATGAAAATTCGGTGGGTGGAGCGCTGATTAAGCGCCTTTCGCAAACCACCTCTGCCATCGACGACAACACAAAGCTCGTGTTGATTGACGGCAATAAGGCACAATCATTATCAGAAGACGATTTCTATAAGCTGGCCCTAATTTACTTGAATGGTGGATACATCGCCCTTCAGCGCCCCACGGTTGGAGGTGCGTTTGATTTCGCGCTGGGCATCATGAAACAAGTCGTGGAGATTCAGGATGACGTGCTGGAAGATTTGGGTGTGGAGATACCAGAAGGAGCGGAAGCCAATACACGCAGCCTCGAAGACACCCAACTGGTGCGCAGTGTCAACAATGCACATGCGCTGACCAGAGCCGAAGATGACGATCCGAATGCTGTGATTGACGAACTCCTGATTATGTCCATCAATGCCAGCTATCTAATTCCCCCTTACAACGAGGAAAGGATTGTTTTCAGCAAATTGGAAGACGACAACGGGCAGGAGTCGGAACCCGTGGAACACAAGGTGAAGAACTTACAGAATCCTTATCACTATGGCCGTATGGCCGACGGCGCTGCCTTGTGGCTGAACACCAAGGAGCAGGAGAAGGCAGAGAGCCAGCAGCCGGCAGCAGCAAGGGCACTCACCAGAGCCGATGCCGATCAGGTGATTAACTCTATGCTGTCACGCACTAACGAGTTTACCCTTCCCGGTCATCTTTGGGCTTTTGATGATCAAGGCCAGGAATTCGGTCGTGCTAACGTGTCCAACACCACCATCCGTTCGTGGAGCGTCCATGACTTTGGCAGCAACCGCGATTTCTACTATGTAGAGGAAAACCACCATATCCGTATGGGCGGTCAAGACTCGAATAAAGGTAACACACTCTATTGGGGACCCTATAAAAAAGAGGATTGGATGTGGAGCAAATACCCCAATACCAATACGATTAAACAATTTTATCTTGGAGGTAGAAATGATCGCGCCTATGTTTACTTTTATGGTAATTGGCTCAGTGAATCTACTCATGCAATGGAACTGGAAGGCAATGGTGAGATTCAGCTGGAGAAGAGCTTGCCTAGCACCGATAACAGCCAAACTACTGAGATTATCGCCATCGGCACCACCGACGGCACCTCTCATACAGAAGGTTGGAGTTTTGGTGGTGGCTTTGGTGCTAACGGTGGTCAGAGTGGTCCCAATCCGACAGGAGGAGGCAATGTCAGCTTCAATTTTAGCTATACGAATACCAATACCACATCACACTCAACGTCCTTCACCATGAGTACGTCGCATGTCAGCAAAGACCTGGCCATCGTGAAGAATACCCACGGCAATGAAGTGACATGGACTTACAAAGAAGGCCATACTCCTAAGGTTATTTGGGACAAGGGCTGGCATGAAATGGCTGCCGATATCCTAACCAACGACATCGATATCGAGAACAAGGTTTGTTGGTCGGTAAAGAAGCCTTCGGGGGCATATACATTGGGGTGGTATATTCGTGACTATACAAAAGCTCTATATTTAAACTTCCAAAAAAATAAAAGCACTTGTGCTACAATTGCCTATGAAGATATGGACGGGTTCCGTTTGACACCGCCCCGCCGCTTCAAGAAGGAATGGGCCAGCGACGTCCGAGTCTATGGCGAAGACCTCCAAAAGGGTGCGTTGAAAGATTTTATTGCGGATTTGCAGGAAATCATCAATCCAACCATGTTCTCTAATAAATTCTATGTGGCAGAATCAGCGGATGACGGTCTTGAGGTCATTAAGTATAATGTGGGTGTAGCCACACGAATACTGAAAACAGACGAAGACGTACGCGACAAGATAAATTACAGAGCGTCATCGCTGGGCATAGATGAATTCACCGTCAAGTGGTTCCCCAGTGATAAGAAGTTGAAGGAAAAGCTGAAGGATAATCCAATCACATTTACTTACAAAGTAAGTAAGAAATAAGGATATGATTCACTCGGTCTCAAGATGACCTCTTATGCAGTGGCAGGTTCGACTCCTGCCACTGCAACAACGTGTCTCATTGGGGTCAGGATACTATGTGTCACAGATTGTCCTGGCCCCAACGTAACACAGGCTTGAAAGGAAATTAGGTGAAAAGTGATGAACAAGAAAATCGTTGCCGGCCTTTGTCTGATAATGGTTGCAGCCATTGGGGCGGCGCAAACTGAAAACGATAAAAGCAACCTGCTTACGAAGGCTAAGGCTTTTTTGAACAGGTCTGTCGTTCATGGGGTTGACACGAATTATGTGGAGAACATCACCGTGGCCCCTGCAACCACCAAGATCCCATGGCCCTATCAGAAGCTGCGCTTCGCCCTCATCTTCCAGCCCCTGCCTGAAAACGCTACGGAGTTCGACTTCATCGTGCCCTCCAGCACCTGGCAGTTCAAGGACATCAAGTGTAAGTAGTTTTATTTAGTTTAACGTTATTAATTTATTATGATCATGAAAAAGATTCATAGTTGGATGTTGACATCCTGTCGAGCCTGCTCACGCTCGACAAAACGAGCAAGCTCGTTATGTGCTCGCTCAATCGCAGCCTTCGCCGCTATCCTGATCTGCGGCGCAAGTGTGTTCACATCGTGTATTAATGACATCGACGACAATCCTGTCACCCCTGATAATCCTGACAGTCCGGAGCTGGCCGACTACGCCATCCTGCTCTATGGCAACGGCGGTGGAAATCTCGATGATGCCATCGTTGAGAACATCCAGCAGTTCTATGCTGCCAATCCTGCCTCCTTCGACAAGGTGAAGATTGCGGTGCAATATAAGTTCAGTACCGAAAAGGATATGAAAAAACTGATGGAAGACCTCCAGAGTGAAGGTGCACTTGGCGCATTTGAGTATATGCAGGAATGGCTAAAGGTATGGAAAGACAGGTTAGGCAAAACCTATCGTTTCACCGTGGATGCATCGAAGAAGGCGGAAGAACAGTTGGGCGCGGAGAGCCTGTACGCTTCCACCGACTGTCATATCGCCCATGCCGACTCGCTGACCCATTTCATCAACTGGGCGGTAAAGGCTTGCCCCTCCAAGCATTATGTGCTGATACTGACCAATCACGGCACTGGCTATACGCCAGACGATGACCTGCCATACACCCCTGCAGCCGCCACCCGCGGACTCATCTATGACGCCGAAACAGTAAATGAGGACGGCGACACAGAGCATTTAACCTTACATTCGCTCAACCATGCCATTGCCAGCTCAGACATCAGGCCTCAGGTCGTCTATTTCGACGCCTGTCTGATGAACAGTCTGGAATATTGGTTTGAACTGAAGAACAGCTGCGACTACGTCATAGCCTCCTCGTTCCTGGTACCTGGTGTAGGGGGTGATTATACCGCACTGACCGACCTGCTTGCCAACTGCCATGAGGACATTGAGAGTGCACTGAGAGGCTTCGACATGGCCTGTGTTGAACGATGGAACGAATCTGAAAAAGAGGAGGAGAGGAAGTACTTCGATATGTCGGTGATACGCACCAGCGGACTCAACGCATACGGGAACAAGATACGCACCTTCACCGACAAGCTCTTAGAGGCCTATCAGAGCGGCGATGACGCACAAAAGAGGATAGACCAGGTTACTTCATACGCCTTGAAGATATTGAGCAGCGATCCATACTACGACATGCTGTGCTATGCTATGACGCTGGCTGCGGCGGTGCCGGATTTCCTGAAGACACCCTATAACGAGATGCAGCAGTGCTATGACAATGAGTGTATCGTGGCACATCAGACTTCTGATTATCTGAGCACTGAAGGCATCACGGGCTCTGTCATGCTGGGATGGGAAGGGCAGTATGAGTATCTTTCTTGGTATGAGGATGATAATAACACACTTAAGATATTATTTAAAACTATTTACAAACCCGATGGCACTGCTATCGAAATAGACTTCGAAGATGAAGAGAACCCTCCGTATAAATTTGATTGGGGCAGCACCTTCGCCGACAGCTACGAGCAGACCGCTTTCGACAAGGCCACAGGCTGGAGCCGTTGGATCTGGACCAACAAGCAGCGCCCTGCCACCATGAGTGCCTTTTCAAAAGATTACAAGCCGTTGTATCCATCTAACTGAGGTAAACAATGAAGAAGTTTCTAAAAAAACAATAAACGATTACTAACAATAATAAAAATATGAAACAAAAATTATTATTCCTTCTTGCCCTGCTGTGCGCGGTCGCACAAGGGGCGTGGGCCCAGAATGTGGTCAACGTGGCAAATCTGGGCGACAACTACAAGGCACCAGACGGTACCATTCTGACGGGCACGCTCGACGGTCAGTCGCAGCCCATCAAGATTAGGATTGTCGCCGGCGCCACAGTGACGTTGCGCGACGTGAACATCGACGGCTACGGTTACGGGGAGTACGAGTTTGCAGGCCTCACCTGCGAGGGCGATGCTACCATCATCCTCGAAGGCTCGAACAGGGTCAAGGGATTCAACGGCGAGTACCCCGCTATCTTCGTACCCACAGGGAACACCCTGACCATCAAGGGCTCAGGCTCGCTCTATGCTGCCAGCAACGGCTTGGGTGCCGGCCTTGGTGCCGGTGCGAACCAGCTGTCGGGCAACATCGTGATAGAAAGCGGCACTATCGAGGCGGTCGGCGGTTCGGGCTCTGCCGGTATCGGTTCGGGCGCGAATGCCAGCTGTGGCAACATCACCATCAAGGGTGGTACTATCACTGCCCATGGCGGTGATAATGCGGCGGGCATTGGCGGTGCAGCCAACTGCCCCAGCGTCGTCATCGAGGGTGGCGACATCAAGGCCTATGGCGGTGAAAACGGTGCCGGCATCGGCAGCGGATACGCCCGTTCCTGCGATTATCTCATCATCAGGGGTGGTAATATCTATGCCAAAGGCGGTGAACGCGGTGCCGGCATCGGCAGCGGCTGTCAAGGCACCATCCCAAGCTTCCGCATACTGGGCGATAGCATCATTGCAACGGGTGGTGCTGGTGCTGCCGGCATCGGCAGCGGCATGCAGGCCTCGTGCGGCGATGTCTATATGGCGACGTGTAAAATCATAGCCGAAGGCGGTCTGATGGCTGCCGGCATCGGCAGTGGTAATGGCGGCATCTGTGGCGAAATCGAGATTTCGTCTACCGTACAGCATGCGAAGATTTGGAGTGGCAGCTCCTCGTTAGCATACAGTGTCGGTCCGGGCGCGAGCGGCACTTGCGGCAAGGTCTTTCTCGGCGGCCCCATAGTCGACTTCATAAAACGCAGCCCCTTTAGCTATCCCTTTGTCGACCTTACTATGGAGACCGGTGATATTGAGCTTTTGGACGGCGATGAGGCACGGGGTAAGATTGATGGCAATATACATAAAGTGACCATTGCTGACGGTGCCACGGTGACACTACGCGACGTGTCTATCTCAATCAATCAAGAAGATAAATGGCCCTGCATCTCCTGTTTAGGCGATGCCACCATCCTCGTAGAAGGGAATAGCGTTTTATTCTCACAATGGTCTCAGTGCCCCTGTATCTATGTCCCCGAGGACAAGACCCTGACCTTCAATGGCAATGGCAGACTCCAATGCCACTCTGACACGGAGGCTGCCGCCATCGGCGCAGGTAAAGGAACGGATGATGCCGGTAACATCGTGATTAATGGCGGCCGCATAGAAGCCAATTGTACCGGCGCTGGTGGTGCAGGCATCGGTGGCTGCGGAGGTGGTACTATGTGGTCGAGAGATCGGAAATGCGGCGACATCACCATCAATGGCGGATATGTGAAAGGCACTTCTAAACAATGGGGGACTGGCATCGGTGGCGGTTATAACATGGACTATAAGGGGCATATCACGATTACTGGCGGTGAGGTGTATGCTGAAGGATATACCGGTATCGGTGGCGGCGGTAAAAGCGGCGACAGTGGCGAGATTCGAATTACCGGCGGTAAAGTTTATGCTCAAGGGGGTATCGCCATCGGTGCAGGCCCCGGCTACCTTGCTTGGGGTGAGAAAGGAACGGATAAAGAATCGTTAACTGATCGTGGGCACTTAGACTGGTTGTATATCGGCGGCACTGCCGATGTTGATGCTAAAGGCCGCATCGGTAGCAATTATGATGAAGACTTCACTTCCGAACACTTCCAGATTGGTGAGAACATGCTGGTTGTCAGTGTGAACGAATCATGGGAAGAGACTGTTCTTGACTATGGGAAACACGGCTATATGATGTCGAGCTACATCCACGTGAGAATCAGGCCTTGCGACCACCAGTGGACAATCGGCACCACGATTGACGCCAATCAGCACAAATCCTTTTGTTGGGCGTGTGGTAAAGCCGAATATGAAGCCCATACGCTTAACGACCATGGCGATTGTACGTTGTGCGGCTATGGCGTCACGAAGCATACGGTACATTTCTGTGAGCTCGACGCAGACTACCACTATCAGGAGGTGGCCATGCAGGAGGTGTCCGAGGGCTATGAATACATCATGCCGAATTTGTCGAATGCGCTTCCCTACTTGCGCCTGTTCAGCGGTTGGGTCGTTAAGGACGCTCCTGCTGCCAGCGACGGTTTCGTCATGGAAGGCGAGACGCCTCAGGATTCATTGACAACAGCCACCATGGGCACGGGCGACCTATGGGTCTATGCCCGCTACCTGGATGCCACCGTCGACCTGTCGAAGGTTACTATCGACACGAGGTTCGTCGACGGCAACATCCTGACGGGTACGCTCGGCAAAAAGGTGAAGCTGACGATTGCCGAGGGTGCCACCGTGACGCTGAAGGATGCCCACATCGACGGTGTCGACGACGATGCCTGCTGGTGGGCCGGCCTCACCTGCGAGGGCAAGGCCATCATCCTGCTGGAGGGCGTGAACAGCGTCAGGGGATTCCATCGTAATTACCCGGGCATCATCGTGCCGCAGGGCAAGACGCTGACCATCGACGGCGACGGCTCGCTCGACGCCAGCAGCAGCGGCTACGGTGCCGGTATCGGTGCCGGTAGTGAAACGTCTGTCAACTGCGGCGACATCATCATCAGGGGCGGTAGCATCACCGCGAGGGGCGGCGAATACAGCGCTGCCATCGGCGGCGGCAGCTTCGACACCTCCTGCGGCAGCGTTACCATCACCGATGGCGTGAGACAAATTATCGCCAAGAAGGGCGCCCATGCGCCGTACAGCATCGGCTCCGGCTATAGGAGCCCGAGTGGTGACGTGTTCGTCATCAACGCCTCCGGCCCCATCGCGCAGGATGTGTTCATCCTGAATGTGAGCTCGCTGAACAGCGACTACACCGTACAGGCCGACAACGAGATGCTGTCGATACTGACCGGTTCGCTCGACGGCACGACGCAGCCCTACAAGGTATCGCTTGCCGACAAGGCCGACGTCATCATCAAGGACATGAGCATTACCGGTGTCAACAACAAGAAGTGCAAGTGGGGCGGCCTCAACCTGGAGGGCGACGCCATCATCAACGTCAGCGGCGAGAACACCGTGAAGGGATTCTATGAGGACTATCCCGGCATCTATGTGCCGAAGGGCAAGACGCTGACCATCGTGGGCGACGGCTCGCTCGACGCCAGCAGCAACGGCTGCGGTGCAGGTATCGGCGGCGGCCTGAACATATCGTGCGGTAATATCCTGATCAACGGTGCCAACATCACCGCCACGGGCGGCGAGGGTGCTGCCGGTATCGGCGGTGGCGAGAGTGCCACCTGCGGCACCATCACCATTACCGACGCCGTGGGCGGCGTGACAGCAGCCAAGGGCCCGGGGGCTCCCTACAGCGTGGGGGCTGGCCTGAAGTCTACCAGCGGCACTGTGACCGTGCTGGGCGACATCGTAGGCAACATCAGCGATGATGTCTATAAGCTGAGCGTGGTTGACCTTGCCAAACTGACCGACCACTACGTGGTAGAGGACGGCGCCCTGCTGCTGAACAAGCTCAGCGGCAACTACAAGGTGTCGATAGCCGACGGTGCTACCGTGACGCTCAAGAACATCACCATCGGTACGGGCAATTTCATCCGGGAAGCCAGCTGGGCTGGCCTCACCTGCGAGGGCGACGCCACCATCAAGCTCGTCGGCTCGAACAACGTATGGGGCTTCAACTATGGCTATCCGGGCATCCACATTGCTGCCGACAAGACGCTCACCATCAAGGGTGAGGGTTCGCTCAACGCCAGTAGTGTAGGACGCGGTGCCGGTATCGGCGGCGGTTCCTACCTGGCTTGTGGCAACATCGTCATCGAGAGCGGTAACATCACTGCTACGGGTGACAATGGCGGTGCCGGCATCGGCGGCGGCGAAGGCAAACGCTGCGGCGACATCACCATACTGGGCGGAACCATCGTCGCCACGGGTGGCAAAGGCGCTGCCGGCATCGGTGGCGGTCTCTACAACACCTGCGGCAACATCACCATTGCCGATGCCGTGACATCGGTCGTCGCCTCGAAGGGCTATCTAAATGACTACAGCGTGGGTGAAGGCTACATGGGCAAGTGCGGCACCGTGAACATCGGCGGCACCGTGATGGGCAACATCGACGAGAACCCGTTTATCTACCCGGGCGTCTCGCTCAGTGTCGATACGGACATCTCGCATGCCATTGAAGTCAGGGACGGCGAGAAGACCGACGTTACCTTTACCGGTCGTGAGTTTATCATCGACTCGAACTGGAATACCATCTGCCTGCCGTTCAGCATGACGCAGGACGAGATTGCCAACTCACCCTTGGCACATACCGTCATCGAGGCGTTCGATCCGGATCGGACCAAACTGGAAAACGGTGTGCTGACACTCGGATTCAAGGAAGTGATTCAAATTGAGGCAGGCAAGCCCTACCTCGTCAGATGGAGGAATCCCGACACGCAGCCGGTCATCCAGAACCCGGTATTCAAGGATGTGACCATCGTCAATTCCGAGCCGCTGGCTGTCTCAAAGGCTGGCGTGACCTTCCAGGGCGCCTACAAGCCGACGCTGCTGAGACGCGGTGAAAAGAACAAACTGTGGATGGACGACGACGTGCGCCTGCGCTGGGCCGACGAGAAGGACGTGTGGGTGAAGGCCACCTGGTGCTGGTTCGACCTCGGCGACATTGACCCGACGACGCTCAACGCCATCGTGGTGAAGACCGACGAGCCTTCAGAGTTCAACTATGTGGAGCTGATGGACGGCATGAAAGACCTCAGCGTACTCAATGAATTCATAGGCAAGGAAACGAACTTCTCGCTGGAAGGCAGAAGACTCAGTACTGCATGGTACGGCAGCTGCGCCTATACCGTCTGCCTGCCATTCACAGTGGATCTGAACAACGAGGCCATCAGGGAGAAGTGCAAAATCGATGCCTATATCCTGGAGCGCGTTACGGACGACGGCGAGTTCCTCTTCACCCAGGAGTTGGTGCCTACGCTGTATGCGGGCAATGCCTACCTGGTGGTAGTCAATAGCGGCTCGACCATCCTGACGGGTAACCGTGTGGAACTGATTACAGAGCCTGATGGGGCTGACGACGAGGAGAACAGCGTCATCGACGACAAAGTGGGAGGCGGCATCGCCGGTTACTGGCTGGGCAGCTTCCAGACTATCGGCCACGACGAGGCAGCAGGGCGCAATGCCTACACGCTGACGGAAAACGGTACGTTCCAGCCCATCAACGAGGCTAACCCGTCATGGCAGTGGCCGGCATTCCGTGCCATGTTCTGTGCCAACGCCGACTTCAAGCCCGGAGTGTATAAGACGAAGTATCAGCTCGACGCCAACGGCGTGGACGAGGACGAGGACCGCAACCTGCCTGCTCCCGAGGGCTACATGGGCGACAACGACGGTTCTGCCACTGGCATTACACCTGTGATTCACACAATCGACCGCGACGGCACCGAGCGCTGGTTCGACCTCAACGGCCGCCAGCTCAACGGCAAACCCACGAAGAAGGGCGTGTATATCCATCGTGGCAAGAAACAGGTAGTGAAATAAGTAACATGTAAATAACATCGCGACTTCTTAGGCTGGTGTGGGTTCGACTCCCACACCAGCCACAACAATTAAAAAGTAATTAAAGAATATGAAAAAGAAACTGTTATTCATTTTTGCCCTGCTGTGCATGGTCGCACAAGGGGCATGGGCACAGAGAGTTGTTGACCTTTCTACAATTAGTTCTGATTATGAGGCTCAGGACGGTGACGTGCTGACAGGTAAACTTGATGTCGATCATAATTCTGTGAAAATCTCAATTGCCAAAGGTGCAAAAATCACGCTTAGAGATGTGACCATACTCGGTATAGATGAAAGTGTGTATACTGGTGTTCAGGATTATATTCCGTGTCCATTCGCTGGTATTACCTGCGAGGGTGATGCAACTATCACGCTTGAGGGCACAAACCAAGTGAAGGGATTTTGTAGGGGATGGCCTGGAATCTGTGTGTACGAGGGCTATACGCTTACCATTCAGGGAGACGGTTCGCTTGATGTTAGCTGCAATCAGATTGGTGCTGGTATTGGTGGCGAGCAATATATGCCTTGTGGTGATATCAATATAAAGAGTGGTACTATCACTGCTATGGGCAAATACTCTGGCGCTGGCATTGGTGGCTGTGAGGCCAATGGCGGCACCATTACCATTGAGGGCGGTACCATCGAGGCTAAGGGTGGAACATATGCTGCCGGCATAGGTGGCGGTCTACATGGTACAGGCGGTGATATTTTTATTTATGGCGGCAACGTCACGGCAATTGGTGGTGAGTCTGGTGCCGGCATTGGCGGCGGAAATGGTGCACGTGGCGGTGCTATCTGGATAACAGGCGGCACAGTAAAAGCCTACGGTGGAACAGATGCAGCCGGTATTGGCGGCGGCGAGGACGGCGATAGCGGTTCTATCGTCATCAATGGTGGTGATGTCTATGCAAGTGGTAGTGGCTATGGCGTGGGCATCGGCGCCGGCGAGGACGGCGATGTGGACAACACCATCAGTATCAACGGCGGCACCGTAGATGCCTACGGCGGCTTAGACATCAGGCGTGCCATCGGCGGCGAGGACTCTGAAGACTATTCACCCATCAGCATAGGCAAAGGAATGTCAATTACTAATGTATCTGGAGAAGAGCTTCTTCCATATCATTGGAGAGGTTATTTTTTATCATCATATATAAGGCTTAGGTTCGAGCCTTGCAAACATGCAGGAGCCACTTACAGCATTGTGAACGACGAAAAGCACCAATGTATCTGTCAGTGGTGCGGTAATTTTGAAGAAGAGGATCATAGTTTTGACAACAACAACCATTGTGTTTGCGGTTATGACGGACCTTTCCCCTCTGAAATTACACTCGACGTCAGCAAGGATATGCAAGCCATGCTCTCTTACATGAAGGATAAGACCGTCGACGTCACCTTCAGCGGTCGTCAGTTCATCATCAACTCTGAATGGAACACGCTCTGTCTGCCGTTCAGCATGACTGCCGAGCAAATCAGCAACTCGCCGCTGAATAACAGTAAGATTGTGGAGCTTGACACGGAAAAGACCACACTGAGCGACGGTGTGCTGACCATCGCCTACAAGACGACTACAGAGATCGAGGCTGGCAAGCCTTACATGGTGAAGTGGGTTATCGACGAAGAGACCGGGGATACTCACATAGACGACCCGATATTCAAGAATGTAACCATCAGCACCGCTGCGCCTACTGCCGTATCGGCAGCCGGCATCACCTTCGGCGGAGCCTTCGCACCATTGACACTGGCCAGTGGCGACAAGACCAGGCTGTGGCTTGACGACGATGTACGCCTGCGCTGGGCAAGCGGACAGGACGAGCAGGTGAGCCCCACTTGGTGCTACTGGAACCTGGGCGGTCTGGATGCCAGCACGCTCAACGCTATCGTGGTAACGTTCGACGACGGCAGCATGCCGATAGTTGAGTTGATGGACGGCATGACGGACTTCAGCATCCTATCGAAATTTGGCGAACAGGAGGTGAACGCCTCGCTTGAGGGCCGCGAACTGAGCGCCGTGCAGCAGGAAGACGGCACGTGGCAAAGCCGCGCCTACACGCTTTGCCTGCCGTTCTATGCAGAGCTGTTTGGCACAGGCTGCGACTTCACCATCTACTCTAAGGCCGAGGTTACGGAGAATAACGAGCTGCTGTTTACGGAGGAGATGCTGCCATTCCTCTATCCCGGCAATGCCTACCTGATTGTCGTGAACGAGGGCACGCTGCGTTTGCAGGAAGAAGGCGTGACGATTATAGCCGAGGCAGACGAGGCTGATGATGATGAGAACGCTGTTCCGTTTAATTATCTTGACGAGCAGATTGCGGGCTATTGGCTGGGTAGCCTGAAAGCCATCGGCCACGACGAGGCCGTCAGACGCAAAGCCTTCACACTGGCAAGCGACGGCTCGTTCAAGATTATCAACCACGCAAGGTCTACTTGGAAGTGGCCGGCATTCCGCGCCATGTTCTGTGCCACCGACCTGATGACCGCCAACAAGCTGACAACGAAGTATCAGCTCGACGCTAACGGTAAGGAAGAGGAAGACCGCAGCCTGCCTGCTCCCGACAGCTATCAGGGCGACAACGACGGCGAGGCCACAGGCATAGCTCCCGTAATCCACACCATCGACCTCGACGGCACCGAGCGCTGGTTCGACCTCAACGGCCACCAGCTCAGCGGCAAGCCCACAAAGAAGGGTGTGTATATCCATCGTGGCAAGAAACAGGTAGTGAAATAAGTATAACTTATTTTATATATAAACGATTATGAGAAAGATTATGAATTGGATGCTCGCCGCCATCCTGATTTGCGGCGCAAGTGTGTTCACGTCGTGTTCGTCAAACGACGACAACTCCGTTGTTCCCGCTGAGCCCGACCTCAACGTAGCCGAGAAGATTATCGGGAAGTGGATGTTGGCAGAAAGAGATGGTGAACCTGCGCTCACCAACGAGAAAACTGTTGTCACTTTTCTGTCTGCCACTAAGGCATACCAAAGTGTATCGCGAGTTAATTACGATGAGACCGTGCCCAAGTGGCGTGCAAAAGAGGAATGCGACATGACAATTGATGGAAACACCGTCACCCTATTATCCCATTCATCCAATATAGATAAAGTATTCACACTGAATATCAAATCTATCGATGATAATAATATGTCGTGTAACTTCAAACTTGTTATTATGAAAGATGGCGAAGTCTATAACACGGTAGAGGACACTAGAATTTATAGACGTGTCACCGCCGACTACAGCGCCGACATCATCGGCATGTGGGAGGGTTATAGCACTGGTGAAGAGGGCTCGGAGTTCGACGACGGTGAGAACCACCGTTGGGAATACATGACGGACGGCTCCTTCAACTACTTCCACAAAGTGGACGGCCAGTGGCAGATAAGCGACGACGACTACGCCGACTACTTCGTGGACGGCAACCTGCTCTGCACCCGCTGGAAGAACGCAGGCGCCGGCAATGAGGAGCACCGCGAGTGGTGGGAGATTGAATCCATCGAGAATGGCGTCATGAAGTGGAAGGCCCTGCGTCAGAACGCCGACGGCACCACCTATACCGCCACCTTCGAGATGAAGAAGGTGGATGTTCCCACCGAGGCAGAGGTAGAACAGAACATCATCGGCAAGTGGATGCTCACCAAAATGAACTTCCAAGACATACCTACAAACGGCAAATTCGTGTATGAATTTGAATCGCTCTCCAAGGCATATTTGAGCGCATCGCTTAACTTAATACCTGAATTGCCTACCATTTGGAATAACAAGATAGAACTTTCGGTTGCTATCGTCGACAATCACATCGCGCTCAATGGCCAGATGGACGAGCAAACAGCTTTCTTTGACGAATTTATCATTGCAGAAATGAGCGCCGACAGAATGGAGTGCATCCTCATTCATTCAGAAATCAACGACAAGGGCGAGATGACGACCTCACCTGCATTGTTCTGCACACTCGAGAAGGTTGACAAGGACTTTAGTGCCGACATCATCGGCATGTGGGAGGGCCAGGTCACCAGCGAGCAGGATACCTACGGCGACGGACTGCAGCACCGCTGGGAGTACAAGGCCGACGGCACATACGTATATTATGTAAAGGACGGTGAAAACTGGGTGCCCAGTGCCAATACGCTGAACGAGTACTTCGTAGCCAGCAAGCTGCTCTGTATGCGCTGGATTAACACCGACCAAGAGCTTCGCGAGTGGTGGGAAATTGAATCCATCGAGGACGGTGTGATGAAGTGGAAGGCCCTGCGCCAGAACGCCGACGGCACCACCTACACCGCCACCTTCGAGATGAAGAAAATTGACGTTTCTTCCGAGGATGAGGGCAATGGCATAAGCGACGACATCGGCTTTTGGTAAGGCCGGGTTACTTTGAAAATACAAGCAGCGCACACGCGAAGAAGTAATGGCGTGGCTAACCCCCACTAACAAAATATAAAGAATCTTATGCGTACAAGACAAATGAAGATGAGCAAAGTTTGGATAGTGGTTGTGGCGATGCTCTTTGTTGGCTGCAGCCAGAAAAAGTCGTTACGGCTGACGTTCGAGGCAGGGACCTACGAGGTGACTGCACAGGGACATAACGGCGACATCTGTCTGAGCGTGACGTTCAGCGACTCGTGCATCACGGATATCCAAGTGCTGGAGCATCACGAGACACCCCATATCGGCGACATCGTGTTCGACGAGCTGATACCTCAGATCATCAAGGCCAACGGTACCGGCGTGGACGCCATGACAGGGGCCACGGTGTCGAGCCGGGGGCTGATGGCAGGCGTGACGGAGGCAGCCAATAAAGCCAAGGTGTCGGACGGTGAGCGGTTCAAGAAAGCCAGTCTGCCCAAGGCGGAACAGACGCCCGTGGAAGGCACATGGGATGTGGTTATTGTTGGTGCCGGTGGTGCCGGACTGGCCGCGGCTGCCGAGGCGGCACAACAGGGCAACACGGTGCTTGTAATAGAGAAGAATGCCGAGATGGGTGGCAACACCTTGGTGTCGGGTGGCATCTTCCAGAGTGTGATGCCATATCTGGTGTGGGATCCCGCACATCCCGATGCCAAGACGGGTGTGGGCTACGACGGAAAGACCTATGAGAAGGCGAAGTCGGGCCCCGGTTGTATCAAGGACCTCGAGACCATCCTCGGATGGGACGAGAAGGCCTTCGATGCCGACTACTATCAAATGCATGCTTTTGAGCCGGGCAACATCGTGGAGTTGGCGCCCCATGGCGTACACGCTGAATACCTGCCCGTGCTTCAGGCGCTGAAAAAGGAGATTACAGCCTACCTGGCGTGGGCAAAGCCGAAACTGGCACGCGGTGTGCCGGAGACCGACCTGACACTGTTCTCGACCAAGGACCTGCATATCTTCCAGACCTATTACGGCGGTCTGCGTCAGAGTGCCGACAAGCAGGAATGGGTGTATAGCGACCTGCGCATGGTGAGCCAGATGGTGGAACAGGGGCAGGAGCTGAAGCCCTGGCTGGCCAAGATGGGCGTCACATTCCTCGAAAGGCAGATCATCATCGTGGGGGCCCTGTGGTTCAGAGGCAACAAGATGCTGGGTGCCGACATCGACACCGACGGCGACGGCACGCCCGAACACTACGACGGCAACTGGGGCGCCTACATCATGGCACCTTACACCACGTTTGCCAAAGCCAACGAGGAAAACCGCATCCTGAAATCGACCACTGCAAAAGAGCTCATCATGGAGGACGGTTGTGTAAAGGGTGTGAGGGCTGTGATGGCCGACGGCACGCCTGTAACGGCCCATGCCCGCAAGGGGGTGATCATCGCTACGGGCGGCTATGCTGCCAATATCCGCAAGGTGATCGAGACAAACCGTTACTGGAACAAGGAATACCTTACCAGCCGCATGGCCTCGACCAACCGCAGTTCGCTGCAGGGTGACGGCCTCGACATGGCAGAAAAGGCGGGGGCTGTCCTGACGGGTATGGGCTGGACACAGCTCATGCCGCTGTCGTATACCGACTATGGCAATCTGGCCTTCGGTAGCGTGTCGGATGCCGTCTTCATCAGTCCCAAGAACGGACGGCGTTTCGTCGACGAGTCGCTGGAGCGTGACGTCCTTTCAGCAAAGGCCTTCGAGAACGGCATCAGCCTCTACGGCAAGCGAGGTGTCTACCTCTATATCGGCGGAGAGGAAACCACTGAGCCAAACGAGAAGCGAGGTGTGGACGTGCCTGGTAAACAATATGCACGGACGCCGGCTCAACTGCCGGAACTGCTCAATACGTTGAGAATCAATGTGAGTGCCGACGCCATCCTGAAAGCCATCCACGACTACGACATGGCGGTGATGGACGGCCAACAGCCTGCCGACGTCAGCAAGCGCTATGCCACCAACACCATCGGCAAGGTCAGGCGCCTGAAAGACGGCACCTACGACAAGTCGACCTATTCGCTCGACTCAACCCTGCTCACCATCCGTACGTTGGCACCTGCCACCCATCACACCATGGGTGGACTGGTGGTGGATGAACAGCGCCGCGTGCTCGATGCCAGTGGCAAGCCGATCCCCGGTCTCTTTGCCGCGGGTGAGGTAACGGGCGGCATCCACGGTGGCAACCGCTTAGGCGGCAATGCCCTCACTGAGATTCTGGTGTCTGGCCGCATCGCCGCCACCAGCATCACACTGGATGCAAAAAAATAAATACAACTAAGCAAAAAACAGTCATCTCGACACCCCCTTTTCTGTCATCTCGACTAAGCGAAGCGCATGGAGAGATCTCTCGACTACGCTCGAGATGACAAGGAGATTTCTCGACAAGCTCGGGCAGGACGACTCTCAGCTAATGCAAAAAGGAAGCTAACAAAGGGACGGTTCTTTTGTTATCAGAACCCTGATAACAAAAGAACCGTCCCTTTGTTAGCGCTCCTCCCAGCGGAGCACGGCTCCGTTGCGGCGGGCTGGGTCGGCACCGGCGAAGTCCATCGAGTACGGACTGCCCGTGGTGGGGCTCTTACCTATATATTTATGCGTACGCATGGACATGAGCATGAACTCGTGGTTCAGATAGTCCTGCCACAGGAACACCTCGGCCTTCGACTCGTCGAACGTCAGGCGCACGTCGCCGGCCAGGCCGTAGCCGGCGCAGAACACGTAGCGGCCGTCCTCACACTGCAGGATGACCTGCCCCTGTCCCTTGTCGATGATGTGGAAGCGCGTCAGCTTCGACTGGTCGCCGGCATCGGTGTCGTGGAGCAGTCCGTGGTCCATGGCGATGGCGGGTCGGCCCGTGGCCAGGTTGATGATGCGGAACGACTTGTCGTAGGGGATATTGCCTGAGCGGTCGGCCTGCGGCTCGTCGACGGTGAAGTTGTCGAACTCGGCATAGCCGCCCTTCTGCCCCTTGTGGTTGAAGGCGAAGAGGGCATGGCGCGAACCTTGGAAGGTGATGAGCTGATACGACAGCTCCATCGGCTTGCCCAGGGGCTGGAACTTGTGGCCGTCGAGCGAATAGAAATAGGTGGCCAGGTCGTTGTCGTAGTCGCCTGTCATGCGGAGGTATATTTTCCCGTCGGAGATACCGACGGGCACGTCGACGGTGTCGTTCGTGGCCTGCTGGTAACAGCGCAGGGTGAGGCGATTGCCATCCTTGACGATACCAATCCATGAGCAGGGCACGTTGATGTTGCCCAGCCCGGCCACGTCGCCGTCCTTCATGCCCTTTGTATAGAGTTCGACGGTGGCGATGCTCGTGGGTCCGATGACGCGCTGCGTGAGCGTGTTGCGGGCCCACATCAGCTGTTCGGCAGGCATCGACTGCAGTCGCAGCCGTCCGTTCTTCAGGCTCCACTTGGAGTCGTCGGGGTTGTGGTTCCACTGCCAGATAGGCTTCAGTTTCTTAGAGGTGAGAGGTGAGTGGTTAGAGGTGAGAAAATAGTTGAAGTCGTCGGAGCGGTCGTAGGGAGCGTGCGGAGCAATCTCCTTCCTCGCTCCCCCTTCCTCCTTCCTCGAAACATTCGGCTTGAACCACGTGCGCGGTGCCCGTCCGAGGTTGCCCTCCAGTCCGAGCATGGGCCAGCCGTCCTTCCAGGTGATGGGTGCCAGGGTGACGGTGCGTCCGATGGAGTGGAAGTCCATCATCAGCAGGGCCCACCACTGTCCGCTCTGGTCCTCGACGATGCCGCCCTGATGGATGTTGGTGCAGGCCGTGGCGTCCTTGTCCACCGGCGGTATGCCGAACTTGGTGCCGTCGCTGCCGATGCGGTACTTTTCACCACGGGGCACTTGCGTCAGTGAGGCGGCGTGGTAGCCGAAGGTCTCGTCGGCAGTGATGGTGATGGTCTCGTAGGGTCCCCAGATACTCTTCGAGCGCGAGCAGAGGGTGCGCCCGTTGGGCCGGTAGTCGGTAGAGATGAGGTAGTACATGCCGTTGATTTTATACATGTGATGCCCCTCGCCCACGGCGTTGCCCTCGGGGATGATGGTGCGCTCCGTCTCCTCGATGGGTCCGCTCATGTCGGCTTTCAGCTCCGTACACTTCACCTCGCCGTAGCCGTGGATGGCGTAGATACGGCCGTCGTCATCGAAGAGCACGCTCAGGTCGTAGATGCGCCCCTGCATGTTGTGGTGCTTCCACGGCCCGTGGATGTCCTTCGAGGTGTAGCACTGCAGCCCCTTTCCATTGATATTGGTGAACACGTAGAACTGACCGTTGGCATAGCGGATGGCCGGTGCCCAGACGCCCTGGCCGTAGATCTCCTTGTGGTTCTTCAGGGCGAAAGCATCGTCCTGGAAGTCGAAGCGGTCGAAGCAGTAGCTGATGTTCTCCCAGTTCACCAGGTCGCGGGAGTGGAGGATGACCAGTCCCGGCACGGCGTGCATGGTGGTGCCGGCGAGGTAGTAGTCGTCGCCCACGCGCAGGATGTCGGGGTCGGAGAACTCATCGTAGAACAGGGGGTTGGTGAACGTGCCGTTACCGTTGTCGGCCGTCCACGACTTGGTCTGTGCCGAGGCCGTCATAGCGGCCATCAGCAGGAGTGTAAGCAGTAATTGTTTCATTATGGTTATATTTATTGTGATATGTTCATAGAGAGTCTGTCAGTATCTGCCTGACATCCGCTTCGGTGAGTGGAGCCCAGGCACCGTCGAGCGGGTCATTGGCCACCACATGGTGGGCCATCTCGGCGATACGGCTATCGTCGATGCCCACCTGGCGCAAGTGCATCGGCAGGCCCATGCTCTCGAAGAAACGGTAGGTGGCATCGATAGCCTTTTCGGCTATTTCACGCTTTGACAATGCCGAATCGATACCAAACACATTGACGCCGTACTTCACAAAGCGGTCTATCGTGTGCTCGCTGAGCACCCGGCGCATCCACCGTGGCGTGATGATGGCCAGGCCGATGCCATGAGTAATGTCATAGTAGGCACTCAGGGCATGTTCAATCAGATGGCAGGGCCACCCGCCGTCGCTGTTGCCCAGCGAGAGGATGTCGTTGCAGCCGTATGTACAGCAGAGCATCATCTCGGCGCGGGCGGTATAGTCCTCGGGATTCTCTATGCATCTGGAGCCGTTCACCATCAGCGAGCGGAGCATCGCCTCGCAGAATCCATCGTTGAGGAGGGTGGTATCATCGGTAAAATACTGTTCCATCACGTGGTTCATGGCATCGGCACAGCCGGCAGCGGTCTGTCTCGGCGACACCGAGAAGGTATAGATCGGGTCGAGGATGGAACAGACGGGGAAGAGACAGGGCGCGTCAAAGCCCACCTTGTCGCAGGTGTCGGTGCGCGAGATGACGCCACCGTTGTCCCACTCCGACCCCGTGGCGGCAATAGTCATGATGTCCACAATGGGCAGTGCCGACTTGATTTCCACCTTGCCGGTGATGAGGTCCCACGGGTCGCCGTCGTAGAGCGCCCCGGCGGCAATGGCCTTCGAGCAGTCGAGCACACTGCCACCGCCCACACTGAGCACCACCTCCACCTGCCGCTCCTTACAGATGCGCACGCCGTCGAGCACGCTCGGGTCGTACTTGGGATTAGGCTGAATGCCCGAAAGTTCGAATATCTCGAAGTCGGCAAGCAGCTGCGTCACGCGGTCGTAGAGTCCGTTCTTCTTGATGCTGCCGCCACCGTAAGCCAGCAGCACGCGCCGACCTAAGGGTCGCATCACCCCGGGCAACTTCTCAACAGAGTCGCGGCCGAAGATGAGGCGCGTAGGAGTGGCATAGTCAAAGTTCTGCATATTACTTTTGTTTTTGGTTTTTAACTTGCCTGCAAAAGTACTAAATTACAATCAAAAGGCAAAAAAAAACTCAAAATAACACGCGTTTTGAACAAAAAAACATACCTTTGCAAGCAGAAAGAACGAAAAAGACTAAAAACATGGACACTAAAACAAACCCATCCAAGCCAATCACCATGGAAGAAGCCAAACGGCTACTGGCCCTGTCGAAGGGAGAGACGCTGGATTATGACACCACTGAGACGTGGATTGACCTGTTCAAGCGCCAGGTGGCCGAGCGCCCCGACCAGACGGCCGTGGTGGCTGCCGACGGCAGCTACTCCTACCGCCAGCTCGACGAGGCGTCGGACGCCATCGCCCACTACCTGATTGAGAAAGGAATTCAGCCCGACGCGTTCGTCGCCATCCGCATGGGTCGCTCCCGGCTGTTCATGGCTGCCGCCCTCGGTGCCCACAAGGCATCCGTCGCCTACGTGCCCATCGACCTGGAATACCCCGCCGAGCGAGTGGAGTACATGATGGCCGACAGCGAGGCCGCCCTGACGCTCGACGGGGATACAGTCCGCTCTATAAGTGAAGAGTTCTTCGACGAGCGAAGCGGCAAAACCGAGCGAAGAATGAACACTCCTCATTCTTCACTTACTCCCGAGAGTCTGGCCTACATGATCTACACCTCAGGCTCCACGGGCAAGCCCAAGGGGGTGATGATACAGCACAAGGCACTGCTCAACTTCGTACACTTCATCCGCCGCGAGTGGCGGCTGACAAGCGAGAGCCGCATCGCCTGCCACAGCAACTTCGCCTTCGATGCCGCCGTAGAGGACCTCTACCCCGTGCTCACCGTGGGCGGCACACTATATATCGTACCCGAGGAGGCACGCATGGACATCGGCCTGCTGCGCCAGTACCTGAAGGACAACGCCATCACTGGCGGCTGCTACACCACCCAGCTCGGACAGCTGCTCGGCAGCGGCGAGCCGCTCGACGTAGACTACATCTGCCTCGGAGGCGAGAAGATGACCACCACGCCGCAGACCACCGGCCGTGTGCTGAACACCTACGGCCCGACGGAGTTCACCGTCGACGCCACCTACTTCGAAGTGGAGAAGGACCACCACTACGACAACATACCCATCGGTCGACCACTGTATAACCTCACCGCCCTCGTGCTCGACGACAAGGGCCAGTTGTTGCCCCGTGGAGACGTGGGCGAACTGTGCATGGCCGGTCCACAAATGGCCAAGGGCTATTGGAAACGCCCGGAGCTGACGGCAGAGAAGTTCTGCGAGGTGACCATCGCCGGCGAGCGCATGAAGGTGTACCGCACCGGCGACCTGGTGCGCTGGAACGCCGACGACCAGCTGGAGTACCTCGGACGCATCGACACGCAGGTGAAGCTCCGCGGATTCCGCATCGAGCTGGGCGAGATAGAGGCCCGCGCCGCCATGTTCGAAGGCATCGCGATGGTGGCCGCCGAGGTGTGGCAGGGACAGACGCTCTGCCTCTACTACACCACGTCCGACGGCACCGCCGTCGGCAAGGACACCCTCCGCAGCTTCCTCGCCGAGACGCTCGCCGACTACATGGTGCCCACAGCCTACATGCAGCTCGACGAGATACCGCTCACGCCCAACGGCAAGATCGACCGCCGCGCCCTGCCACAGCCCGAGACAGAGCTGGAGGACATCGTGGCCCCGGAGACGGAACTGGAGCAGCAGCTCTTCGACATCGTGGCCGAGCTGATAGGCATCAGCGCATTCGGTGTCACCAACAATCTGGTGTCGCTCGGACTCTCCTCGCTGGGCATGATGAAGCTCAACATGGCCATCCTGGCCAAACTGGACCGACAAATCGCCGTAGCCACCATCATGCGCGAGCCCACCATCCGGCAGATTGCCGCCGACCTAACTCAGAGCACGGCCAGGCAGGAAGGCGACATGCCGCTGCCGACGGCCCGCAAGCGCCGCGAGCACTACCCCCTGACGGAGAACCAGCGCGGCGTGTACATCGACTGGGAGATGAACCGCGACACCACACAGTACAACATCCCCGACCTATACCGCTTCGAACAGACCGACCCGGAACGGCTGGCCGAGGCCGTCAGACAGGCCGTGGATGCCCACAGCTATCTGAAGACACGCCTCGTGGTGGCTGAAGGCGACGTGATGCAGGAGCGTCACGACGACGAGCCACCCGTGGTGAGCATCGAGACCCTGACTGTCGAGCCCGACACGGCCTTCTTCGCCCGCCGCATGCGGCCATTCGACCTGTTCAACGAACGCCTCTACCGCATCGAAATCTACAAGGCCCCCAAGAGCATCTACCTCTTCGCCGACATCCACCACATCATCTACGACGGCCTCTCTTCCGACATCTTCCGGCAGAGCATCCTCGACGCCTATGACGGCAAGAAGCTGAAGCCGGAAGCCGTCATGGCCTACGACTTCGCACTCTACGAGCAGGAGATGAAGCAGACCGCCGCCTACGAAAAGGCCGAACAATACTTCGACCAGCTGACAGCCGAGGCCAACGTGCTGAGCGTGGCCGACTCTGAGCGGCCCGACGGCACACCGTCGGCCATCCGCTTCATCCACTTCGCCGACGACGGCATCCAGGCTTTCTGCACAGCCTGCGGCGTCACCGTGAGCAGCTTCATGCACGCCGTGTTCGCCGAGACCATGAGCCGCCTGACCCGTGAGGAGAGCCACCTCTACCTGACCGTCAACAACGGACGCTCTGCATCTCCCGACCTACTCTCGTGCGTAGGCATGTTCGTCAAGACGCTGCCAGCGGTACGGCCCTCTGTCGGCAGTGACGCAACAGTGGCCGACTTTGTAAAAGCCATGCACCGCCAGCTCCAGGAGAGCTATGAGCACGACATCTACCCTTACACCCAACTCGTGGAGCGGCGCAAGATACACGCAGAGGCCATGTTTGTGTACCAGGGCGGCATCATCGACGACGACGGTGCGGGCGGCGAGGACATCTCCGTGGCTCTCGACACCGCCAAGGTGCCCATCGACTTCTCCGTCTACCCCCAGGGCGACGGCTACCAGCTGGCATTAGAGTATGTAGGCACCCGCTACAGTGCCGCCGACATCGAACGGATGGGGCAGGCCTTCGTCAGTGCGGCTCGCAACATGGTGCGAGGCGGCAAGCTCGGCCAGGTGTCGCTGGTATCGGAAGAACAGGCACGGCAGCTGCTTGCACTGTCGAAGGGAGAGACACTGGAGTACGATACCACAGAGACGTGGATAGACCTCTTCAAGCGCCAAGTGGCTGAGCGCCCCGACCAGACGGCCGTGGTGGCTGCCGATGGCAGCTTCACCTACCGCCAGCTCGACGAGGCATCGGATGCCGTCGCCCACTACCTGACTGAGAAGGGCATTCAGCCCGACACGTTCGTCGCCATCCGCATGGGTCGCTCCCGGCTGTTCATGGCTGCCGCCCTCGGTGCCCACAAGGCATCCGTCGCCTACGTGCCCATCGACCTGGAATACCCCGCCGAGCGAGTGGAGTACATGATGGCCGACAGCGAGGCCGCCCTGACGCTCGACGGGGATACAGTCCGCTCTATAAGTGAAGAGTTCTTCGACGAGCGAAGCGGCAAAACCGAGCGAAGAATGAACACTCCTCATTCTTCACTTACTCCCGAGAGTCTGGCCTACATGATCTACACCTCAGGCTCCACGGGCAAGCCCAAGGGGGTGATGATACAGCACAAGGCACTGCTCAACTTCGTACACTTCATCCGCCGCGAGTGGCGGCTGACAAGCGAGAGCCGCATCGCCTGCCACAGCAACTTCGCCTTCGATGCCGCCGTAGAGGACCTCTACCCCGTGCTCACCGTGGGCGGCACACTATATATCGTACCCGAGGAGGCACGCATGGACATCGGCCTGCTGCGCCAGTACCTGAAGGACAACGCCATCACTGGCGGCTGCTACACCACCCAGCTCGGACAGCTGCTCGGCAGCGGCGAGCCGCTCGACGTAGACTACATCTGCCTCGGAGGCGAGAAGATGACCACCACGCCGCAGACCACCGGCCGCGTGCTGAACACCTACGGCCCGACGGAGTTCACCGTCGATGCCACCTACTTCGAGGTGGAGAAGGGCCGCCACTACGACAACATACCCATCGGCAGACCACTGTATAACCTCACCGCCCTCGTGCTCGACAACGAGGGGAACCTGCTGCCTAAGGGAGCGACAGGCGAGCTGTGCATGGCCGGACCGCAGATGGCCAAGGGCTACTGGAAACGCCCGGAGCTGACGGCCGAGAAGTTCTGCGAGGTGACCATCGCCGGAGAACGGATGAAGGTGTACCGCACCGGCGACCTGGTGCGCTGGAACGCCAACGACCAGCTGGAGTACCTCGGACGCATCGACACGCAGGTGAAGCTCCGCGGATTCCGCATCGAGCTGGGCGAGATAGAGGCCCGCGCCGCCATGTTCGAAGGCATCGCGATGGTGGCCGCCGAGGTGTGGCAGGGACAGACGCTCTGCCTCTACTACACCACGTCCGACGGCACCGCCGTCGGCAAGGACACCCTCCGCAGCTTCCTCGCCGAGACGCTCGCCGACTACATGGTGCCCACAGCCTACATGCAGCTCGACGAGATACCGCTCACGCCCAACGGCAAGATCGACCGCCGCGCCCTGCCACAGCCCGAGACAGAGCTGGAGGACATCGTGGCCCCGGAGACGGAACTGGAGCAACAGCTCTTCGACATCGTGGCCGAGCTGATAGGCACCAGCGCATTTGGTGTCACCAATAACCTGATTTCGCTCGGACTCTCCTCGTTGGGAGCCATGCGCCTGAGCATGGCTATCCAAAGTAAGCTGGGCCAGCAGGTGACGGTAGCCGCCATCATGCACCAACCTACCATCCGCGAGATGGCCGCACAGCTCGGACAGCCCACCACCGCCCTAACGACTTACGAGTATCGCGACTACTATCCGCTGACGGAGAACCAGCGCGGCGTGTACATCGACTGGGAGATGAACCGAGGCACCACACAATACAACATCCCCGAGGTGTACCGTTTAGACACGATGGATGCCGGACAGTTGGCCGAAGCCCTGCGCCAGACTGTGGATGCCCACAGCTACCTGAAGGCACGCCTGGCCCGGCAGGACGGCGACGTGGTGCAGCAGCGTCATGACGACGAGGATACCATCGTCACGCTGACCACGCTCGACGAAGAGCCCGACAGCGGCTGGTTCCAGCAGAAAGTGCAGCCCTTCAACCTTTTCGAAGACCGTCTCTACCGCATAGAGGTCATCCGGACACCCACCCACGTCTACCTGTTCATCGACATCCATCACATCGTGTTCGACGGTCTGTCATCGGCGGTGCTGCTCGGCGATATGCAGCGTGCCTACAATGGCGAAGGGCTACAGCCGGAGCACCTCACCGCCTTCGACTTCGCCCTCTACGAGCAGACACTGCTCAGCAGCCCAGCCATGACGGAGGCCGAGTCGCGCTTCGACCTGCTGGTGGGCGATGCCACAGCCCTGGCCCTCGAAGACTCCAAACAGCCCGACGGCCAGCCCGACTGCACCTTCCAACTGCCGATGGCCGCCGAGAAGATTGATGCCTTCTGCAGTGCCGCCGGCGTCACCACGAGCAGCTATATGCAAGCAGCATTCGCAGAGACCATGCACCGCATCACCCGCGAGGAGCAGCCCCTCTTCCTCACCATCAGCAATGGCCGCTCGGCATCGCCTGCCCTTGGGCAGTCGGTGGGCATGTTTGTCAAGACACTCCCCGTGGTACGCCCCGCCGTAAACCGTAAACAATCAACTGTAAACTTTGTCGAGGCCGTTCATCAACAGCTGCTGAAGAGCTACGAGCAGGACTTCTATCCCTACACCCGACTGGTGGAACACTATGGCCTGAAGGCTGAGGTGATGTTTATCTACCAGGGAGAAATCGAGGCCGACGGGATGGATGAGTCGCAGGTGCCTCTGACGCTCGACACCACCAAGCTGCCCGTGGTGTTCTCCGTCTATGCAGGCAAGGACGGCTACACCCTCGAAGTGGAATACGACGGTCGTCGCTACAGCCGTAGCGACATGGAGCGCTATGCCCGCGCCTTCTGCAATATGGCCGCGAGCATGGCCACCACAGAACTGCTGGCCGACGCCTCAACGGTGAGTACACAGGAGCAGGAAGCACTCATCCGGCTCTCATCAGGAGCGACACTCAGCTACGACGCCACCAAGACCTGGATCGACCTGTTCAAGCAGCAGGCAGCCCAGAGCCCCGACAGCACCGCTGTTGTGGACAGCCAGGGCCGACTGACCTACCGCGAGCTCGACGAGCAGTCGGATGCCGTTGCGGCCTGGCTGGTGAGTCTGGGCGTAAAGCCCGACGACTTCGTGGCCGTCATGATGGGGCGCACCAAGGCGTTTGTGACTGCCGTGATAGGCATCAACAAAGCGGGTGCTGCCTACGTGCCCATCGACCCCGAATATCCTGCCGACCGCATCGAGTATATGCGTGCCGACAGCCAGGCCAAGGTAGTGCTTACGGAGGAGGCCATAGCCCACCTGCCGACAATTGAAGGCTTTAGGAGCCTGGCTGCACCCGAGCGGCGCTGCTATATGATCTACACCTCCGGCTCCACAGGCAAGCCTAAGGGCGTGGTCATCACGCAGGCTTCCGTCACAGCCTATATTGCCTGGCTCGTTCCCACCTTCAACTACAGCCCCGGCAAGCGAAACCTGCACCACCCCAGCTTCTCATTCGATGCCTCCACACAGGACATCTTCCTGCCCCTGTCAACGGGTGGCGAGACCCACATCCTGTCGGAAACACTACGCAAGGACCTGAAGGGCATGGCGAACTATATCAAGGAGCACCACATCTACGGATGCACCATGAGCACGGCCATCGGCATGGCCCTGCTCAACACCTACGACACCGGGCTGAACTACATCATACTGGGCGGCGAGAAGTTCATGCCCGTCAAGAATACCGCCACCCGGCTCTTCAACGGCTACGGCCCTACGGAGTTCACCTGTGCCTCATCCTTCTACCTAATTGATCAGGAGAAGGACGAGGACATCCCCATCGGACGAGCTGTGCCCAACAGTGCCTCGTTCGTCTGCGACCCCGATGGCCAGCTATTGCCACAGGGATGTGCCGGCGAGCTATGTCTGAGCGGCATCCAGATAGCGCAGGGCTACTGGCACCGCCCCGAGCTGACCGCCGAGAAGTTCGTCCCCATCCCCTTCATAAATGAACTTAACAAGATGTACCGCACGGGCGACCTGGTGCGCTACAACGCCGACGGCCAGTTAGAGTACCTGGGCCGTATCGACACACAGGTGAAGCTACGCGGCTTCCGTATAGAGCTGGGCGAGATAGAGCACCAGGCCAGCAAGTTCCCAGGCATCAGTCAGGTGGCTGCCGAAGTGTATCAAGCCCAGACGCTCTGCCTATACTATACCGCCAAAAAGGAACTGAAGAGTTCCGACATCAAGCAGTTCCTCTCGCTGACCTTGACCGGCTATATGGTGCCCACAGCCTATATGCAGCTCGACACGATGCCGATGACACCCAACGGCAAGATCAACCGCCGGGCACTGCCTGCCCCAGAGGTGAAGAGCGACGCTACCTACGTGGCCCCCGAGGGGCGGGTGGAGACGCTGCTTGCCCACATCTTCGAGACGATACTGAAGGTGTCGCCCATCGGTGCCAACGACGACTTCTTCGCCCTGGGCGGCACGTCGCTCAATGCCATCCGCGTCATAGTGGAGGCCAGCAAGCAGGGGCTCAACATTGTGTTCAACGACCTCTTCCAGCTCAAAACCCCGCGCGCACTGGCCGCCTTCGTCAGCGAGAAGGAGAACGCCGAGCGCAATGGCTCCGCCCCTGCAGAGACAGAGCAGCCGGAGGCCAAATCCCAAACCTCAAATCTCAAACCTCAAATCTCCAAGCTTTCCCCCGTCACAGGCCATGCCTACGGCGACTACGACGGGCTGCTCGAGGCCAACACCCTCCATGCCATTCGCACCGGCACGGCGCAGCCCATCGGCAAGGTGATGCTGGCAGGGGCCACCGGCTATCTCGGCATGCACATCCTCTACGAGCTGATACACAGCTACCGGGGCAAGATCTACTGCCCCGTCAGATGCGGCGAGGGCGAGACACCTATGGGCAAGCTCAAGACGCTCTACTTCTACTACTTCGGCGATGGCGACTTCGACAAGCTGCAGCGGCGCGTCGTGGCCTTCACTGCCGAGATGACCCGCGCCGACACCCTCAACCATTTCCACGGGCGCAACTTCACTGTCATCAACTGCATTGCCAACGTGAAGCACTTCTCCGTCGGCAACGACATCGAGCAGGTAAACACCGACAGCGTGCGTAGCCTGATAGAATTCTGCCTGCGCACCGACAGCCGCCTCGTACACGTCTCTACCATCAGCATCGCTGGCGACTGTGTGGACGGCCAGCCCGCCGAGGATGTCAAGCTGACGGAGCAGCGCTTCTGGCTCGGACAGCATGTAGACGGCAACCAGTACATACACTCCAAGTTCGTGGCTGAGGACCTGGTGCTCGACGCCGTGCTCCACCACGGCCTCAACGCCAAGATCATGCGCGTGGGCAACCTGTCGGCACGGCTTTCCGACGGTGAGTTCCAGATTAATTTCAACAGCAACAACTTCATAGCCACCCTGAGGGCATACGTCGCCCTGGGCGAGATACCCTTCGAAGCACTCGACGAGCCCTGCGAAATGTCGCCCATCGACGAGGTGGCCCGCGCCATCCTGCTGCTGACGGAGACACCTAAGGAATGCGTGGTGTTCCACCCCTACAACAACCACCATATCCTGCTGGCCGACATCATCGAGGGAATGGCACGCGACGGCCTTCTGGTCAGGGGTGTCGAGGGCGAAGTCTTCGAGCGGCGCATAGGCAAGGCGATGCAGAACCCCGCCCTGGTGGAGCTGCTGCGCCCGCTGATGGCCTACGACAACTCCTCCGGACAAAGCGTCGAGGACGTAGGCTTCGACAACGAATACACCACCCAGGTACTCTACCGGCTGGGCTTCAAGTGGCGCCCCATCGAGGAAGACTATGTGGAGCGCTTCGCCAAGGCACTGCTTACCCTGGGATTCTTTGAGAGTGAACTATAAGCAGTGGATTATGGATTATGAATTGAAACGCCGGTCGTTCCTCATCAACAGGGCAGTAAACAAATTCCTGCTGGCATCGGTATTCTCTGCGGTGGCCACCCAGCTGACTGTGATGGCCGACGCCATCATCGTTGCCAACTTCGTGGGGCCCGATGCCATGTCAGCCATCAACGTGTGTACACCCGTCATCGCCATCCTGGTCAACGTGGGCTACACGGTCAGCATGGGCAGCACGCTGCTCATGTCGAAGGCTCTTGGCGAAGGGCGAAAGGAGCATGGCAGCCACGTGGCCGCCGTGGCTGCCGCGCTGTTAGCCTGTGGCGGACTGGTGCTCGCACTGACTGGCGGCGCGATGAGCGAGAGCCTGGTGGCCATGATGTGCTCCGACGAGGCCATCAGCGCCTATGCCACAAAATACTTGCGGCTGTTCTTCCTGCTCGACCTGCTGCCGCTCTTCGCCTATAATGCCGTCTGCAGCTTCGTTGAGGCCGACGGCAGTCCGTCGGTGGTGACCCGTACCGTGATTATTGGCGGCGCGGTCAACGTACTGCTCGACCTGCTGTTTGTGGCCGTATTCCACTGGGGCATCAGCGGTGCCATGTATGCCACCGTCATGAGCAACCTGGTGGTGGTAGCCATCCTCTGCCGCCATCTCTACCGCCACTCCAACCTGCACTTCAGCTTCCCCCATGCCGGGCTGCGCCGTATCGCCAAGGAGATAAAGGCCGAGGGCATACCGCTCACCGGGGGCGAGATGGTGCTCATGGTGGGGCTGCTGGTGCTCAACGGGGTCATCATCTACTCTTTGGGCAGCAGCGGCATGTTCATCTGGAGCGTCTGTATGGAGATCCTCAACCTCGTCCTCATTGCCATGAGCGGTGTGGAGACATCGATGATCTCCATCGGAGGGTTCCTCGTGGGCGATGAGGACACCAACGGCCTGCGCCTGCTTGTCAGGCACGTTCTGCAGGCCCTCTGCCCCCCGCTCATGCTGCTCATGCTGCTCATCTTGGCTGTGCCCCAATGGGTGGCGATGCTGTTTGGTGCACACGATGCCACCGGCGTCGAGACCCTCAGCGAGGCACTGCGCATCTTCTCGCTGTCGATAGTCCCACTGGCCGTGATCTACATCATGCGCGTCGTGTTCCAACTGCTGGGCCACCGTTTTGCCAGCGGAACGATGTTCATCTGCCAGACGCTGCTCCTGGATGCCATCATCGGAGCTGCCGCCCTGCTCTGTCCTGCCCACGTATGGTGGGCATTCCCCCTGGCAAGCCTGCTCCTGATAGCCATGCAACTGGCATATACCGGATGGGAGCACCACCGCGACAGCCGTCTCTCGGCACTGACGCTCATTCCCGAAGCCGACAGCAGCCGCTCGCTCGACTTCTCAGTGCCGTACCAGACGGCAGCCCTCGACGAGACGCTCTCACGGGTAAGCTCGCTCATAAAGCGCAACGGGCAGTGGCAGCACAAGGCTGCCGATGTCAGGCTGACCTGCGAGGAGATTATGAAGAACATCATCGAGCACTCCGAAGGCCGTATCCTGAAGCGCTGTTTCGACGTACATCTGCATATAGCTGCCGACAAGGTCATCCTGGTGGTCAAGGATGCCGGAGAGAAGTTTAATCCGATGGAACATCTGCCCCAGGCCGATGCCGAACCGGACTATGACCACTTGGGACTCCGACTGATTCACGGTGCCTGCGACCATCTTTCCTATTTATATATGTGGGGGCAGAACATCATGACGGGGATATTCTATGACAACTTGACAATTGATAATTGATGAAAAAGAAACTTGAGTAATATCACCACTTGTCGCGGGTCTGAATGTCGTCGGCCCAGCGGTGGTCCTTGGGGAAGGGCTGTCCGCCCCAGGCCTTCACCTGCGTCCAGGGCTGCGGAGCGTCCGTCCAGAAAGAGTGGGTGGCCGGCAGGCCGAGGGGCATGAAGCAGAGCGAGGTCATGTAGAGCGAGCCGTTGTTGGTGTACCAGTCGGCAGTCTCGGGCTGATGGCCGCAGAAGCCGATGGTCAGGTAGCCCGCGTCATTATAGTTCTTGCCTGGGCAAGCGTCCCCTTGGGCCGAGCGTTGCTGCTGGTCGAACATGCGGTGCATCACCTTCGTCAGGGCAGCGCGCACCTGGCCGTTGGTCAGGTCGCTGGGCAGCTTCTCATACCAGGCCATCAGGGCCAGCGGCTGAAGGGCCGCCAGGCGATAGGGCGTCGAGCGGCCGACGACGGGGAAGGTGCCCTCGGGCGAGATGAAGCGCTCCAGGATGATGGCAAACTTCTGAGCCCGCTTCAGGGCGCGGGCGTGGTACTTCTGGTAGTCGATGCGCGAGTTCACCCGGGCATCCACCATGGCCTGCAGGGTCTCCAGATACATGGCGTGGAATACGTAGGAGGAATAGTAGTCGAAGGCGAACACCGGGCCGTCGGCATACCAGCCGTCGCCCACGTACCACTCCTCCACCTTGCGGCAGGCAGTGTTGACGCGGAACTCATCGAACTGTGCCCCGGCCTTGGCCAGCATACTCTCTATGACCGAGGAGAAGAGAAACCAGTTGGTGTAGGGCGGGTCGATTTTGCGCAGGGCCTGGAACTCCTTGACGTAACGCTGCTTGGTCACGTCGTCGAGGGGCTGCCACAGTGCATCCCAGGCGCGTAGGAACGACTCTGCGATATAGGCCGCGTCGACCAGGTTCTGCCCTGCACGGCCCCAGCAGAGGTAGTCGGGCGACTGCGGATCGACGGCGTTCTTATACGACTGTAGTGCCCACTCGCGGAGCTGTCGGCGCTGCTGGCCCTCAGCGGTGTCGTCGTCGGGCAGCGTCAGCCAGGGAGCGATGCCGGCCATCAGGCGTCCGAAGGTCTCCATATACACCACCGAGCGGTCGCGGTTGTCGAACGAGGGCGAGAATTCGGTCTTCATCGTCCGCTGCAGTTCGCCACGCGCCATGGGTTCCAGCACGGGCTGTGCCATCCGCCAGGCCTGGGCGCACCAGTACTCGCGGTCGGTCGGCACTGATTGTTTCTTCTTCGCCTGAAGGGGACTCAGGCAGGTCATGGCTGCTACGAGCAGCAGTAGTAAAGTATTCTTCATTTGGCTTCATTATTATATTTCTCAATCCGGCACTCATGCTGCTTGGTCTCGCGGTCGTAGCTGATGCCCACTAAGAGCAGGCGGTCGGCATATTGGGCCACCTTGTCAGGATATTTCCTGCACTTGATTTGCGAGAGGGCCGTGTCGGCTGTCTGATTGTACTTCAGCTCGATAACGACAGCAGGCGAATTGACATTCTTCCGGGGAATGAGCACCAGGTCGGCAAAGCCCTTGCCCGTGGCATACTCGCGGTGGATGATGTAGTCATTGTAGGCATAGTAATAGGCGATGCTCAGCACACAGGCCAGCGAATTCTCGTCGTTATAGCTCAGGATGCTGGTATGCTCGTCGTGGGCCGCGTCGACGCCCCGCGCCACCGCCACCTCGTCGCCGGCAAGGGTGGAGCGAAGCAGCTGTCTAGACTCATCCAACGCCGAGGCCACACGACTCCAGCTGGCATCCCTGACCGCATTGACCATCTCGCCAGCCACCTCGCGGTTGGGTATGTAGCACTCACTCTCACGCCAGTCGTAACTCAGGTACCCCAGATGGATGAGTACCGTCAGCACGTCATCCTTTGAGCGGATGACCGACATGTCATTCTGGAAGCCTGTTGGATCGACGTAGCACCGCCCGCCGGCCAGCATCTCGATGACATCATCCTTCAGCCCCTCGTAGTTCATCTGGATATAGCGGGCCACGGCGTCGTAGGCACCCGTCGAGGCCCAGAAGCTGGTACAGTAGCCATTGTCTATGGCCTGCATCACAGAGTTGGGGTTGAACACCGATGCCTCGTTGCCTATCTGATAGCCGTCGTACCACTTCTCCAGCTCGTCGAAGTCCATACCGTATTTCGCGGCGAGGGCCCTCACCTCGTTTTTAGTGAAGCCGAAATAGCCAGCCATGCGCCGGGGCGTCACCATCGAGTACTCTTGGAAGTTGTTCAGGGCCGACTCCGTCTTATACTTCTTGACTGGCAGGATGCCCGTCATATAGACACCGGCGAACACCCTGCTTGCCTCCGCGCTCTTGAACATCCGCCGGAGCCACGACACATAGCTGTCCATAGCCTCACTCCCCGGGGCGAACTCACGGCAGATGGCATCCCACTCGTCGATGATGAAGAAGAACTGCTGCCCGTGCCTGGCTGCTATCCGCATGAGCAGGGCCATCAGGTCGTCGTCAGCCTCCTGGCTCACGTCGGGATAGGCCGCCGAGATGTCCTTGCGCAGCTCGGCATCCATCCTCTGCACGATGTCGTCAGTCTTATACCGCGTCACGAAACTCGTCAGGTCGAGATAGATGACAGGATATTTGTTCAAGTGCTTCTCAAACGTCGGGTCGCCGGCTATCCGCAGGTCGGCGAACAAGGCCCGCGAGTCGCACGACTGGTCGTAGTAGGCACAGAGCATCTTCGCCGCCATCGACTTGCCGAAGCGGCGGCACCGCGTCACACAGCTGAAGCTGCGCTCAGTAAAGAGCGTGCTGTTCACAACGGCGATAAGCCCCGACTTATCCACGTACTCACTATTCCGCACTCGCTGGAATCCGGCATTACCCGTATTGATGTAATTTCCCATACTGACAATTTTTCCGCAAAGATACTAATAAATATGCGAAACCGCTTATTTTTTTTATTATTTTTGGCTATTTGCCGCCGATTTAGTAACTTTGCAGGCTGAGACGGTTTACGGTTTATAGTTTATAGTTTACGGTTTATAGTTTACAGATGAGTACAAAATACATTTTCGAGACAAGGATGCAGGTGCGCGACTATGAGTGCGACATCGAGGGCATCGTCAACAATGCCAACTACCTGCACTACTGCGAGCACACCCGCCACCTGTTCTTGACGGCGTGCGGCCTGAGCTTCGCCGAGATGCACGAGAAGGGCGTCGACGCCGTGCTGGCACGGATGACGATGCAGTTTAAGACCCCGCTGAGGCCCGACGACGAGTTCCTGTCACGGCTTCGCCTGACAAAGGACGGCATCAAGTACGTGTTCCACCACGACATCTTTCGCGCCAGCGACGAGAAGCTCTGTTTCCGAGGCACAGCCGAGCTGGTGTGCATCGTGAACGGCCGACTGTCGGGCAGCGAGGACTACGATCGTGCCTTTGCACCCTATTGCCAGCAATAGTTTATTTTCTCTTGCCACTGTTGCCACTTCGGCTTATATCACTGACATACAGATGTTTACGTAGTGGCAAGAGCATTGCAACAGTGGCATGAAGCCATGCGAGATCAAGGGTTATCCCTGCCTGCTGTAGGGCGTTTAGCTTGTCTAACGCCGGAACCCAGGCAGGCGGCGTTTGACAAGCAAAACGCCCTACAGTGGGAATTAGGCAGTAATATCTTCAAGACACTACACCAGACGCCCTACAGCAGGAGAGCTCGCTTACAAAAAAGGAGTTGTATCCGTTCCAAGGCTTGGACTGCTCACCCAAGCCTGCTTGCTGCCCGGTCCACCTGCCGGACGCCTATCAGCCACCGACAGCCCTTCGCCCTCAAGGCAGAACCGCTGTTGCCACTAAATGCAAGTTGTTGCAAGCTCGTAAGTGACTAATAATCAACAACTTAACATCAAGTGGCAACAGTGGCAAGAGAAAATTAATTCTGTCGGGCGCGCGAGGGCTCCGTGGGGGCGCCGTTGCGTATCACGATCTTCAGGTCGCTCAATCACCCGCCCAGTCCACGGCAGCGGTGATGTAGAGCTTATCGCCGTCACTGTCGTAGCCCACGAGGTATTCCTTGTTGTCGAGCGTCCAGCCCTTCTGCCGGCAGAGCTCGTCGCTGAGGTAGAGCTTATAGTCGCGGCTCGACAGGTAGCGGTACGTCACGCCGAAGAAGGTGTACTGTGTCAACGGATCAGGCATCTCGGTGGCTATCTGGAGCGTTGGCGGACCGGTTCGCAGCGTTTTTCCCCCAAAAAGGAGTAATAATTGTTCACCAACTAAATTGGGTCAACAAAGATGGTGCGATTGCTTATTGCCTCCGGAGGGATTGTACTTCTTTGCCGCTGGCTTTCAGCAGATGGCTCTGATGTTGCAGCACGATGATGCGCTGCTCGGGTTTCATATACTTCTATTTCATTGTTCTCTATGGATTTGTTGTTGTTTTTGTCTACGGACTTTTCGGACTTTCAGGACTGTCCTTTGAGTCCTTGGAGTCCGTAGACTTTGATTTATTTAGTAACCGTTAAAATATAACTTGGTACGATTATTAATAAACATATAATTACCATATAATTAATCATATAATGGCTACGCGCAGCAATTAATGGATAATTAATGGTAATTCGTGTTCATCATTTTTTTACCAACTTATTATGTTAAACCTCACAGGGGGTCTGTCCCCCTGTGAGCAGTCCGCTGAATGTCACTGCTTCCGTCAGCCCCTTTTTCATCTTCCCAAGATTGAGCGTAAACGAAACCGTCTGTCCGGGCACTACGTAGCAGGTGAAACGGCATTCTCCCACTGTCACGTGACAATCCACCGTCGTACCCGTAGGCAGATTCAGACTGAAACATCCGTCGGCATCCACGGTTGCGCTTTCTCGTCTTAGAGCATCACCCATCCCCGATGTATATTTCAACAGGTAGCGCACTCCCACGCTATTTGGTCTCTGCGAGGCATCCCCAATAATCATTCCGCTTAGTACGGCAGGCTCTTTAGAATACTGAAATGCTGGCAGATGCTTCTGTGCGTGCCCTATCATTGCAACGAGGGCGAGCAGAAAGGCGACGGGTAGGCGACGGAACGTCGGGAATGTGGTGATGATGGTTTTCTTGTTCATCTTTGTTTCGTTTTAGTCCTTCTTCAAAATTAGCTTTTTTTCATAAGCAAAACTACCAATGGCAATAAGAATGACAAGCAGCGTGACTATATAAGCCCAGATGTTGG
>CAMHUC010000028.1 GCA_946188155.1 uncultured bacterium | reverse complement strand
GCCAACAAGCTGATCTTCGACACCGTGATTCCTACGGGCGACGCCAGCGACCTGCGGCCTATCACCGGTCTGCTCATCGGTGCTACCGTAAGTACACTGCTGCTCACCCTGACGCGTAACCTCTACATCATCAGGATACAGCACATTGTAGAGCTCCACGTGCAGAACGCGGTGATGGCCCGTACGTTCCTGCTGAGTCCGACGTTTTTCTCGAAGAACGCCAGCGGTGAGCTGACGGCCAAGCTGCAGAACGTATCGACGCTATGCTCACTGATGAACGAGAATATCATTGGTGCGCTGCTCACGGCCGTACTGAGCATCATCTACCTGGTACAGGTGTATATCTATGGCGGAAAACTCTTGTGGCCGGCCCTCGGCATCATCGTGGCCCAGGCACTGGTGCTTGTGCTGAACTACTATCGTACCGTCAGCCTGCAACATAACTATACGGAGCGCTCTGCAAGGCTCAGCGGACTGGAATACAATCTCTTTGCAGGTATCCAGAAACTGAAACTGACGGGGTCTGAGAACCGTGCCTTTACCCGCTGGCTCGACCACTACAGCGATGCAGCAAGCATTATCTACAATCCCGACTTCAAGGTGAGACTCTATCCGGCCCTGAGCGCTTTCCTCGCCCTTGGCGGCACGATGTTGCTCTTTTGGAGCACCTTGTCGAACGGTGTGAACACCTCCGACTATATCGCCTTCAGCTCGGCCTTCGGCATGATTACCGCCTCACTGGTACAGCTCAACGCGGAACTGCCGAGTCTGGCAAAAATCAAACCGCTGCTGGAGAGCGTGAAGCCCATTCTGGAGTCGGTGCCCGAAATGGAAGACAAGGCGCCGCAGGTAGAAGATCTCTTCGGCGGCATCGAAGTCTCTGGTGTATCATTTAGATATACCGAAGACGGCCCGCTGATACTCGACGACCTGTCGCTCCGCATCGATCCGGGAGAGTATGTAGGCATCGTAGGCAAGTCGGGCTGCGGCAAATCCACGCTCATGCGACTGCTGCTCGGTTTCGAGAAGCCGCTGACGGGCGGTATCTACTACGACAACTACGACCTGGCGAAGGTCGACAAGACCTCGCTTCGCAGGAAGATAGGCTGCTGTCTGCAGAGTGGTAGCCTGTTTACAGGCGACCTGTTCCATAACATCACCATCACAGCCCCCTGGGCTACGCATGAGGATGCGTGGGACGCACTACGCATGGCCTGTCTGGAAGACGATGTGCGCAACATGCCGATGGGACTCCACACCGTGGTACAGGAAGGCGGCGGCGGATTCAGCGGCGGACAGAAGCAGCGTATCCTCATCGCCCGTGCCCTCATCTCGAAGCCCGACATCATCTTCTTCGACGAGGCGACGTCGGCACTCGACAACATCTCGCAGAAGGCCGTCAGCGACAACCTCGACGAGCTGATGTGTACGCGTGTGGTCATCGCCCACCGACTCTCTACCATCCGCCACTGCGACCGCATCATCGTTCTCGACAAGGGGCGCATAGTCGAGGAAGGTACGTTTGAGGAACTGATGGAGAACAAGGGACTTTTCTACGAAATGGCACAGAGACAATTATAAAGTATGAAGAAAGTAATGATATTCATGGCCATAGCTGCGATGACAGCAGGCTGCGGCGGTGGCCAAGCCGGGAAAGAAACCCCTGCGAACGACACTACGAAGATAGCTGTGGCCGACTCGGTTGCGACGGTTGCTGGCGAAACGGTGCAGAAGACATTGCCGCTGCCCGAAAGCGGCGGGATGAGGACAATGGGAAAAGTGGTGGCCGAACACTTCGCCGACCTGTCGTTCGAGATGGCCCTGCCCATTGAACGTGTCCTTGTACATAACGGTCAGCAAGTGCGCCGTGGTCAGGTTCTGGCCCAGCTCGACCAGTTCAAGCTCCGCAATGCCGTCGCCAAGCAGGAACGTGCCATCGAACAGGCCCAGCTCCAGATGGAACAGGCCCACCTGCAGATGCAGGATGTCATCATCTCCCAGGGGTATGATCCTGACAAGACGTCGCAGGTGCCCGCCAGTGTGGTACACAATGCCGACGTGAAGTCGGGCTATGCCCTTTCAAAGAGTCAGCTCGCCTCGGCACGTACTCAGCTTGCTGCTGCCCAACATGAACTTCGAAGTGGTGTACTTACTGCCCCCTTCGACGGTGTAGTGGCCAACGTTGCCGTACAGGCTCATCAGTTGGCGCAGGCAGGACAACCTGTCTGTCGAGTCATCGCTTCGGGTGACATGGCTGTAGAGTTTCGCGTAATGGAGACTGATCTCTGTCGATACCAACAAGGAACAACGGTAAGTGTTATCCCTATTGCCGATAAGTCGCAGCGCTATACTGCAACGATTAGTGAGATCAACCCTGTCGTTGATCAACAAGGTGCTGTCACCATCCGTGCCCATGTCTCTCATGCGGCCAACCTCTTTGACGGCATGAACGTGCAAGTGATACTTACAATCGAAAAATGAAAATTGATAATTGACAATGATGATTACCAAACGTTTTCTTATTCTGTTGGCGACAACCCAATTTTCAGTTATCAATTGTCAATTGTCAATTGTTCATGCGCAGCAGCGCGTCGTGCTCGACCTCGAGCGTACGATACGGTTGGCCGCCGACAGCTCGCTGTCGGCTCAGAAGTACCTGAGCATCTATCAGGCATCGCGCTACAAGTACCTGTCGTGGCAGGCCACCCGCAAACCACAGTTCCTGCTGGAGTCTACGCCCGTGATGTACCAGCGCTACATGACCCAACGCTATCTCTCCTTCGAAGATATCGACGTATACCGCCAACAGCGTATGTTCTATTCTCAAGCCGGCATCACCGTCACCCAGGACATCGAGCGCTGGGGTGGACAAATATACGGCTCCACACTGCTGGGCTACCTCCGCACCTTCGGAGAACAGAACGAGGCGCAGTTCATGACCATCCCCATCAGCGTGGGCTACAAGCAGGACCTGCTCTTCTATAACCCGTTGAAATGGGCCCGCAGGATTGAACCTCTCAAACTGACTCGCGCAGAGAAGGAACTTGCCTATGGCATCGAGACAGCCTCGGAGGAGGCCGTCGGCAAGTTCTTCGCCCTCGCCCTCGCACAGGATCAGCAGCGCATGGCCGAGGAGTACCTCGCCTCGTGCGACACCATCTTTGCCATCGCTGAGCGGCGTTTTAAGATAGCCAGCATACCGAAGGCCGAACTGAGCATTCTCGAACTCCAGAAGACCAATGCTCGTACCACCCTCGCCAATGCCCGCATAGCCCGTAACCGTGCCGTTCAGGAGCTCGCCGCCTATCTCGGTATGGACAGGCTGACGGAGATAGAGCTCGTCATTCCGTCTGTCATTGGCACCCTGCGTGTCGATGTGGCAGAAGCTATCCTACATGCACGGGAGAATAACCCGCAGTATCTGAGCAGCCGACAAACAACGGCCGAGGCCCGTCGCGATGCGGAACGCGCCAAGGTGGAGAAGAACCTCAGCATGAACCTGAATGCCAGCATAGGTCTGAACCAGGTGGCCGACCGCTTTGCCGATGCCTACAGTCATCTGCTCTCACAGGACATGGCTACCGTCACCATCACCGTACCACTGAAGGACTGGGGGAAGCGCAAGAACGCCTGGTTGGCAGCCCGCAGTAATGTGGATGCGGCCGAGAATGCCGAGAAGGAGACGGCACGTGACACCGAACTGGAAGTGGCCCTGACCGTCACCGAAATCAACGAGCGTCAGGCTATCGTAGAGACCTCGCGTCAGGCCCTAACCATCGCTGAGGATGCCTATGCCCAGACCCTACAGCGCTTTATCCGAGGCCAGGCCAACGCCTACGACCTCTCACTGGCCCAGAGCCATTGGCAGACGGCCCGGCAGAATCAGATTGCCTCGCTTCAGAACTATTGGCTCGCCTACTACCACCTGCGTCGCCTGACCCTCTACGATTATCAGCGCCATACACCCATCAAACACAGACAGACTCTATGACACACTTCTTTGCAAATTCACTAATTCGATGAGAATTCAATGCGTTGCTTAGGTGCTTCGCGGAGTCCGAAAAACGAGTGCAGGGGATAAGAAAAGTGAATTATTATTATTATAAAACAATCTCTGCAGGTATCGATGTAAAATACACCATCTACAGCGCCCACGCTTTTGGCGAAGGAAGTAATGCGCCTAAAGATTATTATCAAGTAAAGCAGTCCGTAACAGTGCATAACGAAAAGTTGAATTCGACGCCCGACGGTACGTGGAACCATGGTGTTCGTCGGTGGGTTAGTGCTACTCTCGCTTATGATGATTTCCCTTATAGTCGCGGCCCTTGGATGAAAAACTTCAAATCTAAAATGAAATTCTCGGGTGATGGTGGCACTATGGCCCTCTGGGACGTGGCACCGGGCAACGAAAACCATCAGCGCACCATCAGCTCGGAAACAGGCTCGTCGTCTGGCTGGAGTTATGGAGGCACTGCCGGCTACGGCGCTGTGACAGGATCAGTCAACTATAGCAGCGCTATATCATTTTCACAGGCAAAATCATGGTCAACCAGCGACCTGGAATTAACGGCTACATATGATAATCAATCCGTCGAATGGTATTACATTGGCCAGGGCGATCTGTGTAAATATTGGAGTTCACTTAACTCAGGGTATTCAGGTAGTATTACCGGTTGGGATACTTGTGACGTGCCTAATTTGATGAAGAATACCTGCAAGTTAGAGCATGAAGCCTTGATGATGGTGACCAACCCCACAGGACAATATAAGCTGACCGCTGATCTCACCATCATTTCGGTTTTAATATCTGCCTCTAAAAACTATAAGGTAAAAAAAGACCTTTCGTCTGTATGGCGCTGTTTTTACAAAGCAAGGTTCTATCATGACCTTCATTCTATGGAAATCGATCTGCCGGAGATGGATCGCTATAAGTATAAATGGCATATGTTTGTCACAAGTTATGGTCCACTTAAAGAAACGGAAACGGAAAGCAAGTCTGAATTTGAAAAATGGTTAAAAGATAAGGTTGAATCCTGGCAGGGCAAATTTGATACAGCCGAGGCATCAGAAAATGACTCGAAGAATGCCATAGCTACATTTATGGATGCTATGGAATCCTTAGATAACATGAAGTCTGCCATCAAAGCTTACTCTGGTGCAGGAACATATCAGTTCGTTCTTCAACGCGACGACTCCGACACTCCCATAAAAACCCACACCATCATAATAAGATAAGATGAGTGACAAATGAGCCCGCCCCGCAAGGAGCGGGCTTTTTTCTTGTTCGCCCGACATGGAGTTATTCTATTATCTCCCAAAAGCCACCTTTGTCTGGGCCAACACGGCGGAGGTACTTTCCACGCAGATAGTCTATATTACGCATGATAGAATTGACACTAATTCCTATCGTTTTTGCTAGTTCTACCACAGATACATATGGATTATCTATCATTAATTCTAATATGGTTATACGGTTTTCTGTCAACTTGTCGCCATTTGCTTTAGCCTTTTCTATCAGCTTTTCTATCAACTGTTGACGTTTTTCATTCACCTTTACAGTAACCTTTTCGTCATTTTCATTCACCTTTTCTGTCACCTTACCCCCGTTTTCATTCACCTTTTCATTCACCTTTGGTACTGTAATCTTCAAGATGAAGTCGTCTGTTCGGAAAGATGGGGCTTGGGCACCATTGGCTTCCTGCTCCCGACAGATACGATCCATACCCTCGCCAAACTCTTTCACGTAGTGATAGGCTTTCAGGAATGCAGCAATCTTCGGATTGCGCGAGAAGTGGGTATTGCGGATGTTGCTGGGCTTTACCTGTCCTGGCAATTTGCCTGGCGACTCAAACACCAGTCGGTCATCAAACATCTTGATCTGAATCTCTGTTCCCTTGATATTGTGGGCCCTGTGGCAACAGGCATTGACAACCATCTCTTGTATGACGAACTTTGGATAGTCACGACGGGTAACGAATTGTCCGTGCTGTCCCAAGAAGGTGTGTTCACGAACCTGGGTCTCGATGAACTCTATCGTTTTCCTGACTTGGTTCAGGATGGTTCCCTCAAAGATGACATCCTTGATAACATTCATCTCTGCGCCAACTTTCTCGTCAACACCTTCGTAACGAATGAAGCGGGTACGACTACGAGGGAAGAACTTCTGAGGGTTCTTGCCGAAGAGCAGGATACAGGCAACGCTGACATCTTCCTTGCCCTTTTTGTTGGTTGTTACAAAACCGTTGTTCTCTCGCAGGTATTCAAGCGGTGACTTCCCGTAACCTACCAGCTTGGCATATTCGGCAACGGCATCCATATCGATGTCCTCAATAGTTGCGCCATAGACAGCCGTATCTTCGTAGGAGCGTTCACCTTTGTCGTACATCAGTTGCATCCGCTCTTCGAATGTCAGTTTACGGCTCTTATCGCCTACTCGGATATAGGCTTCATCGGCTTGATTGGTATGAAGGAACTGACTGGCAGGGATATTCATCAGCAAAATACGATTAGGATTGCCTTCATCGTCAGTACAATCCATATAGCGACATGCTACTGGAATTGACGGATTGCAAAAGTCAAACGGCACACGAAGCAACTCATTCAACTTAGCAGTATGTTGGTTCACACCTTCTATCCTTCTTGTCTTGTCAGAAATACCAATTGCCAACATGCCACCATCAGCATTAGCCATCGCCACAATGGGAATTGCCAATGCTTTCGGGTCAATCTGTATGCTCTTCAGGTCAAACGTCTGACCTTCTTTCCCTGACCTTATTTCCTCTATTGTCATCATTTGGGTGCAAAGTTACAAATAATAAATGTGATAAAGCCCTATAGGGATGTAAAACATGAAATATTAACACTTATCGGGTACTTTATGATTCATAATCATGAGGTCGCCGGTTCAATCCCGGCTCCCGCTACAATGACTAAGAACTGAAAATGGGGAGCTTACAACAAAGTAAGCTCCTCTTTCTTTTGCCTATATTTTGATGCGGTGAAAGTGATGTGAAAGTTCACTTGGGTATTTAGATCCTTTCGGGAATCTGCTGATTTCATACAGTGTGCAAAGGCACTGCTTTTATGGCAAATTACCGCCTACCAACACAAAATCTTGCAGAACCATCGGCAAATATATAGCTGAATTTAGTGCTAATTCGGTTTTTTTTCATACCTTTGCACGCAAATTCTACATACGTTTCGCGATGAATCTACAGGAACTGGTCAAGCTCTATGCCAGGCATCCGCAGGTGTCGGCACTGGCGCAGGCGATAGGGAAATCTTCGGCTCAGTCGATTTTCCTCGAGGGCCTGCTGGGCTCCTCGGCCCCCATGGTGTTCGGCAGCCTGGCTGCCAAGTGCCCATTCCCCCTGCTCTTCATCCTTCAGGATGCCGAGGAGGCCGGCTATTTCTACCACGACCTGACGCAGATGCTGGGCGACGGCGGCGTGCTCTTCTTCCCCAGCAGCTACCGCCGCGCCATCAAGTACGCCCAGCGCGACGCCGCCAGCGAGATTCTGCGCACCGAGGTGCTCGCACGCCTCTCCCCGCTCACCTCTCCCCACTCTCCTCTCCCCTCTCCCCACTCTCCTCTCCCCACTCCCCTCTACATCGTCACCTACCCCGAGGCCGTGGCCGAGCTGGTGGTGTCGAAGCAGAGCCTCGACTCGCGGACGCTGGTGCTCGAGCAGGAGCAGACCGTCGATGTTGCCGATATCACCAAGACCCTGCGCGACTTCGGCTTCCGCGAGGTCGACTACGTCTACGAGCCGGGGCAGTTCGCACAGCGCGGCTCCATCCTCGACGTCTATTCCTACAGTTGCGAGTATCCCTATCGCGTCGACTTCTTCGGCGACGACATCGACTCCATCCGCACCTTCGAGGTGGAGAACCAGCTCTCCAAGGAGCGGCGGCAGCGGGTGGAGATTGTTCCCGAACTGGCCATGCAGGCTGCCGACAAGGTGCCGCTGCTCGCCTTTGTGCCCAAGGACATGATGCTGGTGGTGAAGGACTATCTCTACGTGCGCGACGCCATCGACCGCGCCTATCAGGAGGGATTCTCCGAGCAGGCACGCATGGAGCAGATGGCCGATGCCACCGAGATGGAGCGGCAGCAGCTGGAGCAGCAGCTGCGCCGCGACGCGCAGCTCGTCAGCGGGGCCCAGTTCATGGCCGATGCCGACGGCTTCCGGCGCATTGAGTTCGGGCACCGCCCCGCAGCGCAGCCCGGGGCCACCATCCGCTTCAACGTCAGCGTGCAGCCACTGTTCCACAAGAACTTCGACATGCTCCGACAGTCGTTCGCCAACTATCTGCAGCGCGGCTACCAGCTGTTCATCTGTGCCGACAGCCAGAAGCAGAACGAGCGGCTGAAGGAAATACTCAATTCCCAATCGCCAACTGCCAATTCTCAATCGTCAACTGCCAGTTCCCAAATCGCCTTCACCCCCGTCGACCGCACCATCCACGAGGGCTTCGTCTGCAATGACCTGAAGGTCTGCATCTTCACCGACCACCAGATCTTCGACCGATTCCATAAGTACAACCTGAAGAGCGACCGCGCACGGGGCGGCAAGATGGCCCTCACCCTGAAGGAGATACAGCAGTTCGAGATAGGCGACTACGTGGTTCACGTGGACCACGGCGTGGGCCGCTTCGGCGGACTCGTCCGTATGCCCCAGGGCGACGGCTACCAGGAGATGATCAAGATTACCTACCAGCACGGCGACGCCATCTACGTCAGCATCCACTCACTCTACAAGGTGGCCAAGTACAAGTCGCAGGACAACGGCGAGCCCCCGCGCCTGTCCACCCTCGGCACCGGACAGTGGGAGCGCCTCAAGGAGCGCACCAAGAACCACATCAAGGACATCGCACGCGACCTCATACGCCTCTACGCACGCCGACGCCGCGAGAGGGGCTTCGCCTTCAGCCCCGACTCCTACCTGCAGCACGAGCTGGAGGCCAGCTTCCTCTACGAGGACACCCCCGACCAGCTGAAGGCCACCCAGGACGTCAAGGCCGACATGGAGCGCGCACGGCCCATGGACCGCCTGGTGTGCGGCGACGTGGGCTTCGGAAAGACTGAGGTGGCCGTGAGAGCCGCCTTCAAGGCTGCCTGCGACGGCAAGCAGGTGGCCGTACTCGTGCCCACCACCGTGCTGGCCTACCAGCACTTCCGCACCTTCTCATCGCGACTGAAGGACATGCCCGTGCGCGTAGACTATCTCACACGAGCCAAGACGCAGAAGCAGACCACGGCCCTGCTGAAGGACCTGGCCGACGGCAAGGTGGACATAATAATAGGTACGCAGAAGCTCATCGGAAAGGCGGTACGTTTCCACGACCTCGGACTGCTCATCATCGACGAGGAGCAGAAGTTCGGCGTCTCGACCAAGGAGAAGCTGCGGCAGATGAAGTCGAACGTCGACACGCTCACCATGTCGGCCACGCCCATTCCCCGAACCCTGCAGTTCTCGCTCGTAGGCGCACGCGACCTGAGCGTCATACAGACACCGCCGCCAAACCGCTATCCCATACAGACGGAGATACACACCTTCGGCGCAGAAATCATCGCCGACGCCATCAACTTCGAGATGTCGCGCAACGGACAGGTCTACTTCGTCAACAACCGCATCTCAGACCTGACCCACATCGCCGAGATGATCCACAAGTACATACCCGACGCACGCATCGCCATCGGCCACGGACAGATGAAGCCTGAGGAGCTGGAGCAGATAGTGCTCGACTTCTCCAACTACGACTACGACGTGCTGCTCTCCACCACCATCGTAGAGAACGGCATCGACATCCCCAACGCCAACACCATCATCATCAACGCGGCACACAACTTCGGACTATCCGACCTTCACCAGATGCGTGGCCGCGTGGGACGGGGCAACCGCAAGGCCTTCTGCTACCTGCTCGCACCGCCCCTGGCTGCACTCAACCCCGAGTCGCGGCGACGACTGGAGGCCCTGGAGAACTTCTCCGACCTGGGCTCGGGCATCAACATCGCCATGCAGGACCTCGACATCCGAGGCGCAGGCAACCTGCTCGGCGCCGAGCAGTCGGGATTCATCTCCGACCTGGGCTACGAGACATACCAGAAAATCCTGCAGCAGGCCATGGCCGAGCTGCGCAACGAGGAGCCTGAGTTCTCGCAGAAGGAGGATGCTTCTTCAACGAAGGAGGATACTTCTTCAAGGAAGGAGGATGCTTCTTCAAGGAAGGAGGGCGCTTCCTCGGGGAAGGAGGGCGCTTCCTCGGACTCCTCGGATTACGTCGACGACTGCGCCATCGACACCGACATCGAGATGTACTTCCCCGACCAGTACGTGCCCAGCGACTCCGAGCGAATGCTCCTCTACCGCGAACTCGACAACCTGGCCGGGCGCCACGACCTCCAACAGCAGCTCGAGGCCTACCGCTCCCGGCTCCGCGACCGCTTCGGCGAGATCCCCCGCGTGGCCGAAGAGCTCATCAGCGTCGTACCCCTCCGCGTGCTCGGACGACAGCTCGGCGTGGAGAAGATCATGCTCAAGCAGCAGAAGATGTTCCTCTACTTCGTGGCCAATCCCAACAGCCCCTACTATCAGAGCGAAGCCTTCGGACGCGTCATCGACTATATGACCCGCAACGTACGACGATGCAACCTCCGCGAGGCCAACGGCAAGCGCTCCATGGTGGTCACCGACATCCACTCGGTGGAGGACGCACTGACAATCTGTCGCTCCATCCTGTCAGATTGACATACTGAAACGGTTTGGCATCTTTCTTGCCTTTTGTTTAGTGAACGACGCTCACAAGAGGAGCCGAAATTCATAGAACATAAGTTTAACAATTTAAATAGTATAATTAGGAGGTAATGATTATGATGCCAGTAATGAGAAGTAACAGTTGGATTCCCAGTGTATTCAATGATTTGTTCGACACCGACTTTATGCCGAGAGTCAACAGCACAGCCCCGGCCATCAATGTGAAAGAAAGCGACAAGGCCTACACCGTGGAGCTCGCCGCGCCGGGCATGAAAAAGGAGGACTTCAACGTGCATATCAACGACGAGGGCAACCTCGTGGTCAAGATGGAGAGCAAGCAGGAGCACAAGGACGAGGACAAGTCAACCCGCTACCTGCGCCGCGAGTTCAGCTACTCCAAGTACGAGCAGACGCTCATCCTGCCTGACGACGTGAAGAAGGATGCCATCTCGGCCCGCGTGGAGCACGGCGTGCTCACCGTTGAGCTGCCCAAGATTGTAGAGGAGAAGGTCAAGGTCAGCCGTCAGATTGAAATCGGATAACCTCCCGGTTCTCATTAAACCAACAGCCCCCGCCATACCCGTGGCGGGGATTTTCATTATCTTATGCTATGGGGTTTTGAACGACTGACTTTTTTACTCTGTGTAGTGATAAGTTCCTGAACAGTAGCATAACGCCAAATGAAAAATTCGTATTCAATTAATGGCAATTCGTGTTAAAAAGAAAAACTTAGGCTGTTCAGCATAAATTAAGAAAAGCCCCCGCCACGGGTATGGCGGGGGGCTTTCATTATCTCACGATTAGCTTCCCGTTTGTGATGATCACGCCGCGGGCATTCTCGCCGACGCGCTGTCCGGCCAGGTTGTAGCGCTCCTGCCGCGCCGGGGCGCCCGTCGCCACCTGCCTGATGGCCGTCTGCTGGCCCGTCTCGCCAAACAGCGTCGCGCCGGCATGCGTACCCACCTCCGCGGGCACCGTCTCAGCGTCGGCCACGTCGTAGGCATACGGCACCGTCACCGTAGCGCCCAGCGACGAGGGCTTCGTGGCCGACTTGTCAGCCACATAGTTGCTCGCAGCCCATGTCACGACCGTGGCGCCCGACTGGCTGTAGATCTTCTTCACGCCCGTGGCGAAGTAGTTGCCCTCCACCAGGAATTCCGAGTTCTTCCGCGGGTTGATGCAGTTGTTGCCGCTCGTGCAGGTGTAGTAGTTGTTCAGCATGTGTATCTTGCCAACCCTGGCCATCGGCATGCGGGCGCGGCAGTTGTCGCCCCAGTGGTTGAAGGCGAACGTGGTGTTCAGATATCCCGTCGCCTCGCTGTCGCTGCTGCCCACCAGGTTGGTGTTCTGGTGCATATACGAGTGGTCCGTATAACTGAAGGTACACCAACTCACGGTGTTGAAGTCCGACTTCTGCGTGATGTCGAAGTTGCCGTCCATGCCGTCGGCAAAGTCGCAGTGGTCCACCCAGCAGTTCTTCGTGCCGTAGAATGATACCAGGTCGTCGCCGCCCACGTCGATGGAGCCGGGGCCGGCGAACTGCAGGTTGCGGATAATCAGGTTCTGGCAGCTCTTGAAGTAGAAGATGCCCGACTTGCGGTACGTCTCCTTCGTGTCGCCCGTCAGGTCGATGATGATCTGGCGGGTGTTAAACTCCGCCTGTTCCTTCACCTCCGTTCCGTTCGACAGTTTGCCGCCGCCGCTGCTGGTGCTCATGCTGGGCACGCCAGCAGCGTTGAGCGCGTCGATGATCTCCTGCGTGGCATACCACGTTGTCTTCAGGCGCGCATTGTTGATGCCTATCAGCGTCTTGTTCTTGATGCTCGTCAGCGAGATGGTGCTCGACACGCTGAAGTCGCCCTCAGAGCCGTCGAAGATGATCACGCTGTGGCCCTTGATGGCGGCCTCGATGTCGCTCCGCATGTCGCCGCCGTTCGACGTCAGCGTGATCACCTCCCCCTCGGCCACTCCCTCCACGGGGTAGGCATAGCAGCCGCCGCCAGTGATGTCGTAGGGCGTGTCGGCAGTGCGCGACGACTGGGTACAGAATCCGAAGGGCTTCTGCAGGTCATAGATACTCGTTTCGGCCATCGCCAGGAGCGGTAGCAGCAGGCTCGAGAGCCATACTAAGGCTTGTCGTTTCATGTTCATTCTGTTTCTTGTTTAGTGAATACTCTTTGATTTCGGCTGCAAAGTTACTAATAATTCTCCATATTTTGTGCCTTTTGAGGACTTATTATGCCTTTTGAGGACTTATATTTCGAATCTCACAAGGTCTGTCAGCAAAAATAAGGGGCAATATTACGCTCCTCCTCGTTATGCGAGTTAACTGACGCTCAACATGTTCGTTTTCAGCAGCTTGTGCATAAATATGCCTAATAGCAGGCTCTTGTTGAAAATAGAAGCCTCCTGCTGCCGACAAGAGCCTCCTAATCCGGATTAAGAGCCTCCTGCCGAGGGCTAATAAACTGGTGCGGTGTGCGCGGAGGCTCCTGCCTAACAAAGGGACGGTGCTTATTCTTGGATGCCATTGACACACGATGACCTTGGACCCCTTCGTGAGCACTCCTACCCTCCTACCCTCCTACCCAAATGCATTTTTTACTCTGAACTCAAAAGATTTTCAAATGTCTTAATAGAAATTCAATTTATATATAAATATATATATTTATATATAAATTGAATTTTATACATATTAAATAAAATTCTTAAAATTGTATTGCCTAATCATTTCAAATTTACTTCTGGGTAGGAGGGTAGGAGGGTTCACAAAGGCCAGCCCCTTGTGAGCACTGGCGATTTTCCACCGGAATCACACGGGCCTGTCCCCAGTGAGCATGTCCCCCTGCACGCTTCATCTGTTAAAATAATCTTAAAATCCCTCCCGCCCCATCCGATTAATCGATTTTAATTGTACTTTTGCATTTGCTGAAATAGAAACATCTAAAGCAAATGTCATCGCCAATGGTGCAACTTGCTAATATATTGACAACTAATATACTTGAAAGAATCTTTAAGAACATCTCTGCAACCTATTAACTCTATGGGTAAGAATAGAGTCATCATATCTCACATAAGTAATGATGGTCGTATTCAAACTAATGATGACCACCAGTGTGGAGTTGCAGAACTTGCTTCAAAGTTTGCAGCGGAGTTCGGTATGGGCGATTTGGGGGCTGTTATGGGACGGCTCCATGACAAAGGTAAGGAACAGGCAGAATGGCAGAAGTTCATTCAAGGAGCTACTGGTTACAATAAAGAGTATGCTCATATAAAAAGTGGCCCCCGCCATGCATACGTCGGAGCCTGTATTGTCAGGAATCAATATCCACATATAGCTCCACTAATAGCACAGCCTATAGCAGGGCATCATCGTGGACTTTATGATTATTGTGACTACATAGAGGAAGCGAAGCGCGATATTCCAAGTGATGTTACAATAGGTGAAAATATGCCCTGTGCCCAGCCGAAGTTTGGCAAAGCAGAAAAGTATGATTACCATCATATTGTGCGAATGCTGTTCTCTTGTTTGGTAGATGCCGACAGCCTTGATACAGAAAACTTTATGAACCCTGAGCAGGCTGCACTTCGCGGCAGCCATGCTCAGATGGAAGATTTGTTAGTGAGATTAGAGTCGCACTTACGGATTCTGAGGGAACAGTCTATTGATACAGAGGTAAACCGCATCCGCAACTATGTGCAGGAACAGTGTATCAAGGAAAGTCAGGAGGAAATGGGACTCTATAGCCTGACGGTTCCAACTGGCGGAGGAAAAACATTGGCCTCCGTACTTTGGGCGTTGCACCATGCAGTAAAGCATCATCTGAACAGGATAGTCATTGCCATACCTTACACAAGTATCATAACCCAGACTGCTGCCACGCTGAAAGCAATCTTGGGTGAGGAGAATGTATTGGAACACCATTCAAACTTTAACCCTGAAGGCATTAAGAATCAAGAGATGAGAGGGCGAATGCAACTGGCCACGGAAAACTGGGATTATCCCATTGTTGTAACGACCAACGTGCAATTGTTCGAGTCGCTGTTCAGCAATAAGCGTTCCGATTGTCGGAAGCTTCACAACATAGTCAAGAGTGTACTGATACTGGATGAAGTACAGACCCTGCCGATGAACTTTTATAAGCCTATAGTCCATACGCTTGACACGTTGTGTCGCTTTTTTGGTGTTTCCGTTCTATTTACCACTGCCAGTCAGCCTGTGTTGTCAGGAAGAATAGAGGGCACTAATCCTTCTGTCGGATTTGATGCTTTGGACTCTGTTCATGAGATTATCCCTGCCGAGGCGAAACTTCACGATAAACTGAGACGTGTGAAGTTGGAAATCGATGACACTCCTAAATCATACGATGAAATAGCAGCGCAATTGGTCAATCATCAGCGAGTTCTCTGCATTGTGAATACTCGTAGGGATGCCAAAGAGCTTTATGAGAGATTGCCAAACGAGGGAATATGTTTGCATCTTTCGCGAATGATGTGCCCTACACATGTGGCAGCAACAATAAAACATATTAGACGTGCATTGAAAGAGGGCAGCGGTAGCCCCATCAGAGTAATTTCCACACAACTCGTCGAAGCTGGTGTTGATATCGATTTCCCCGTGGTTTATCGTCAGGAGGCGGGGCTTGATTCGATTCTTCAGGCAGCAGGGCGCTGTAACCGTGAAGGGAAAAACGGTATTTGCACTACCTACGTGTTCAGTTTGGGAAAGGAACATCCTCTGCCGCAAGGCTTTATTTCACAGACAAACAACGCGCGGCTAAATATGGTTGGACGATATGACTGGTTTGCGCCAGAGACAATGGTTGCTTATTTCAAGCAACTTCATTGCCGGATTGACAACTTCGACAAGCAGCAAATGCAAGAATTACTCTATAAGCCCGAATGCGAGTTTGAGGAGGCGGCGAGCCGATTCCATTTGATTGATGACCAGTCTATATCAGTCCTCATCAATTGGCATGACAGCATCAATCTTTATCAGCGGTTACTTTCGGAAGGTCCCTCTTATCAGTTGATGAGGCAGATGGCTCAATACAGTGTCAATATACGCAAGCACGACTTTGACAAGCTGAAGAGCACAGGAGCCATAGAGGAACCTTTTGAGAATATCTGCGTAATCACCAATCCTGCATTCTACCACGATGACACAGGATTGTCAATAGAGAATCAGTGGTTAGAAGAAACATATATAATATAAGCGATATGGAATACTACGACAAGGAATTCTGTTTAGAAGTATGGGGGGCGATGGCCTGCTTCACCCGTCCGGAACTGAAAGTGGAACGGGTGAGTTATGATGTCATTACGCCTTCTGCCGCACGTGCTATCTTTGAGGCCATCTTCTGGAAGCCCGCCATTCATTGGCAAGTGACAAAGATAGAGGTACTGAATCCTATCAAATGGACTTCAGTGCGTCGTAATGAAGTGGGGGCTGTGGCATCGAAGAATCCCATCTATATAGAAGACAAACGTCAACAGAAGAACAGCCTATTATTAAAAGATGTCAGATACCGTATCTGGGCGAAACTGGAATTCATTCCTCAGCGGAAGAGAACAAAACAGCCAGATTTGTTTGACGGGGAGCATCATGATGAAAATCCGGCAAAATACAATGCCATGTTTGAGCGGCGTGCCAGTAAAGGGCAATGCTTCAATCAACCCTATTTGGGAACTCGTGAGTGTGTGGCATCCTTCAGACTGGTAAATCCGGAAACAGAGGAATTGCCTAACCCAATCAGTGAAAGCCGCGATTTTGGCATTATGCTCTATGATATGGACTTCGAGCAGGACTTGAAGAATCCATCCGCCATGTTCTACCGTGCACGGATGGAGAACGGCACAATTATTGTTCCATCAAAAGATAGTGAGGAGATACTGCGATGATATTGAAAGCACTTTATGACTATTATGAGAGATGCAAAGATGATTTGCCTTCTTTTCAAACAGCGTATGTAAACTTCAGATATGCCATTTTAATCGATAAGAATGGCAACTTCAAAGGTTTGGAACCTTTGGGGGACGATAATGGAATTGTTTTACAGACATTTAGGCCAGAAGAAAGGACTTCTTCACCCGTACCACATAGCCTTGGCGATAATGGTTCGTATGTGTTAGGGTTGAAAGACGTTAAAGTGGGAAAACAAATAAACATAGCTGAGGAGATTAAGAAGAATAAAAAAAACTTTGAAGCATTTATAGAAGATGTAAAATGGCTTTATAGTATTCTGCCTCTTAATGAATATGCAAAGGCAGTGTATCTCTTTTATCAACAATATGATCAAAATACTATTGACACTATGCAAAAAGATCCGAATTGGGATGAGCTGTGTAAGTCATTAAACAAAAACATTACATTCCGCATAGTTGGCAATACAGTATTAGCTGCATCTGACAAAGAAGTAATTACGAACAAGATAGACAATGTCGTAAATGAGAATGAGCCAGCATTGTGTCTTGTAACTGGTCAAAAGGCAAAGCCAGTAAATACGACCTATAGCACATTTGTAAATGGCGGAAAGAGCAATGCAAAACTTGTATCGTTTCAAGTAAGTTCTGGATATGATTCTTATGGAAAAAAAATGGGGCTCAATGCTCCTATATCCGAAGAAGCAGAGTTTAAGTATACGACATCTTTATTGAAAATGCTTTCAAAGAACTCCAGAAATAAATTTGTGACAGGTAATCGCACTTTCATTTTCTGGGCTTCCAAGAATGATGAAGCGGGACAAAAAGCAGAAGACAGTTTCTTCAGTCTTTTTGGCTTCAACGAACAATCTGACGCCCCCAATCGGAATATCGAGCAGGTGCGAAAAGTCTTTGAGTCAATCTACAAGGGAACACTGAAATCCTCATCTGATGAAATATTCTATATCTTAGGCTTGGCCCCCAATGCAGCACGCATTGCGGTTACTTACTGGGCAGAGATTCCATTGAAGCAGTTTGCAGAAACCATCTGCAGACATTTTGATGATATGGAGGTCGTTGACATCCGGCCGGAAAAGAAACCATATATAGGTCTGCGTAATATCATCAGCACAGTAACACTTGGTGGCAAGGTTTCGGATGCTACACCGAATTTGCCGGAAGCAGTAGTAAAAAGTATCTTTGAGGGACTGCCATATCCTCAAACGCTCTTTGCTTCTTGCATCAGACGTATCCGGGTGGAATCGGGAGAAAAAGACAAAAATGCGGTGCATATAACCCGTGCCGCCATCATCAAGGCATATCTCAACAGACTAAAGAATAATGAACAAAAAATACAAGTTATGTTAGACAAAGAAAACACCAACCAAGGCTACCTCTGTGGCCGACTGTTTGCCGTGCTTGATAAGATTCAGGAAGAGGCAAACAACCAACATTCTATCCGTGAGCGGTATATGAATTCCGCCAGTTCCACCCCTGCTGCCGTATTCTCTACCATCCTGAATCTCTCTAATCATCATGTGGAGAATCTGAAGAATGAGGGACGGAAGGTTTACTTCGAGAAGCTGAAGCAGGAAATCATCAGCAAGATTGATGCCAATGGTTTCAGACCTCAACTGGATTTGCAGGATCAAGGCCGCTTCTTCATCGGCTACTATCATCAGCGACAGGATTTCTTTACCAAGAACGAGGATAATGATAACGAAGAATAACAATTAAAATCATACTATTATGTCAGAACTTAAAAACAGAATTGATTTCGTTTACATCTTTGATGTACAGGACGGTAATCCAAATGGTGACCCCGATGCAGGCAACTTGCCCCGTGTGGATGCTGAGACAGGAATGGGGCTGGTGACGGACGTCTGTCTGAAGCGAAAAGTGCGCAACTATGTGCAAGTAGCAAAAGACTGCGCTGAAGGATATGATGTCTTCATTAAGGAAAAAGCAGTGTTGAACAAATCCATCGATGCCGCTCATGATGAAGAGAGCGTGAAGAATGCTAAAGACAAGACATCTGCCGCCAGAGATGTTATGTGTCGGAAATATTTTGATGTCAGAACCTTTGGTGCTGTAATGTCTACAGGCAAAAACGCAGGTCAGGTTCGCGGCCCTATCAAGTTGACGTTTGCACGTTCCGTTGATCCTATAGCTACAATGGAACACTCCATTACCCGTATGGCTGTGGCGACAGAAAAAGAAGCAGAGAAACAAGGAGGCGATAACCGCACTATGGGGCGCAAAGCCACTGTTCCTTATGGTCTATACGTCTGTCACGGTTTTATTTCTGCCAATCTTGGCAAACAGACTGGGTTCTCTGAGGAAGACCTCGCACTCTTTTGGAATGCTTTGAAGAATATGTTTGATGTTGACCGCTCAGCCGCACGTGGATTGATGAGTGCACAGAAACTGGTAGTATTCAAACACGAATCTGTTTTAGGTAACGCTCCTGCCAATAAGCTCTTTGATTTAGTGACGGTGAGAAAGAAATGCGAAGGTGCCCCTCGTGCTTTCTCTGATTACACGGTTACCATCGACAAAGATGCTCTTCCTGCAGGTGTGACCATCGAAGAAATAATCTAACCGCCTATGGCAAAGAAGCGTGAGATAAGAAACAGTACGGCGGAGTTCCTGATTTTCCAGGCGGAGAATAAGGAGCAAGGCATCGAGGTAATGTATGCCGATGAGACAATTTGGTGTACACAGAAGGCTATGGCAGCACTTTTCGATGTGGGAGTGCCTGCCATCAGCAAGCACCTTGCCAATGTCTTTGAGACGGGAGAGCTGAACGAAGAAGCAACTATTTCCAAAATGGAAACAGTTCAGCAAGAAGGCGGCAGAGCTGTAAAACGCTCTGTAGTGATGTATAAGCTCGACGCCATCATCGCCGTTGGCTACCGGGTGAACAGCATCCGTGCCACTCAGTTCCGCCAATGGGCTACAAGTGTGTTGCGGCAGTACGCTATACGGGGCTATGTGCTTGACAGGAAGCGCATGGAGAACGGCACGTTCCTTGGTGATGACTATTTTGAGCACCTGCTGGCAGAGATACGGGAGATTAGATTGAGCGAGCGGCGGTTCTACCAGAAGCTGACGGACATCTATGCCACCAGTATGGACTATAACAAGGATGCTCCGACGACGCGGCTGTTCTTCAAGCGGATTCAGAATAAGATGCATTATGCCGTACATGGTCGGACTGCCGCTGAGCTGATTATGGAGCGTGCTGATGCCGGCAAGGATCACATGGGACTGACGACTTGGGAGAATGCGCCCGACGGAAAGATTGTCAAGACAGATGTGACGATTGCCAAGAACTACTTGAAGCAGATGGAACTGGAGGATATGGGGCGCATCGTGACGGCTGTGCTGGAGTTTGCCGAGAGCCGTGCCAAGCGGCACATCCCGATGACGATGGAGGACTGGGCAAAGCGCATAGATGCCTATCTTTCGAGTGACGAGCGACCAATCCTCGACAATGCTGGGAGTGTGAGCCACGAGGATGCCGTGCTGCATGCCGAGACGGAATTTGAGAAGTACCGCATCGTGCAGGACCGTCTGTTCCAAAGCGATTTTGATCGGTTTCTCGGCGCCTTGCCATTTGAGGAAGACAATACTCACGATAAATAGACTATATGATTTATAGTGATGACGATATGCTCATGTTGTCGGGGATACAGCACTTCCGCTTCTGTCCCCGGCAGTGGGCGTTGATACATATCGACCAGCAATGGGAAGACAACCGCCTGACGATGGAGGGAAGTATGATGCACCAGCACGCAGACGATCCTTTCTATCGGCAGAAGTGCGGTGGCTGTATCTCATTGCGCTCTGTCAGCGTCGCTTCGCATCAGTTAGGGCTTTATGGTGTGACCGATATCGTTGAACTGCATCCTGCTGACGATGAATGCAATGCTGTCACCCGCCCTCACTATCCGGGGCACTGGATGCCATATCCTTTGGAGTATAAGCACGGCAAGCCAAAGAAAAATAAAGAGGATGAGGTGCAACTGGCTGCACAAGCGATGTGCCTGGAGGAACAATATGGCATCCGAATAGAGTACGGTGCAATCTTCTATGCAGAGATTCGGCACAGGGTAGAGGTGGCTATTTCTGATGAATTACGGGATACTGTAGCGGACTGCGCATGTCGGATGCACGAGATATTCTCTTCGGGCCTGTTGCCACCCATCCAGCGAGGCAAGCATTGCGTGAAGTGCTCGCTGAATAATATCTGCATGCCAGAAATGGCAAATTGTACTAAAGTTTCACATTACCTGAAGAAGAACCTGTATGAGGAAACTGCTTAACACGCTATACGTCACCACGCCAGATGCCTATTTGAGCAAGGACGGGATGAATGTGGTCATCTCTGTTAAACAGCAGGAGGTTTTCCGCATACCTGTTATCAATATAGAGGGCATCGTGACGTTCGGATATATGGGAGCCAGCCCTGGACTGATGAAACTCTGTGCGGATAATGGGGTGTCGCTGACATTCCTGTCGCCTAACGGGCGGTTTGTCAGTCGGGTGCAGGGACAGACAAAGGGCAATGTGCTCCTACGCAAAGCGCAATACCGTTTGGCAGATGATGAGCGATGGTCGCTGCATGTGGCACAACTCTTTGTGGCTGGTAAGATACAGAACTATCGTAATGTGCTTCGCAGATATACCCGCGACTATGGCGGAAATGCAGATGTGGAGGCTGCCTCTAAGGCATTGGACATGGAAAAGCGCGACAGTTTGAAGGCCTCCGACAGGGCAGAACTGATGGGCATAGAAGGGCGGGCTGCCAACAAGTATTTCTCTGTATTCCCTCATCTCATCTTGCAGCAAAAGCCGGACTTCCCGTTTGCTGGACGTAACCGTCGACCACCAAAGGATGCCGTGAATGCGATGCTTTCGCTGGCTTATACACTATTGGCTAATGATACGGCTGCAGCCTTGGAAACAGTGGGGCTTGATCCATACGTGGGATTTTTCCATACGCTGCGGCCTGGCAGAACTTCGTTGGCACTGGATGTGATGGAGGAAATGCGTGCTTATCTGGGCGACCGGTTCGTATTGTCGCTTATCAATAAACGACAGATAGGGGCTAATGATTTTATGTTTCAGGGAGAGAAGGGAGTATTGATGACTGACAAAGGGCGAAAAACTTTTTTGACTGCTTGGCAGAACCGCAAAAAAGATAATATCATTCATCCTGATCTTAACGAAAAAGTGCCCATTGGACTACTTCCTTACGTTCAGGCGATGCTTTTGGCACGTTATGTGAGATGCGATATTGATGATTATCCTGTGTTCTTATTCAAATAGATTGTTATGTATATACTGATTACGTATGATGTGGATACTGTAAGTGAGACGGGGCAAAAACGGCTTCGTCAGGTGGCTAAAGTTTGTAAGGATTATGGGCAACGGGTGCAAAACTCTGTGTTTGAGTGCGAAGTTTCTGAAGCTCAGTTCGTAATGTTTAAGAGTAGAATTGCAACTATCATGGATATGCAGCTGGACAGTGTCCGTTTCTATTTCCTCAGTTCAAAAAGTCATGGGCGTGTAATATCTTTAGGAAAAATAACATCCTATGGTGTTAATGATGCTATTATAATATAGTGCGAGCCGGATGACGTGCAAAATCTTAGGGGTATTCGCACGAATTGATAATCAGTGGTTTATGATGTCTGATTTTATAAGACGGATGGAAAAGAAAGGTCTGCAAACAGATTCGCAAAAACAGATATATAATGTTTTGATTATATTGCTGTTATTACGATAAGGGTCGCCCCTCTCGTGGGGGCGTGGATTGAAACTGGACTCGCGCTATGGATGGCGGCGTGGAGGACACCGAGTCGCCCCTCTCGTGGGGGCGTGGATTGAAACACAACGACCGACTCGTCGGTGTAGGTGTAGCCGAGTCGCCCCTCTCGTGGGGGCGTGGATTGAAACACACGCAACTCGTGGTCTACCACCTTGCGGGCAGTGTCGCCCCTCTCGTGGGGGCGTGGATTGAAACTGGCATACCGACGGAGGAACGGGCTGCTTCTGGAAGTCGCCCCTCTCGTGGGGGCGTGGATTGAAACTTTTTCTCTCTTAGCCTTATGTTCCTCAACTAAGTCGCCCCTCTCGTGGGGGCGTGGATTGAAACGAGCAAGATAACGTGAACATGTCGCAGGAAAAGATGTCGTCCCTCTCGTGGGGGCGTGGATTGAAACAGCGTCGGCAACATGAAGATTACGTACAGCCGCGACACCCCCCTCTCGTTGGGGGCGAGCGCACAAAGGGGTAGATCCTGTGTGTACAGAATGGGGTGCTTCCCAACAAAATCTGGGGAGGGTGATGGTCTTTTCAAAAAGGAATCAATGACCTGGCTATTTGCTTCTCCTACTGGTGGCATAAGTGATAAAGGGTTCTTCCACTTTTATTATATCGACCTATGGCGAACAGTAAATACATCAGCACCAAGGAGGCCGTGCGCCTGACTGGCCTCTCGACGCAGGAGGTATATGACCTGATACACAGCGGGACGCTCCCTGCCCATAAGGCACCGAAAAGCGGGTGGCGCATTGCCCTTCAGGACCTGAAGGCACAGGGATTGATACGGGAAGAGACTGAGCGCGGTATTGAAGAGACGAGTATGGAACGCGGTGTTGAGGATATGGGAACGGCGGATGGCACAGTGGACGCTCCGATGGCGGAGGGCGTGGCCTATGTGGCGGATGAGGAGCATTATAGCGTGGTGTTTAAAAGGATGACGGAGGCGAGGCGGAGCCTGAAAGTAGCGACGGCAAACCTGAAGAACTTCAACGTGGTGGTGGAGAGCGACGGGGGAGGGGAGGAGATGCGCCTGTATAACACAAGGACGGTTCTTTTGTTAGCGTGTTCAGATAACAAAAGAACCGTCCCCGTGTTATGCGCGCGTGACTATGATTTTTCAAGAAAAGGGTGACAGGGTGACAGAACGCCCTGTCACCCTTAAACTCAAAATTCACCACTGAGGAGATGCCCGAGCACCGAATAAATTAATCCCCGGAACCTTTGGAGGTTTCGGGGATTTTTGTTATCTTTGCCCACAAATTGCAGAGATATGGGTGCTTACATCAACATCGGAAACGCCGGATTCCAGTCAGCCCGCACCGGCGAATATGTCGACAAGTCGGGGCTGATCAGTATTGTCAACGGAACGCTGTTGTCAGAGCGCCGCTTCAGCTGCGTCACCCGCAGTCGCCGCTTCGGCAAGTCGATGGCCGCCAAGATGCTCTGCGCCTACTACGACCGTTCGTGCGACTCGCGCTCGCTATTTGCCGACTTGCAGATAGCCGGCGACCCTTCGTTCGAGAAGCACCTGAACAAGTACCCCGTCATCTATCTCGACATGAGTGCTTTCACAGAGCGTTTCAAGAACGACGGCATCGTCGAAAAGATTAAGGAGAAGCTGGCTGAGGACATCCTGGAGGCTTATCCACAGGTGGAGGTCAAGGACGATGACGACCTGATGGAAAAGCTGATCCGCATCCACGAGGCTACCGGCGACGTGTTCATCCTCATCGTCGACGAGTGGGACGCCATCTGTCGCGAGTTCCCGCCAGCCTCGCCTGCCATGGACAACTATGTGGGATGGATGCGGAGGATGTTCAAAAGCGTCAATGCCTCGCGCGTCTTTGCCGGGGTCTACATGACGGGTATCCTGCCTATCAAGAAATACAGCACGCAGTCGGGGCTGAACAATTTCATAGAGTATTCGATGGTGGAGCCTCGCAGAATGGCCCAGTACTTTGGTTTCACCAAGGATGAGGTGCGGGCGTTAGCCTCTAAGCACGGCATGGACTTTGACGAACTGGAGAAGTGGTATGACGGCTACCAGATAGGCGACGAGCTGTCGATGTTCAACCCCAACAGTGTGATGCAGGCTATAGACTCAGGCCGCTGTCGCAGCTTCTGGGCTTCGACAGGAGCCTTCGATGCGGTGGCCAACTACATCAACATGAACTACGAGGGCCTGAAGGATGACATCATTGCCATGCTGGCCGGCGGTAGGTGCGCGGTGGACCCGACAGGCTTCCAGAACGACATGTCGGTGATTCGCTCCAAGGACGATGTGCTGACAGTGCTGATCCACCTGGGCTACCTGTCGTATAACTGGAGAGAGGACGAATGCTATATCCCCAACCGCGAGGTGGCTGGCGAGATGGTGAATGCCGTCAAGTATAATAACTGGACTCACGTTGTGGAGGCCATAGAGAAGTCGAAGCAGCTCCTGCAGGCCACCCTCGAGGGCGACGAGGAGGCTGTGGCGCGGGGCGTCGAGGCTGCCCACGACGAGAACACCAGCATCTTGAGCTACAACAACGAGAACTCGCTGGCCTGCGTGCTCTCGATAGCCTACTACTATGCCAAGAACGACTACGTGATGCACCGTGAGCTGGCTTCGGGCAAGGGATTTGCAGATATCGTGCTCATCCCCCGCAAGCATGTCGACAAGCCGGCCGTCATCCTCGAACTGAAGGTGAACCAGGATGCCGACGCGGCTATCGACCAGATTCGGCGCAGGCACTATCCCGACAAGGTGGCCGAGTATGCCGACCGCCTGCTGCTCGTGGGCATCAGCTACGACCGTCAGACCAAGCAGCACGCCTGCCGGATAGAAAATACGCTGTCGTGAAAACGGGTTCCCACCCCCCGGCGCGTCACCTCTTCGTCTCGGTTTTATCAGAAAAGACAGACAAACGATGACCAATCGACTGAAAAGAGAACTCGGGCTGCTTCCCGTGGCAGCAGTGGCAGAAGCCCTGAACGGCGCACTCAGGAAGAACGGCGCGGCGATAGTGACAGCGGCACCCGGCGCGGGCAAGTCGACGCTGTTGCCACTGACCATCATGGACGGGCTGCAGGAAGGTGGCGGCAAGATTGTCGTGCTGGAACCCCGCCGCGTGGCGGCACGACAGATAGCGCAGCGCATGGCGTGGCTCCTGGAGGAAGCGGTGGGCGAGACTGTAGGCTACCGCATCCGCTTTGAGAGCAAGGTGTCGCAACGGACGCGGATTGAGGTGGTGACAGAAGGCGTCCTGACGCGCATGCTGCTGGACGACCCGGCGCTGGAAGACGTGGCAGTGGTCATCTTCGACGAGTTTCACGAGCGGAGCCTGAATACCGACGAGGCCTTCGCGCTGACTCGCCAGTGCCAGGAACTGCTTCGCGAAGACCTGCGCCTGGTGGTGATGTCGGCCACTATCGACGCGACGGCTCTGGCAGAAGCCCTACGCTGCCCGATACTGGAGTCCAAGGGGCGGATGTTTCCTGTAGAAGTGACGCACACTGAGGAAGAGGCTGATGCACAGAATGTCGCCCAATTAGTGGCCAAGACCATCCTGCAAGCCCATCGTGAACGGGAAGGCGACATCTTGGCCTTCCTGCCAGGCGAGGGTGAGATACGGCGCGTCGAGGAACAACTCGAAGGCCGACTTGGCAGGACACAGATATATCCCCTCTACGGCCTGCTCTCCAATAGTGAACAGGCGAGAGCCATCGCCCCAAGTAGGGCCGGAGAACGGAAAGTGGTGCTGTCAACCCCTATCGCCGAGACCTCGCTGACCATCGAGGGCGTGCGGATTGTCGTCGACAGCGGGCTCTGCCGGAAAATAGTGTTCGATGCCCGCAGCGGGCTGAACCACCTGGAAACGGTTCGCATATCAATGGATATGGCCACGCAGCGCACGGGGCGTGCCGGGCGCGTGGCTCCCGGCGTGTGCTATCGCCTGTGGACAGCCGCCACAGAATTGCGCATGACGGCCGTGAGAACCCCGGAGATCATGGATGCCGACCTGACCTCGCTGGCTCTCGATGCCACGATCTGGGGAGAGCGCCAGGCGGAGCGCCTGCCTTGGCTGACCCCACCGCCAAAGCCTGCACTCGTCCACGCCCAGAAACTGCTGGCCTCGCTGGGCGCAACGGACGAAACGGGCGGGGTGACGGCATGGGGCAGACGGCTGTCGAAAATGCCCTGCCATCCGCGCATCGCCAGCATGCTGCTCACAGCCGACACGCCCGCACGGCGCGCCCTGGCTGCCGACATCGCTGCCCTGCTGGAAGAGAAGGACCCGCTGGCGGGGGAGAGTGATGCGGCTTTAGACCTCAGGCTGGACGCACTCCGGCGTGAACGCAGAGGCGGACAGCACGGCAGGTGGCGACGTATTGCCAAGATTGCCCGTCAATATGCAGATATGGTACGCGTGAAGGAGGACAACACAGCCGTCGACCCCTACGAGGCGGGGGCGCTGCTGGCAACGGCCTATCCTGAGCGCATCGGCAAGGCGTGGCGCGAAAGGTCAAGGGGCGGCGGGCATAGTCAGGGAATGGGAGCCGGCGTGTTCCAGTTGGCGGGTGGCGAGCTGGTGGCTGTAGAGGCAACAGACGCGCTGGCAGGAGCAGAGTGGATTGTGGCAGCGTCGATGCATCAGAAGGCAGGCGGCGTGGGGCGGGTATTCCTGGCCAGTGTTGTTGCGCCCTCTGATCTGAGCGCCTATACGAGTGAGCGCGACGTAGTGTTTTGGGATGGCAAAGCCGGCATGGTGGTTGCCCGCAGGGAGACTCGGATAGGAGCAATACTGGTGTCTGCGAAGCCATTGGCTGCCGACATCCGCCAGGCGGTGCAACGGGTCGTCAGCGAGGCGATTGTCAAAGACGGCCTGTCGATGCTCAATTTCTCCGACGAGGTGCAATGCCTCCAGCGGAGAATCGCTTTCGTGGCCTCCCGCCATCCGGAGCTGTCGCTGCCGCCAGCAGACAAGGAGGCCATCTGCCGGAGTGCCGCAGAATGGGGGCCGCTCTTCATCGGAAAGGCCAGCACGACGGCAGAGCTGAAGAAGATAGACCTCTGCGAGGTCGTCTGGAGCATGCTCACCTACGAGCAGCAACAGGCAATCGATCGGCTGGCACCAACCCACATCGTTGTCCCTACGGGCAGCCGTATTCGCCTGGAGTACCGCGTAGGAGCCGAAGGGCCAGTGCTCAGGGTGCGCCTGCAGGAATGCTTCGGCCTGCTGGACACTCCGAAGGTGGACGGCACGCCTATATTAATGGAGCTGCTCTCGCCAGGCTTCAAGCCCGTGCAGCTCACCGCCGACCTGCACAGTTTCTGGCAGTCCACCTATTTCGAGGTGCGCAAGGAGCTACGCCGCCGCTATCCCAAGCACTCCTGGCCCGACAACCCGCTGGAGGCCATTCCCGTGAGGGGAGTGAAACGGGCTGCGCTACCTGGCTCGCCAAATGGCGCGGTTTAGCATGTCACCCTTTCTCCCAAGCAGCCACGATATCTTCCACAGAGATGTCGAGCAGCCGCATCTGCCGGAACAGCTCGGGCAGGCGCTTCTCGATGAACTCCCGCTTGCGCTCCTTCAGTATCTGCCGCTTGGCCCCCTTCGTGACGAAGTAGCCCAGGCCGCGCTTATTATAGATGATGTTCGCGCGGGCCAGCTCGTCGTAGGCCTTCACGGCCGTATTCGTGTTCACCTCTAAGAGTACGGCATACTCGCGCACCGAGGGGATGCGGTCGTCATCCCTGTATTTACCTGCAAGAATCTCGTCGCAGAGGCGGTCCGCCATCTGCAGGTAGATGGCCTTATCGTTTGAGAATGTCATAGTTCGTCCATTTATTGGTGATCAGTTCGAAATGCTTGAATACGTGGAACGAGGCCCAGTAGTTGAAACAGGTGAGCAGTACGAGCAGGATAAGAGTCACGTAGGCCAGGGGCTCCAGCGTATGTACGTCATGCTCTAAATAGGCGAAGCCGTCCTTGTTGATGGCATAATAGGGAGTGTAATTGTACAGATACAAGTCGAAGGTCGTCATGCCTTGTGCATAGAGCCATACGGCCAGCAAGAATACCAAGCCCGACGCGACGAAAGCGTATCGCCGCAGTTGTGTGCCGCCAAGCATGAAGAGCGAGTGGCCCCATGCCAGGAAGGCTACGAACAGAGCGTATCTCACGACGGTGTAGCCAAGCGAACAGACTTGTACACACTTACTGCTATTCCCTTCACCGTAGATGAAATAGTCGCCATTTATCGGAATATCCGGATTCAGATGCGCCAAAACCTTTGGCAGAGCCGACGACCACCAGTAGGTGTACTGTATGCCGTCGCCATCAGAAATATAGGATACGCCCGCCAACGGATGCAGCTGATTCCAAGCCGCCATCACCCCCATGCGCAGGCTGTCGCCCGCCACAAAGCCAAGGATGCCGACCGACATATACACGATAGTCACAAGGAACGTGACTGCCAGGAACTTCTCTCCGTTAGTGGCTGGCAGCATCAGGAACGTCGCCCGCTGCTGCTTGCTGCCTATCTGCGTGAAATTGGTGAAGGCGGAACTGACGCACACCAGCACCAATGCAGCCAGACCAAACACCACGAACCCACGTATATGGTTGAGGTACCCGCCGGGAGTGTAACTGGTATGCAGCAGATACATCCCCATCTCTATCAGAAACATACCGACAGCGGCGCCTGCAAACAGGCCTAACAGCGTCCCGCGATTCACGCTCACCAGCCAGCGCAGCACCCGGCTGCATCTCTTTATGCAAAATCTATTTTTCATAACTTCAATTTTTCAATCCTTCAATTCTTAAACATTCACAAATCTGCCCTTTACCTGCTGCCGACAGAACAGCCAGTACGACAGCCAGAAATTCAGCACCGTCAGACAGAGGAACAACAGATTGAACATCCCATGATTGTTCCACCAGAAGCAGTTGAGTGTCGTCCATTTCACGAAGCAGATCAGCAGCAGATAGCCTGCAATGAGCACCACGCTCGTCAGCAACCAGTTGTGCTTCTGCGAACGGAACAGCGTGGCCCCGACGGCATACATCGAGTGGATCCAGAGCAGCAGCATGAAGAATGCCAGCAGTGTCCTAAGAGGATACAGGCCGAGAAAATGCCTCTTATAGTCTATCTCCGCAATAAAGCCCGTAACCGTCTGCACCCACTCGTGCCCTAACATCACGTTTACCATGTACTGAACACCGTCGGCTATCAGGAAGGCCGCTACCGTCAGAGGCAGCATCAGTATCCACGTGGCATAGCGCATCACGTACTTCTCCAGGTTCGACGCAGGCAGCATCAGCAGCGTCTGACGGTCGTGCTTGCCGTCCATGCTCAGAAACATATATCCGGGCCCCATGACCGTACTGGCCAATATCGAGAAGATAACCACAAAGACACATGTGCCGTAGCCTTCATGATGGAGGTCATTCTCCATGTACACCCCGAACATCGTCATCATAAGCGTACCCATCACCAGCACCTGCAGGAAGTGCTTCCGGTAGTATCGCCTGTCGCGCGCCAGCGTCCATCGCGCCAGTCTCAAGAATCGTTGTAGATTGAACTGCATCATATCAAATTCGTATAATTCGTGAAATTCGTTGTCTATATCCGCTTTTGGTTGACGGCATTGAAGAGCAGTTCCAGGTTCAGCTGAGTCTCAGGACTGTCAGCCTGGCGAGGGGCGATGACGGCATTGCCCTGTAGCGAAGGCTCGCTGTAGAGGGCATCGTCAAGAGCATCAGCCCCACGATACTCGAAGGAGTACTTCTCCGTAATCTCCGACACGCTGGCATCGAGCAGCAGCCGCTGCTGGCTCAGGATGAGGATGTGGTCGAGCAGCGACTCCACATCATGCACCTGGTGCGTCGAGATAATGAGCGTGCGGTCCTCCGTTATATGCTGGGCGATGACCTTGCGGAACTGCGACTTCGAGGGGATGTCGAGCCCGTTGGTAGGCTCGTCCATCAGCAGCAGACGCGTGCCTGCCGCCAGGGCGAACGACATGAACACCTTCTTCTTCTGACCCATCGAGAGGGCATTGAGTTTTACGTTTGTCGAGAGCTCGAAGTCCTTCAGACAGGCCTCCAGCACTTCGCGGCTGAATCGGGGGTAGAACGGCTCGTTGATGCTGACATACCGTTCGAGCGACATCATCGGCAGGTCGAACTCCTCGGGCACGATGAATATCTCGCTCAGCACGTCGGGACGGCGCGCGGAGGTGTCAACGCCTTCGAAACGCACGCGGCCCTTACTGGGTCTGAGCAGGCCGCTGATAAGATACAGCAGGGTCGACTTGCCCGTGCCGTTCTTGCCCAGCAGGCCGTAGATGTTGTTCTGCTCCAGTCTCAGACTGAAATCGTCGAATACCAAGTCCTTCTGACCTGCGTATCGGTAACTGATTTTACTTACTTCTATCATACTATCCTCTTAGTTTTTAATGGTTTAACTTAACTGTTATAGTATACCACTTAAATAGTACACTGCAAAAGTAGTGTATTTCCCGTTTCCCGCCAAACTTTTTGCTTAAAATCTATACTTTCTTAACACTTTTTAGGGATTACGGCACCAAGAGTAACTATTCAGCCAAAACCCTTTTGGGGTCGCTTCGCTCAAAATTGCAAGAAAATTATTAAAAAAATTATAAGAACAGAATAGTACTTCAGCAGTTGAAAGCTGGTGCTCACCGCTTTCTTATAATTTTCTGATTCAATTTTCTTATAATTTTGAGCGAAGCGACCATCGACAACCGAATCGCTGAATAGTTACCACCAAGAATAGCTTTGCGTTTAAATATGAATGCTAAGAAACGTGAATCATGGGAACAGGCACTTGACCCTGGCCAGGGTCAAGTGCCTGTTCCCATGATTCATGGTTCCCGAACTCCGGCAGTTACTTTTCGCCGAAGGTGAAGTCGGTCTTCTCGACGCCGAAGCCGTAGATGGTGCGGAAGTCGTCGCGCATGGATATGACGTGATAGCCCGCCTGGCGCCACTGCTCTGCCAGCTTGAGGGCCTTTTCGCGGTTGGCATGGTCGCGCTCCTCGTCGTCGGCGATGAGCATGAAGGCGGCGGTGCGGTACTTCGAGTTGCTCAGACAGTAGTTGTGCATGGCCGAGTCGCCACCGCTGTTGCCGAACGACAGGACGGGCACCTTGCCGATCTCCTGAGAGATCTGCAGCACCTTGTTGGTCTTGAGGTTCTTGATGAGCAGCTCGTCAGTGCGTATCAGCTCCTCTTCGCGGCCCATGGTATAGTTCACGCCGGCCTCCTCGCCCTGGCGACTCGACTTGAGGCGGACGTCCATGCCGATCACCCTGTTGGCTTCGATGCCGAGCGGCTCGGCCAGTGCGCGGCAGATGAAGCGGTCGGAGCCTGAGACGACGTAGCATGTGAAGCCGTTGTCGCCGAGGTAGTCGAACACTTCGCGCATGGGCTGGTAGACGGCTTGTCCGAAAGTCATGCCACGGAAGCCGTTGGCGGGCAGTGCGGCGTAGGCCCTGACGTAGGCGTCGAACTCGGCCAGCGTCATGCCGGCGTATGCCTTGGCGGCGGCCTGTGCGTGGATCATGTCGAAGTGGGCGGGCAGGGGAGTGCCCTGGCGCACGAAGTCGCGGATGGCCTGTGCTGCCTGGCGCACGTCCTCAGGGGCGCGGTCGCGGTAGGAGGGGTCGTCGAGCACGCGGTATTCGAGCATGTTGTATTCGAAATAGGTGGGGTAGAGCTCGCCCACGAAGGTGCCGTCCATGTCGAAGGTGGCTATGCGGTCTTCGGCCTTGATGAAGTTGGGCGACTTCGGGTTGGTCACGTCTTCCACGTAGGTCTTCAGGGTGGTGAGTGCCTCGCACGTGTTCCACAGGGTGAAGTACTGCTTGGTGATGGGTTTCTGGACAGGGTTGTCTGCCTTGTCGCACGATGTCAATACGGGGCTGCTCAGCATCAGCAGTGCAAGCAGCAGCCAAGTCAGGTTTCTTCTTGTTTTCATTATGCAATTACGTTTTTATGGGTATCTTTCATTTCGCAGGGGAACCAGAAGGAGGCCACTGTCTTCTTGTCGTAGGCAGTGTCCATATAGAACTCGCCTCCCAGCATCTCTACGATGGCCCTGCAGATGGACAGTCCGAGTACCGAAGAGTGGTTGCCCTGCTGCAGCATGTCTTCCTTCTGGAGGAATGAGTAGATGTCGGCCCCGAGCAGCTCTGCCTGGCCTATGCCGGTATAGCTGACGGTCACCTTGAGCCCTTTGCGCTCCTGGCCGTAGTTGATGACGATGTCGCCGTCAGTGATGTGGTTGGCGGCATTGGTCAGCAGGTGCATCATGAGCTGGTGCATGAAGTTGGTGTCGAGCACGGCCCTGCAGTGGGGCGAGAGGTCGGTGGTCACGCGCACCGTGACGTCGGGCTTGGTGATGTTGAGGGCCTCGCGGCGATAGGATGCCATCAGCTCGGTGAGGTTGACCTCGATAAACGTGAAGGAGGGTGTGATGCCCTCGAACTTCGACATCTCGTAGAGCTGTGACACGAAGTCCACCATCTGCTTGGTGTCGCTGGAGATGTTGGTCGCCAGTTCTCTCACTTGTGCTGGCTGCATGGTCTCGTCTTTCTCTTCAAGGATCATGTTGCTGTAGCCCAGGATGGCATTCAGTGGCGAGCGCAGGCTGCGGCTGATGTTGTCGATAAATACCGACTTGAGCTGTTCGCTTTTTTGGGCTCGCCTGATCTCTTTCTTCAGAAGCTGCAGATAGTGACGGCGAACGAAATAAATTGAAATGCCAAATGCAATTAGTAAAACAAGCAAAGTTAATAAAACCATATTCATTTTAAATTGATTTATAACGTTTCAACATTATGCATACAAGGTGCAAAAGTACACAAAAAAAATTAATATCCAATATTTTTAAGTAAAATTAAGTTTCCTCTACATCTATACTCTCCTTATCTCTTTGTGTTTCACCAAAATGTATCTGAGCATCCTGCGATATTCGATTGAAGTGATTTTAGCGTCTGAACCAGCTAACACAGAAAGCAGTGCAAGAACTGTGCTATGTGTGCTATAATTACCGTTACACCACTGATATTCAATGCGTTATCCTATAGCATAGTTTACGCAAAGTATGCTATAACTATGCTATAACCATACTATAGACCCAATGCCGCTCACGGGCTATAGGCGGTCAAACCGCCAATGCGTTTCCCCCGAAAAGCCAAAGATGGGAACGACCAGCACCCTCGCCACGGCCAAAACCAGCAGGACGCTGAGCGAAGCCAGCCTCCTCGCCGTTGCCACAAGGCTGTTTTTGGGGTGAAAGCAGCATTTGGAGTAGGGGCACGAGGCATCCAGAGTGGGAGCACGAGCCGTTTAAACTACCCTACGCGCGTACGCAAAATGGTTTACGCGCATACGCAAAATGCCAAACTCGGCAGCGCAAAATGGAAGCGCCTAAAAACGAGTTGCTTACGGCCTATAGCATAGTTATAGCACAGTTATAGCACACTTTTCGCGAACAATGCTATAGGCTAACACATTGTGAATCAATCGAAAGCAACCATCTATAGCATGTATAGCACAGTTTTAGAAATCCATATAGGAAGGAATTGGGCATTCTGCTCAACTTTTCGTAACTTTGGCTTCGCCGAAGTTACTTCGCTCTCGGAAATGAAAAGAAAATCAGGCTTTTCTTTTGCATTTCGCTCAACTTTTCGTAACTTTGCACCAAAAGTTTAACACCAAAACGAATCAGGAGAATGATAATGGAGGAGAATGGAAAGAAGAACGTCAGCAGGCGCGACTTCCTGCGACGTTTCAGTATGGGGATTGGAGCTGCCGTGACCATGAGTGTGATGGAACCGCTGCGCGTGTTGGCCCAGGACGAGAAGAAGAATTCCGGACAGAACCGCATGACCTACAGAGTGCAGCATGGCTCTGGCGAGCAAATATCGCTGCTGGGGTTCGGCATGATGCGCCTGCCTGGCGACCAGGAGGAGGTGAACCGCCTGGTAGACTATGCCATCGAGCACGGCGTGAACTATTTCGACACGGCCCCCATGTATATGGGCGGCAGGTCGGAGGTGCTCACGGGCAATGCGCTGAGCCGCCATCCGCGTGACAAATACTATGTGGCCACCAAGATGTCGAACCAGCGGGGCAACCTGTGGGACTTCGACGAGGCGCGGAAGATGTACTATCAGTCGTTCCAGCGGCTGAAGGTGGACCACATCGACTACTACCTGCTCCACAGCATCGGCGGCGGAGGGATGGACACGCTGAACGGCCGTTTCTTCGACAACCACCTGCTGGAGTTCCTGCTCAAGGAGCGCCAGGCAGGGCGAATCAGGCATCTGGGTTTCTCGTATCATGGCGACGTGAGGCCCTTCGACTATCTGCTGGACCACCAGCAGGAGTACCACTGGGACTTCGTGCAGATTCAGATGAACTTCCTCGACTGGCGCCACGCGTCGATGCGCGGAGGCCGGAGGGTGGATGCCGATGCGGAGTACCTATATAATAAATGTGAGAAGGCGGGGGTGCAGTGTGTCATCATGGAGCCTCTGCGCGGTGGTGCCTTTGGCAACATGGCCAGCGAGCTGACTGAGCAGCTGAAGACCGTGCGCCCCAACGACAGCACGGCCCGATGGGCCTTCCGCTGGGTGGGTTCCCACTCCAATATCCTGACCACACTGAGCGGCATGAACCGCATGGAACATCTGAAGGAGAATATCGAGACCTTCTCGCCTCTGGAGATCTGTACCGAGGCAGAGAATACCCTGCTGGCAGAGATTGCCGACCAGATGGCGGGCTATCCCACCATCCCCTGTACGACGTGCGCCTATTGCATGCCGTGTCCTTACGGCGTGGACATCCCAGGCAACTTTGCCTATTATAACGAGGCGGTGAAAAACCACATCCTGCCCTTGCCCGACAATCAGGCACCAGACTATACGGACAAGAAGCAGCAGTTTGCCGATGGCCTGCGCAAGGCTCTGCCCAATGCGGAGTCGTGGGCCAGGAGCTGTGCCGACTGCGAGGAGTGTCTGCCCAAGTGCCCGCAACAGATTCGCATCCCCAACCAAATGGCCCGGATCGTGGAACTGTTGAGGAACAGGAGGACTTAGGGGGAGCTTAAAGGTGGAAGCTTAGTTATTAGCAACCAGAGAGAGACGTCACCAAGCGGCTGACGGTATCGGCGATGTTCCGTGCGGCCACATCCTTCAGCATGGCTTCTCCGAGGGGCGTGCCGGGCGGGTTGATACACTCCACATGGGCGAAACCAGCCTGGAGCAGGAGCGCCCTGTCGCTCACCTTTCCCGCTATCAGGCATACGGGTGCCTGACCCGCCTGCCGCAGGATTCCCACGGGGAGTTTCCCCATCAGCGTCTGACGGTCGGCAGAGCCTTCGCCAGTGATAACGAGGTCGGCATCCCCGACGGTCTGGCTGAAGCCTATGGTGTCGAGCAGCAACTGTATACCTGGCTGGCAGTCGGCATTCAGGTATTGCAGGAAGGCGTAGCCCAGTCCTCCTGCGGCCCCAGCGCCTTCCATCGAGGAGCGGTCGTAGCCGAAATGGCGGGCAGAGACCTCTGCAAACTTACGGGCGCGCTCATCCAGGGCCTCAACATCTTGTGGCGTGGCACCTTTCTGCGGAGCGAACACACGGGCAGCACCGCTTTCGCCGAAGAGCGGGTTCCTCACGTCAGAGGCTATCGTGAAGCGTACATTCTTCAGGCACCCGACGTCATCCCACGCACCGCGACGGGCAAAAGCGTCGATGAGGGCACGGAGCATGCCGATGCCGGCATCGCTCGTGGCGCTGCCGCCAAGTCCGACGACGACGCGGCTCGCACCCCTGCTGACGGCATCGGCCACCATCTGCCCTGTGCCATAGCTGGTGGCCACCATCGGATTGCGCTCCTCCTCCGTCAGCAAGGTGAGCCCGCTGGCCTGGGCTATCTCGATGACGGCCAGCGCACCCCGCATCAGATACCTGGCCCTGACGAGGCGCATCAGCGGGTCGCGCACCGTCAGCTCTACCACCTCGCCGCCGATGGCAGCGCGGAAGGCATCCATAAAACCCTCGCCGCCATCGCTGACAGGTATCTGCGTGACCTCTGCACCTGGGAGGACACTCCGGATGCCCTCAGCTGCCGCCTGATTTGCCTCTATCGAGGACAGGCAGCCCTTGAACGAATCTATCGCTACTACTATCTTCATACTGTTCACGAATGGCACCGGCCATGTGCCGATGCACCGCTGCCTGCAAAGGTACGACTTTTAATGAAGAATGAAGAATGAAATTGAAAGAAATTACGCACATAAACCGCAAAAGTTGTGCGTATTTACGTGCGTAAAACTCGTAAGTTGTGACAATTAACATTTCTTGCGGAGAGAACAGGATTCGAACCTGCGAACCGGTTTTGCCGGTTACACGCTTTCCAGGCGTGCCTCTTCAACCACTCGAGCACCTCTCCCTGTAGTAAAGCGGGTGCAAAGGTACACATTTTTAATGAAGAATGAAGAATGAAGAATGAAGAATTTGCTGCTGCCAAGCCGATTTTAACGTTTTTTTATTTTAGAAGCGCCGTGAAACGTATGATCTGCGAGTCAGGAGGAAGCCTGGCGCAGTCCAAACACACGTTCGACATTGGCATTGGTGCGCTGCGACAGTTCTTCGTCCGTGATGCCGTAGGCCTGGGCCATCCGATGCAGCACCTCTACTACGAACGCCGGCTCATTGCGCTGCCCACGATAAGGGACAGGAGCCATGTAGGGAGCATCGGTCTCGAGGACGATGCGATCGAGGGGCACGGCTGCTGGCAGCACCTCTGGCAGGTGCGACTTCTTGAACGTCAGCACACCACCCACGCCAAGCACGAACTGCTCGAACTGGAGCAGCTCACGGGCCTCCAGCTCGTTGCCCGTGAAGCAGTGGAACACGCCGCCAGGCAGGTTGTCCTTATACCTTTTTAGTATAGACACCAGTTCGTTCTGCGCCTTGCGGCAGTGGATCATCAGCGGCAGGCGCGTCTCTACAGACCAGCGCACCTGCTCTTCGAAGGCCTCCAGCTGTTGCTGTTCAAACTCACGGCTCCAGTAGAAGTCGAGTCCCACCTCGCCGATGGCGATGACAGGTGGAAGCGGGGGGGTGGAGGCTTCGCTGATGAGCTGGCGAATAGCGGCGAGCTGTTCGCGCCAGTCCTGGCGCACCTCCTCCGGATGCAGGCCCAGCATGGGATGGCAATAGCCTGAATAACGGGCACAACAGTCGAGCACCGACTGGCACGACTTCAGGTCGATGGCAGGGATGAGCACCTGCCCCACTCCGGCCTCACGAGCCCTGGCCACCACGGCGTCGCGGTCTTCAGCAAACTCTTCGCCATCCAGATGGCAGTGGGTATCAATTACTTCAGCCATTCATCTATAAACTCTAAACTATAAACTCTAAACTATAAACTCTAAACTATAAACTATAAACCATAAACCATAAACCATCAGAACTGCCGATTCATCATCTGAGCGATATACTGTCGGAGTCCGGCCTTACGCTCCTCGCCGACGGAGAGTTGCCCCAGGAACTGACGGCCCTGCTCGAAATAATCGTTGATGCGACTCTCGCAGAGCTGTCGGATGCCGATGGCATCATAGAGCGCCGTGACGGCAGCCACCTTCTCGGCACGGTCGAACTGCTCGGCCTCAATCCACCCCACCAGTTCCTTGTGCTGCTGGGGATTGGCCTGCCGGAGGGCATTGATGAGCATATAGGTCTTCTTGTTGGAAGTGATGTCGCCTCCGATATTCTTTCCGAACACCTTGGGGTCGCCATACACGTCGAGCAGGTCGTCCTGAAGCTGAAAGGCCAGCCCTATTTTCTCGCCGAGGCTGTAGAGGGCTGCCTGATCCCCGGCTGACGCTCCTGCCAGTAGCCCGCCCATCTTCAGGGCGCAGGCCAGCAGCACGCTCGTCTTGAGGCGAATCATCTCGATGTACTCCTCCTCGGCGACGTCCTCACGACTCTCGAACTCCACGTCCAGCTGTTGCCCTTCGTCGATTTCGAGCGTCGTCTGGATGAACAGCTGCATCACGTCCTTCAGCACTTCCGCACGGCAGTCGGTGATGCGCTCGAAGGCCTGCAGCAGCATGGTGTCGCCGGAGAGGATGGCCTGGTTGGCATCCCACTTGCGATGCACAGTCTCGTGGCCGCGTCGCATGTCGGCATTGTCCATCAGATCGTCGTGCAGGAGGGTGAAATTATGGTACGTCTCCAGTCCTACGGCCTGCGTCATAATCCGTTGCGGGTCATCCTTATACATGTTATAAGCCAAGAGCATGAGCACTGGCCGGATACGCTTGCCTCCGAGCGACAGCACATAGCGGATAGGCTCATAGAGTGTAGAGGGGCGACGGTCGTAGGCGAGGGCTGCTATAGCCTCATTGACCATCTTCATTAATTCTGCGGATCTATACAACATACTTTTTTCGATTTGACGATTTAACGATTTGACGATTTGACGATTTAACGATATAACGATATAACGATTTAACGATTTAACGATTTTCGATTTGCCATTCCTGGGCCAGCAGGCTCATCGCTTAAAGCTTAAACACAATAGGGATGCAGACGCGGGTACGGCAGGGCTTGGCATCCTGGATGCCAGCCTTCCAGCGAGGCATCATGCGCAGCACCCGCAGCGCCTCACGGTCGCAAGTGCTCTCCAGCTTCTGCACCAGCTCGATGTCGGAGATGGAGCCGTCCTTGTTGACAGTGAACTGCGCCACCACCCTACCCTCTACCTTCCGGTGCTGGGCAAAGGCAGGATACTTCAGATTCCTCGTGAGCCACTTCATAAACTCGACAGCCCCGCCGGGGAACTGCGGCAATTCCTCAACGACGCGGAAGTCGAGCGGCTCGTCATACATATCCACGGCCTCCGGCTTCTCCTCCTCCTGCTCGGCAGGCTTCTCCTCCGCCGGCTGCTCCACCGCCATCTCCGTGGGTTCCGGCGGAATCTCCGTTTCTTCCTCGACGGCGTTCACCTCCTCCGACTTCACCTCCTCGGGCACAGGTTTCTCGGGCACCATCATGGGCACCTCATCCTCGTCACGATGCAAAGGCGAGAGTTCCAGCTCCGCCTCCAGCTCGTCAGTCTCCGCGTCGAAGAGATTCCAGCCCGTGTCAGAGCTGTTCCACTCCAGGGCGACGAACATGATGGAGAACACAAGGATCAGCCCCATCAGGAAACTGGTGGTGTGCTGGTGTTCCAAGTCCGCCAGAGGACTCTTGTACACTCTTTCTTCCTCGCTGAGCAGATGCTTCATAATAAAATCGGATTTCTTCCGTTATTATATTCAGGATGCAAAGGTACAACAAAAAGTGAAAAGTGAAAAGTGAAGAGTGAAGAATTTGCTACCGCCAGACAATTTTTAACTTCTTTTTCTCATTTGTCATTTAAAATCAGTATCTTTGCAGCGCATTTAGAAAAAAGTGATACAAAGAGTGAAGAAATACAGGCAAATCGGGTCATGGTGGCAGCGCATCCTGCCACTACTGTTCACCATTCACTATTCTCTGTGCGCTCACTCCCAGGAGAGCCAGACGGCCTACAACTTCCTCCGCCTGCCGGTGAGTGCCCATGTGGCAGCCCTCGGCGGCGACAACATCACCATCGTTGAGGACGACGCCACGCTCATCTTCCATAATCCCGCACTGATCAACGACGTGAGCGACCGCACCATCAACCTCAACCTGATGACCTATATGGATGGAGCCAAGACGGCCAGCGCATCCTTCCTGAGGACAGCAGGGAAACGGGGCACGTGGGGCGTGGCAGCCCAGTATATGGACTACGGGAGCATGAAGGAGACGACAAGCGACAACACCCAGCTGGGCAACTTCTCCGCCCGCGACATCCAGGTGGCTGGCAGCTATGCCTACGCCCTGAGCGAGCTCTTCGCCGGAGGCGTTACAGCCCGTGTCGTCAGCTCACACATTGCAGGCTACAACTCACTGGCCGTAGGCGTTGACCTGGGGCTGAACTGCTACTTCGAGGACAGCGAGCTGAGCATCTCCGCCGTGGCCAAGAACCTGGGCGGACAGGTGAAGGCCTACGACAACGACTTCGAAAAGATGCCCTTCGACCTGCAGCTGGGCATCAGCAAGCGACTGCTGCGCTCACCCATCCGTCTCTCCGCCACGCTCACCCGGCTGACGGACTGGAGCCAGGGCTTCGGCAAGCATCTCTCAATCGGTGCCGACATCATCCTCTCACAGAGCATCTACCTCGCTGCGGGCTACAACTTCCGCCGCGCCAGCGAGATGAAAATCAGCGAGAGCGACGGCAGCAGCGCCCACGGCGCCGGACTGTCACTGGGAGGCGGCCTGCAGCTCGAACGCTTCAAGCTGCACGTGGCCTACGGCAAGTATCACGTCAGCGCCTCGTCCATACTCGTCAATCTGGCTTACAGTTTATAGTTTACAGTTTATAGTTTATAGTTTACAGTTTACAGTTTATAGTTTATAGATTACAGTTTACGGAATGAAGAAAATAACCATCGCCATCGACGGCCACAGCTCGTGCGGAAAGAGCACCATGGCCAAGGACCTGGCCCGCGAGGTGGGCTACATCTATGTCGACACGGGGGCCATGTACCGAAGTGTCACCCTCTATGCCCTGCGCCGGGGCCTCTTCCGTGAGGACGGCAGCGTCAATACAGCAGAGCTGGAGCGCGAGATGCCCCACATACACATCAGCTTCCGCCTGAACCAGGCGACGGGGCGCCCCGACACCTATTTAAATAATGAGTGCGTGGAGAAAGAGATCAGAAGCCTCGAAGTGTCAAGCCACGTGAGTCCCATAGCAGCCATCGGGTTCGTGCGCCGTGCCCTCGTGGCCCAGCAGCAGCTGATGGGCAAGGACAAGGGCGTGGTGATGGACGGCCGCGACATCGGCACCGTCGTATTCCCCGACGCCGAGCTGAAGGTATTCGTCACGGCCTCTGCACGCGTCCGGGCCCAGCGGCGCTACGACGAGCTGCAGGCCAAAGGCATGCCTGCCGACTTCGACGACATACTGAAGAACGTGGAGGAGCGCGACTATATCGACTCCCACCGTGAGGAGTCGCCCCTCAGACAGGCCGACGACGCCCTGCTGCTCGACAATTCCTCCATGACCATCGAGGAGCAGAAGCAGTGGCTACTCGACCGTTTCCGCGAGAAAACTTGTCCGTAAAGAAAAGAGAGAAGAATGATATGACGATTCGTTTTAGTGCATTACTGTTATTAGCTTTTTCGAGCTGCCTGTGCGCATCGGCGCAGGAGAAGAGAAGTTTCTGGAGTCACGGCCTGGGCAAGTTCCTGAAAGCCGCTGACGATATGGTCGATCGCTGGCAGGATGCTGGTGTGGATTCCAACTATATCCGCAAGTTTGACAAGAGCCGCATGGTGTATCTCGGCTATTACGGCTATTTCCAACAGCACGACATGACTTTCCCCGTAACTGTCAACAATGCGGATATACCCGTGAGCCTGCAGCGCATGCCGCCGAACATGGCGGAGAAGAAATATGTGGCGGCCGATATGCACACCTACCAGACGGAGATTGAGCTGGGCATCGACTGGCGCGGCATAGCCCTGGAGCTGCCCATCCCCATCCGCAACCGCTACAGCATGTCGTTCGGCCTGGCGAAGAACGGCTCCGTGTGGGGCGCGCGCATCCGATACAAGTCGCTCAAGAATATGGAGGGCGTGCTCGACGACGCATACGATCAGGCCGTGGACCAATGGAGGTACAACGAGGAGCACCAGACGAGCGACCCCGCCGTAACGTCGGAGAGGACTATCCCCGCTGGCAAGATGGACCTGAAGATTTTCTATGTCGAGGGCTATTATGTGTTCAACAACAAGCGGTTCAGCCTTGCGGCGGGTGCCTACGGCGACATGATACAGAAGCGCAGCGCCGGCAGCCTGTTCGTGATGGGCAACTATTACCAGAGCCAGTTCGGAGCCAATAACCTTTTCAACCACGAGCGCGACATATTCCGCAACTGGAAGATCTCCTTCGGACCGGGCTATGGCTACAACTGGGCCATCAACGGGGGAAAGGTGTGTATCCACGTGTCCCTGATTCCCATGATCTCCATTGTCAACAAGATGGTTCACAAGTACGAGGACTACAGCAACCCCTACGCCTATGCCGGCACATCGGCCGACCCTGCCGTCAGAGAACAGCAGATAGAGACGGAGCGACAGCGCTGGAGCAACTACGACGCCCACTACTACGACGCGGTGGACAATGGCCATAGCCGATTTGTGTTCAACTGCTTCGGGCGTGTTGCCGCCAGCTACAGCTTCGACCGCTTCCTGCTCAATTTCATGATGAACTACCGCCAGTATCTCTATCGCAACAATGCCGACACAGAGATCAACAACAGAGAGGCTGTTGGCCAGGTCAACTTCGGAATGCGGTTCTAAGCTAATATCTCGGGGGGCGCGGGGGCGCGAGGGTAATAGATGTTACCTTCAAAGTCGTTCACAAAGCTCTTGACTGCCTCTGGTCAAGTATGTTGCCGGCATAGGCCCTGGCCGCTATTGGCTCCTTACTCTT
>CAMHUC010000027.1 GCA_946188155.1 uncultured bacterium | reverse complement strand
GGGTATGCGGACGCTCGGTAAGAACGTCCTTCAGATACAGGTTGAGGTCTTCCATACTGTCACCACCGCAGCAGAACACGGAGAACCGAGGAGCGCAACATCACCGACTGGAAAGCCATGCCGCTATAGCAGCTAACGGGTCAGAGTTCAGCCCCCTGACCCATTAGCATGCTCGATTATTAACGGTGTGGTATTAGCCAAATTCCATTCTTGCTGACTTAAAAACCCGTATATTATTTGGTCTATCCAAAATAATGTCGTACCTTTGCAAGCATGGTAAGAAAAGCAGAGAAAAAAGACATCGCGGGGATGATGGCCCTGCTGCGTCAGGTGAACGCCGTTCACCATGAGATCCGCCCGGACCTGTTCAAGGGCAACACGACGAAATACTCGGAAAAGGAGCTGGAGGCGCTACTTGAAGACGAGGCGCATCCCATCTTCGTCTACGATGACGGGAAGGTGGAGGGCCACGCCTTCTGCCAGGTTATAGAAACAAGGAACCATCTGCTGCTGCAGGACATCAAGACGCTCTACATCGACGACATCTGCGTAGACGAGCAGGCACGCGGCAGGCACGTGGGCAAAGCACTGTACGAATATGTGGTCGGCTATGCCCGGTCGATGGGTTGCTACAACGTCACCCTCAACGTGTGGGAGGGTAACGACCCGGCAATAAGCTTCTACAGGCGCATGGGCATGCAAGTGCAGAAGACGGGGATGGAGATGATATTGTGAATTAAGAGTTAAGAATTAATCAGGACGGGATGGGGAATCTGATAGAGATAACATCGCTGGAGCAGCAGGGCGTGGAGCTGTTCTCCACACTCACGGAGGCTCAGCTGAGAAACAAAGTGGAACCCGAGAAGGGTATCTTCATAGCGGAGAGTCCGAAGGTGATCGGGGTAGCGCTCCATGCGGGCTACTCGCCCGTGACCCTGCTCTGCGAGCGGCGCCACATCACTGGCGACGCTGCTGAGATTATCAGCCGCTGTGGCGATATTCCCGTCTACACGGGGAGCCGCGAACTGCTGAGCCGGCTGACGGGCTACACGCTGACGCGAGGCGTGCTCTGCGCCATGCGACGGCCTACGGAGCGGCCCGTGGAGGAAATCGTCAGGGGACAGCGCCGCATCGTGGTCATCGACGGTGTCACCGACACCACCAACATCGGGGCCATCTTCCGCTCTGCCGCCGCACTCGGCATCGGAGCCGTGCTGCTGACCCGCAACGCCTGCGACCCGCTGAACCGCAGGGCCGTCAGAGTGTCGATGGGGTCGGTATTCCTCGTACCCTGGACCTGGCTCGACGACTACTCCACCCTACGGGCGCTGGGATTCCGCACGGCGGCGATGGCTCTGAGCGACGACTCGATAGCCCTCGACGACCCGGTGCTGAAGGCTGAGGAACGCTTGGCCATCGTGATGGGGACAGAAGGCGACGGGCTGCCTCGGGAAACTATCTGCGGGGCAGACTACGTGGTAAGGATACCCATGTGGCACGACGTGGACTCACTGAACGTGGCGGCAGCGGCGGCAGTAGCCTTCTGGGAGCTGCGGGCTAAGGAATGAGCAGCGAGGAGTCGCCATAGCTCAGGAAACGGAAGTCGTGGCTGAGGGCGTAGTCGTAGATGCGATGCCAGTCGCCATGCACAAAGGCACTCACCAGCAGCAGCAGCGTGGACTTGGGCTGGTGGAAATTGGTGACGAGCATCTTCACGATCTTATAGTCATAGCCCGGAGCAATGATGATCTGCGTGGAGCTATGCAGCACGCCGAGTCCCCGCCGGTCCATCCAGGCCCCAAGGGCCTTTAGGGAGGTGAGAGGTGAGAGGTGAGAGGTGAGAGGTGAGACTTCGTAGGGTTCCCACTGCGCTACGTGGAGGCCAGCCTCGTCGATGTCGGGATTGGCAACGGTCTTCAAGCCCATGTAGTAGAGACTCTCAAGGGTGCGCACGCTGGTGGTGCCCACAGCGATGGCCTCGCCGCCGTGGGCGATGAGCTTGTCGATGGTTTCGCGGCGCACGCTGACGGTCTCGGTGTGCATCTCGTGACCCTCTATCTCCTCGCTCTTCACGGGCTTGAAGGTGCCGGCTCCGACATGAAGCGTCAGCTCCTCACGGTCGATGCCCGCCTCGTCGATGGCTTGAAGCACCTCCGGCGTGAAATGGAGTCCGGCGGTAGGAGCAGCCACGCTGCCCTTGATCTTGGAGTAGACAGTCTGATAGGTGGTCTTGTCGCTCTCTTGGGTCTCGCGGTTGAGGTATGGCGGGATGGGCAGTTCACCCATCGTATCGATGACCTCGGCGAAACTCACGGGGGCATCCCAGGTGAAGTCGATGCGGTGGCTGGTGCCGTGAACAGGGCCACGCGTGGCCTTAACGGTCACCGTTGAGCCATTGATCTCGACGGTACGGGCGAGCGTGCCCTCCTTCCACTTCTTCAGGTTGCCCACCAAGCAGTACCAGGAGCATCGGCCCGTGGTCTGGAACATCACCTCATAGTCGGCAGGCTCCGCAGGCTCCAGCAGGAACACCTCGATGAGGGCACCCGTTTCCTTACGGAAGTGCATGCGTGCCTGGATGACCTTGGTATTGTTGAACACCATAAGTGTACCCTGGGGCAGATAGTTGGGAAGATGGTAGAACAGGTCGTCGGCAACCTGCCCGTGGCGATAGACGAGCAGGCGCGAATGGTCGCGCTGCGGCAGGGGGAACTTGGCGATGCGCTCCTCGGGGAGCGGATAGTCGTAGTCGCTGATATGGATGTGCTTGGGATCTGTCATAGTGCTGCACGGATGAAGGCATAGAGCAGTGTGAACACGAACATACCTACGGGGATATAGACCTCAACACGCAGGTAGCCCGTGGCTGTGTAATGGGAGGATACATACAACGTCTTGGTAGAGAAGCGGCTGGCAATGCGCCGGAAGAAGAGGAAGTAGACCGTAGTGCCTACGATGGCTCCCCAGGCAAGGCCTGTGAGGATGTCGCCAGGATAGTGGACACCGAGGTAGAGTCGCGTCCAGCAGTTGAGCAGCGACCACGGGATGAGGGTGGCGTAGAGCAGTCGGCTGCGTACGAGCCAGCAGAAGAACACGGCGATGCTGAACGTGTTGGCAGCATGGGCGGAGAAGAAGCCGTAGCTGCCTCCGCGATAGCCGTCGACCACATCGACGAGCATGCCGATCTCGGGGTCGTGGGTGGGGCGCCAGCGCCCCACCAGGGGCTTCACGATGGCATCGTCGATGCCCCCTGCGAAAAGCACGCACAGCCCGGCACCAGCCAGTACGAGCAGCACCTTCTGTATGTTCTCATTGTTCTTGAGCACCAGGTAGAACAGGCTCAGATAGAGCGGCACCCACGTCAAGGCGTTGGTGAGGATGCGCATGAGGGCATCGTAATAGAGCGACTCGCTGCCGTTGAGCAGCAACAGCAGCTGCTTATCATATTGTATCAGCGTCTCCATCCGTAAACTATAAACTATAAACTATAAACCGTAAACTATAAACTATAAACTCTAAACTATAAACCGTAAACTATAAACTATAAACTAAATCTCCTCCATCTGCCGGGTCTCAACCCATCCTTCCTTGCCGTCGGCAAGCCGAATCTCCTTCCACTCCTTCATAGAGGCATCGGTGATGGTGACCTTCGTGCCCTCGTGGAGGATGAAGAGGTCGGTGCCCTGCTTGGCGGGCGTGCTCTTGACATTGACGGCCGGAGCGGTGATAATGGCTCCCCGGCGGTGGGTCAGTTGCTGCTTCTGCTGGTGGGCGAAAAGATTGCCTGCGGCAAAGACCGCGAGCAGAAGCAATGCGCCGAAGAATCCCACCTTGCGCAGCCAGATGCGCTCGGCAAACAGGTAGAGCAGCGCCAGCACGATGGCCAGGGCCAGGGCCAGCAGGGCTGTGCGCGCCCAACCGTCGACGCTGGCCAGATTGACCAGCGAACGGTACCAGGTGACGAAGAACATCTCCTGTTCGGGCACAATCTTGTCGATAGTCTTCGAGCGTGCCATCTGCAGGTTGAAGCGGATGTCGCGGTCGCTGGGCGAGAGGAGCAAGGCCCGCTCGTAGTTGAGCACGGCACGCGTGATGTTCTCCGTGCGGTAGTAGGCATTGCCCAGGTTATAGTAGAGGTCGGCAGAGACGCCCTGCTTCAGGAGCGACTCGTAGGCGCTGATGGCCTGCTGGTACTCTCCGCGCACGTATGCACTGTCGGCCTCGGCCTTGGTCAGGGCATGAGAGGTGAGAGGTGAGAAGTAAGAGGTAAGAGATATGATAAAGAGCAGCAGGATTCGGGCTTGAGGTATTCGCTCACCTCGCACCGCTTTCCGCTTACCTCTCTTCACCGTCTCCTCAATCTTCTCAATGGCTGTGATAGCCTTATCGTAAACCTTGTTCATATTCCCCTTGGGGTCGCCGGGCGCATAGCGCTCGAACTCACACTCGTCGAGGGCACCCATGAACTCACTGATGGTAGACTCCTCGACCTGCCGCTCGGCCAGGCGCTGGCTGATATTGTCGTGAGAGAGCTGCTCGACGGGGATGTTGAGCTTGTCGCCCACATAGCCCCAGAGGGCGCGCAGCACCTCGTCGTAGAACTCGCCGGGCTTGTTGTCGGCCATCAGGCGGGCAGCCTTCTTGAGCCGCTTGGTGGCCACCTTGTTGGCCTTCTTGCCGCGCTGCCCCGCGATGTTGGCATTCTCGATGGCCCGCTGCCGGAAGATGACGAACAGCGACACGAAGATGAGGGCGAGCAATGCCAGGCTTACCCAATAGCCCGTAGAGCCGAAGAAGAAGTCGTCGACGGCATGCTGGCGACTGTCGCCGGTCTTGATGTGACGGATGTCCTTGCCCAGCAGCTGCAGGTCCTCCTGACCGGTGAAGTCGCTCACGCTGGCAGCCCCAGAGCCTTTCTCCACCTGGAGCGTGAAGCCCTCGGTCTTGGCAGTCTCATACTTGCGGGTGGCCGTATTATAATAGGTGAACTGGATGGGGGGAATCTCATACTTGCCCTGATGACGGGGCACGGCGAGGATGTCGTAGACCATCGACCCCTCCACGCCGTTGGCCGTCAGCTTGGTCTTGTCGGTAATCTTGGCGTCGTACTTGTCGAAGTCCTTGGGGAACTCCACGACGGGCTGCTTGATGAGCTTCAGGTTGCCCGTACCGCTGACGATGACGCGCAGCGAGATGGGGTCGTTGGCCTTCGTCACGGTCTTGCTGAGCTGGGCGGAGACGCTGAACTGCCCCACGCCTCCTGAGAAGCCTGCCGGACGGTCGGGCAGCGGGTCTACCTGAATCTCGATGCCCGGTGCCTGTATCTGCTTCTTCACCTCGATATAGCCGGAGCCGCCGTTGAAGAAGGCCTCGAAGGGGTCGATGCTGCGGTTCTGCTGCACCACGATGCCATTGAACGTCAGGGGCGGTATCTGCAGCTTGCCCGTAATCTGCGGGAACATGACATACTGGCTCCAGGTGACGGTACGATAGGGACGTCCGTTGACGGTCTCGAGCTTGAAGCTCTTCTGCTGAGGCAGGGGCACCTCCTGGGTGTGGAAGCCTTTCAGGTCGGGCATCTTTCCCTCTAACTGTGTGAGCGACACGAGGGTGTAGACCTTATAGGTGAGCAGGATGGGCTCCTGCTCGTAGACGCGCTTCTTGTTGGCACTGACCTTGATGAAGAGGTCGGAACCGGAGATTCGGGTGCCGGCATCACGCAGCTCGGGCTCGTCGGCCTGTCCGCGGTGCGCCTGTGCCCCACCCTGCCGGCCGCCTGCCGAGGTGCCCGTCACCTTGATGGTCAGCGGGCGCGAAGCGATGCTCTTGCCTCCAACGGTGACATGGGCCGGGGGAATGGTGTAAGTGCCGTTCTTGGAGGCCGCCACGATATAGGTATAGGTAATCGAGGATGACGAGCTGGTGTGGCCGTTGATGATCTGATAGCTCGACTGCATGGAGCGGTTGGGGCCTATCAGTACCTCGAGGGCATCGGGGATATTGCCTGCGCGGAAATCGTCGACATCCTGCGTATTGACGGTATAGGTCAGGCGGAACTGCTCGCCGACGGCCACCTGCGAGGGAGCCGAGGCTGTCAGTGTCTGCGCTATGGCTGTGACGAGTGAACAGTGGATAGTGAGCAGTAGCATGAGTACTCTCACCATCCAGGACACCTTCACCATATTGTCAATTTTAGTCGTCATCATCATATCAAATGCGGTAGCAAATTCTTCACTCTTCATTCTTCACTCTTCACTTAAAAATCCTACCAGTTCTTCTCGATGCTGCGACGCTGTGGCTGCTGCTGCGCCTTCTTCATGCGCTCCTGCGTCTGCTTCTCGTTCTGGATGGCAGCGTTGAGAAGCTGCTCGGCATTCTCCTTGCTCATCTGGGGCTTCTGCTCCTGTTGCTGCTTCTGCTGGTCCTGCTTCTTCTGCTGGTCCTGTTGCTGCTTCTGCTGGTCCTGCTTGTCGTCCTTCTTCTGCTGATCCTGCTTTTGCTGCTGGTTCTGCTGGTTCTGCTGGTTTTGGTTCTGCTTCTGCTGCTGATGCTTGCAGAGCACGAGGTTGTAGCGCGTCTCGTCGTCGTTGGGATTCAAGCGGAGGGCATTCTTGTAGGCTTCGATAGCCTCGCCATACATCTTGTGCTGCTGACAGATGACGCCCATGTTGTGGAACGACTGGTATTTGCGCAGCGGATTGGTCTCCAACTTGGCAGCACTCTCAAACTGGGCCACGGCCGCCGAGTCCTTCTTCTGGGCCATCAGCGCGTTGCCCAGGTTGTAGGCTGCCTGCGGGTTGCGCGGGTTCTTCTCCAGGGCCTTGCGGTAGCTTACCTCGGCATTGGCAAAGTCGCCCGTCTCGAACTGCTTGTTGCCCTGACGGATGTACTGGCGGTCGGTCTGGGCTGTGGCAGTGAATAGTGAACAGTGAAAAGCGAACAGTATCATCAGGAGTCTTACCGCTCCTGTGGCACTCTCCTTCTTAAACAGCGATATGCGTCTGAGCAGCGGGTTGCGACGGTCGAAGATGCAAATCTCGATGATAAGCAGCAGTAAGGCCAGTATGCCAAAGGCCTGGAACTGTTCGTCGTAGTCGCTATAGACGGTCGTCGAGGTCTCTTTCTTGGAGAGTTTGTCGAGCTCGTTGTCGAGCTGCTGCTGGGCGGCACTGTTGTTCTCAACATGGATATAGACACCGCCTCCGGCTGCTGCCAGTTGTTTACACATCTCCTCGTTGAGGGCCGACATGACGGTGTTGCCAGTATTGTCCTTCATATAGTCGCCAGTGCCAGGAATAGGGATGGGAGCACCATTGGCAGAGCCCACGCCGAGGACATAGACGCGCATGCCTTTCTTCTTGGCAGCCTCGGCCGCCTCGAGGGCACCGCCCTCATGGTCCTCACCGTCGGTAATGACGATGATGGCCTTGCCGATGCCTTCCTCCTGGGTGAAGCTGTTGGCAGCCATATTGATGGCGGCAGCGATATCCGTGCCCTGCGTTGCAATCATGCTGGGGTCGATGCTCGAAAGGAACATCTTGGCCGACACATAGTCGCTCGTGATGGGCAACTGGATGAAGGCATCGCCGGCAAAGACGATGAGGCCTATCTTATCATTCGTGAAATGGTCTACGAGATTCTCAACCATCATCTTCGAACGGTCCAGACGACTGGGCACAATGTCCTCAGCGCGCATGGAGTTGGAAATGTCGAGGGCAATGATAGTCTCGATGCCCGTGCGCTTCTCATGCGAAATCTTGGTGCCCATCTGCGGGCGGGCCAGCATCACAATGAGCAGGGCAAGGGCAGCCTGCAGAATCCAGAACTTCACCGAGGGACGGAATCGCGACACGTCGGGCATGAGCTCACGGAGCAACTTGGGGTCGCCAAACTTACGCAATTTCTTCTTCCTGCTCCGAAACGTAACAAACCTGACGAGTGCCAATATAGGAATCAGCACCAGCAGCCAGAGATATATGGGGTCTTCGAATCTAAACACCTTTTTATTTACTATTTACGGATTTACTATTTACTATTTATTGGTCAAAGCGGAAGTAAATTATTCACTATTCACTTTTACCTCTATCAAGGTATGCGCCGGAAGATGGTGATGCGGAGCAGAAGCTCAAGCAGGAGGGCCAGCACGGCCACGAGGGCGAAGGGCTGGTAGGCCTCGTACTTCTTGCTGAACTGCTTGACATTAAGCTTCGACTTCTCCAGCTGGTCAATCTCCTTATAGATGTTGCGCAGCTCCTTGGTATTGGTGGCGCGGTAGAAGTCGCCGTCGGTGGCGGCGGCTATCTCGCTGAGCGTCTTGTCGTCAATCTCCACGGGGATGTTCACATACTGCACGCCACCGGCCACAGGCATCGGGTAAGGCGCCACCTTGTTGGTGCCCACGCCGATGGTATAGACACGCACGCCCAGGCTCTTGGCAATCTCGGCAGCCGTCATCGGTGATATGTCGCCACGGTTATTACTGCCATCGGTAAGCAGGATGACCACCTTGCTCTTGGCCTTCGACTCCTTCAGGCGGGAGACGGCATTGGCCAGTCCCATGCCGATGGCCGTGCCGTCCTCGATGAGTCCGCGGGCGGCAATGTCGGTACGGGTGTTCTGAAGCAGGTTCAGCAGCGAGGCATGGTCAGTGGTCATGGGGCATTGGGTGAAGGCCTCACCGGCGAAGATGGCCAGTCCGATATTATCGTTCGGACGGCCCACGATAAACTCCGCCGCCACCTGCTTGGCAGCCTCGATGCGGTTGGGCTTGAGGTCCTCAGCCAGCATACTGGTAGAAACGTCCATCGCCAACATGATGTCGATGCCTTCAACGGTCTTGCTCTTCCATGAGTTTTGAGTCTGCGGACGAGCCAGCACCAGTACAATCATCGTGAAGGCCAGCACGCGCAGAAGCATGGAGAGAGGCATGAGCCTCACCTTCCAGCTCTTGGGCAGATGGCTGAAGGCGAAGGTGTCGCTCATCCGCATGGTGGGCTCCGTCTTCTTCCTGTACATCACATACCAGATGATATAGGGTATGATGAGCAGGAGCAGCAGCAGATATTCTTTATTGGCAAATTCCATACTTGTAATCCTAATTAATCAGTTGATAGGTGGCATAGACCACGTAAGAGAACAACAGGATGCTGCCGATGACGAGGGCCGTGATGACGGCTTTCAGAATGCGGCGAGCCTTCACGCTGCGCTGGTCTTCCTCAGAGAGCTGTGGCTTGACGGTTTCCTCGGTGGGCATGTTCTCCTGCTTTGTCTGGTTGATGAACTCGATGGCATTCACCAGGTTCATGTCGTTCTCATTGATGAGGGTGGAGTACTTGGCAAACTTCACCAGGTCGGCAGTAGCGAACAGCTGGCGCAGCTCGTCGAGGGCCTTCTGGTCCTGAGTAGCTGTCAGCCGCTCGATAATCTCCGAACTGGTCATCTCCATCGCACGGAAGCCATAGCGCTCCTCGATATACTTGCGCAGGGTGTCGGTCAGCTTCGTATAGTACTCCTTGGAGTTCTCGGCGGTCACCATCTTGTCGGCCTTGATCTGCTCTATCTCCTTCATGGCCTTCTGGTGTGGCAATAGCCGCTTCACTATCTTGATGTGGGTAATGATGGGCTTGTTGTCGCGCAGACGAACGTAGAGATAATACGTTAAGGCCAAGGCAATTAGCAACAAGACGCTCAACCAGAAGATTGGGCTCCACTCTGCCCAAAGGAACGGATTCTCCTGTACACCCTTCGGACCGAAGAACTGGTCAACGTGGGTGGTGTCCACCTCTATCGTGAGCACCTTCAGCGCCAGGCTCTTACTCTTGTAGGGCTTGCCGTCGATCTTGACCGTCAGAGGCGGTATATAATATAAGGTGTCATCGAACGAGGTCAGCGTATATACTACCGACTTCTCCACAAAGCCGTTGTCCTGCTGCCGGTCTGCCTGAGGCTGGCTGGCGAGAACCTCGACACCTGGCGTCACATACTGCATGGGCTTGAACTGAGGGAACTCCACCTTCGAGTTCTCCTTGGCCACGGCCTTCAGCACGACGTGCGCCTGCTGCCCCACGAGCATCTCGATATTGTCGATGCTGGCCTCTACGGACACCTGGGCCTGAGCGAATAGTGAATAGTGAATGGTGAATAGCACCAAAAGCACCTTCACCATTGACCATCTGTCATTATGTCCTTGTATAGTAATCATCTGTAAACTAATCCATTATCCACGCTGCTTAAACAACATCAGCAGCGATTTGACGAAGTCCTCGTTGGTGGCTATACTGACATTGTCTACGTTACTCTTGTTGAAAGTATCCATCAGCTGAGCCTGACGGCTCATCCAGTACTGGCGGTATGAGTCCCGCAGACGGCGCGAACTGGTGTCTATATACTGTTCGAAGCCCGTCTCTGCGTCCACCACTTTCATCAGTCCTACGTCGGGCAGCTCCTTGGCACGCTGGTCATAGACCTGGATGGCCACAACGTCGTGCTTGCGGTTGGCTATCTGTAGCGACTGCAGGAAATCGGTACGCACATAGAAGTCGCTGAGAATGAAGGCCGTTGTGCGGCGCTTCTGAACACTCGATAGGAACTCTACCGCCTGTCGCACGTCCGTCTTCTTTGACTCCGGCTTGAAGTCAAGCATCTCACGGATGATGTAAAGAATATGCTTACGCCCCTTCTTCGGCGGTATGTACTTCTCTATCCTGTCGGAGAAGAAGATGACGCCAATCTTATCATTGTTCTGAATGGCCGAGAATGCGATGGTGGCTGCTATCTCGGTCACCATGTCGCGCTTCATCTGCTTCTGAGTGCCGAAGTCGAGCGAACCGCTCACGTCGATGAGCAGCATCACCGTCAGTTCGCGCTCCTCCTCGAACACCTTCACATAGGGCCGATGGAAACGGGCAGTCACATTCCAGTCGATGTCGCGCACATCGTCGCCGAACTGATACTCGCGCACCTCGCTGAAGGCCATACCCCTACCCTTGAAGGCCGAGTGATACTGGCCTGCGAAGATGTTTGAGCTCAGACCGCGGGTCTTGATTTCTATCTTACGGACTTTCTTTATAATCTCGCTTGTTTCCATTATCACGAATAGGATTACTAGACATACTAGTCATACTAGTCTTACTAGTTATACTAACCCTTAGGGCACCTCAACCTTGTTGATAATCTTCGAGACGATTTCCTCGCTGGTGATGTTGCTGGCCTCGGCCTCGTAGGTCAGGCCGATACGGTGGCGCAGCACATCGTGGGCCACAGCGCGCACATCCTCAGGCACCACGTAGCCCCGCCGCTTGATGAAGGCATAGGCCCGGGCTGCCTTGGCCAGATTGATACTGGCACGGGGAGAGCCTCCGAAGCTGATCATGTCCTTCAAGTCCTTCAAGCCATAGCGGTCGGGATAGCGTGTGGCAAAGACGATGTCGGCAATATACTGCTCTATCTTCTCGTCAATATATACCTCGCGCACCACGCTGCGGGCCTTAAGGATCTCATCGGCTGTCGTCACAGGTGTCACCTTGGGCATCTCGCCGGCAATGTTCTCACGGATAATCTTCTTCTCCTCGTCGAGCGTGGGATAGTCAATCACCACCTTCAGCATGAAACGGTCCACCTGGGCCTCTGGCAGCGGATAGGTGCCCTCCTGCTCGATGGGGTTCTGAGTGGCCATCACCAGGAAGGGATTGGGCAGCTGGAATGTCTCACTGCCTATGGTCACCTGCTTCTCCTGCATGGCCTCAAGCAGAGCACTCTGTACCTTGGCGGGAGCACGGTTGATTTCATCGGCCAGCACAAAGTTGGCAAACACGGGGCCTTTCTTCACCTGGAATTTCTCGTCCTTCTGCGAATAGATCATCGTGCCGATGACGTCGGCTGGGAGAAGGTCGGGGGTAAACTGTATTCTACTATAATCGGATGCTATCAACTGCGACAAGGTCTTGATGGCTAACGTCTTGGCAAGACCGGGGACACCTTCGAGCAAGATATGCCCATCGCTCAAGAGACCTATCAGCAGCGAGTCAACGAGGTGCTTCTGCCCCACGATGACACGATCCATACCAGTCACAAGATTTGTAACAAATGCACTTTGCTGTTCTATCCGGATATTCAGCTCGCGGATATCAATTGCTTCTGCCATAATATTTGTTCTTTTATCGTTTTTTTAAATTTGACCGCAAAAGTACTGAAATAATCGATTACTCAACACATCTTGCTAACTAAATAATATTAAAAAAGTTTCCCAAAACCTAAGTTTTAAGAAACTTTTTCATTCAATGGCCCTTTTCAGCCTATTTCCCCATCTTTTTGCGCTTCCATTGGAGCTTGGGAATCTTGACTTCCTGGCCCTTTTTCAGTTCGCTATTCCCCTTGATGCCGTTGTACACTTCAATATAACACTCCATTCCTGGGCCAAGCGTACGCTTGCAGATACGTGCCAGATTGTCGCCCGACCTCACTTTCTCTATATGGTCGAGGCCAACTATACGATAGGCGCCAGTCCTGATGCGAACGTCCATCTGCTCATACTTCTCCGAGCTCTCCGGCTGGGCAGCAGGAGCCTCCACGGACTTGGTGGAAGCCTCAGTAGCAGACTTGGTGGAAGCCTCAGTAGCAGACTTGGTGGAAGCCTCAGTAGCAGACTTGGTGGAAGCCTCCACAGGCTGAACGGCAGCAACAGGCCGAACGGCCTTCGAAGCACTATCCTGTGATACAGATTTTACAGGGGCGACGCTATCTTTCTTCGCCTCCGCCAAGACGGCTTTCGGCTTCTCCTGAACAGGCTTTTCCACAGCCACTTGATCAGGCGACCAAGGCTTTACGCTTATCTCCTTACCTACAAGGAAGCCAACAATGAATCCTACGAGACAGGCTGCCGCTGCTATTAGCGGCCATTTCAGGCCGCGATGCCCGTTATCCGGTTCCGTTTCAGACTCAACCTGCTCTGTGCCAGAGGCTTCTGGTTCTGGCTCTTGATGAATCCCCACCGTCTCTTCCTTTGCCGATTCAGGCACTTGAGGATTTGCATCCTCTACAGGGTTTGGGACTTCGGAATCGACCACGAAATCCACCAAAGGGGCTATTTCCTCGATAGGTTCTTGCACAGTATCCTCAACGACTGGAGCAGCCACAACAGGTTCTTCCGCAAGTTCTTCCGCAGGTTCTTCCGCGAGTGGAGCAGCCACAACAGGTTCTTCCGCAGGTTCGTCCGCAGCTGGGGCCAAAGTGGGGGCTGCAGTCACAGGCTCTTCCGGGAGTTCCTCTGCCGTCGGTTCATCGGCGGGCGTCTCCACATCCTGCGGCTCTTCGAAGTCAACACCTTCGTTCAGCACCACCGTCTCAAACTGTGAGAAGGGCTTGTTAACCAGCTCCTTCATCAGGGCATCAGGCGTGAAGGTAATCTTACCGTGACCCTCGATTAATACCCGGTCGCCAGTATTCACATTCACACTCTCACGGTCCTCCACATCGATAATCCTGAATGTGCCAAGACCTTTCACCTTGACAATCTTTTCCTGGTCGAGCGACTTCTGAATGAGATAAAACATCTCGTTGACGAACTGTGACGCCTGTTTCTTGCTGAGCTGTCGGCGCTCCGTCAGCCTACCGGCAATATCCTGTAACGAAATCTTACCCATCATTCAGTCCCTCCATTCTTTATACGGTCCTTCCAAGAGGCATTGGGTTTGAAGTTGAGTACCAGCTTTGGCGGCACCAGCATACGCTGGCCCGTAGCGGGATTAACCATAATGCGCTCCATTTTTTTCTTTACCTCAAACGTGCCGAAATTGGGTATCGTCACGGAGTCGTCCTCCTGGAAATGGTCACTCATCGTCTCTATCACAATGTCCACCATGCGCTGGGTCTCGTCAGGCGAATAGCCCAAGCGCTGGGATAAGGTAGTGATGAAGTCTTTGTTATTCATATAGATTACAGATTGGTTGTTGCATAGATGTCAAACTCCTCGGAATCGGTCACACGGACATTATAGAATTGGCCGACAGACAACTCCCCCTCGCTGGCGGGAACAAGCACTTCGGGGTCTACTTCTGGCGAACAGAAGGCCGTCCTTCCCACGTAGAAGTCACCTTCCCTGCGGTCAACGACCATCCTGACCACCGTTCCCACCTTTTCGGCCTCTATCTCGCTGCTGATGCTCTGCTGTACGCGCATCAGTTTGTCGAGCCGCTGCTGCTTGACTTCTTCGGGCACGTCGTCGTCATAATGCTGTTCGGAATAGGTTCCTTCCTCCTCAGAATAGGCAAAGGCCCCCATGCGCTCAAAACGTGCCCACTTGATGAATGCTATCAGCTCGTCGAAATCTTCCTGAGTCTCACCGGGGAAGCCCACCATCAGCGTGGTGCGCAGATGGATGCCTGGCACCTCTGCCCTGAGTCGCCTCACCAGCTCATAGGTTTCCTCCTTCGTCACATGGCGCTTCATACGCGAGAGCATGTGGTCGGAGATATGCTGGAGGGCAATGTCAAGATAGTTGCACACGTTGTCGTGCTCACGCATCACTCTCAGCAGGTCCCAGGGGAAGTGTGTCGGATAGGCATAATGGAGCCTGATCCACTCCACGCCTTCGATGTTTGCCATCTGCTCAATGAGTTCTGCGATGTGCTGGCGCCCGTCGATGTCCACGCCATAGTAGGTCAGCTCCTGGGCTATCACGTTCAGCTCCTTCACGCCCTGACTGACCAGCCAGCGCACCTCGCCAAGGATCTCGTCCATCGGCCTGCTCCTGTGGCCGCCCGTGATCAAGGGTATGGCACAGTAGGCACAATGGCGGTCGCAGCCCTCGGAGATCTTCACGTAGGCATAGTGGCGGGGAGTGGTGAGCTTGCGCTGGGCGCTGAGCGTGGCACGCTCCTTGTTCAGCACGGTCAGCAGCTCCTTATAGTTGAATTTGCCGTACCACCCGTCCACCTCTGGTATCTCCTTCTCCAGGTCTGCCAGGTAGCGCTCCGACAGGCAGCCCATCACGTAGAGCCTGTCAATACGGCCTTCCGTCTTTGCCTGGGCAAACTCCAGAATCGTATTGATGCTCTCCTCCTTGGCATCATTGATGAAGCCGCAGGTGTTCACCACGACAATTTCGCCCTGAGGGTCGTCGCTATCGTGGGTGCAATGGTAGCCGTTAGCCTCGAAGAGGCCCATCAGCACCTCCGAGTCCACCAGATTCTTTGAGCACCCCAGCGAGATAAAATCTATCGTCGGCTTCCGTTCCATCCGTTCAGCTGTAGCAATTTGTTCACTGGTCATGCTTGAAAAGGGAGTCTACGAACTGCGTCTTGTTGAACAGCTGCAGGTCCTTCATACCCTCTCCGAGTCCGATATACTTGACGGGCACCTTCAGCTGGTCGCTGATGCCGATCACGACGCCACCCTTGGCCGTGCCGTCGAGCTTGGTGACAGCGAGCGAAGTGATCTGCGTGACGGCAGCGAACTGCCTGGCCTGCTCAAAGGCATTCTGCCCTGTAGAGCCGTCGAGCACGAGCATCACCTCGTCGGGAGCCTCGGGCATCACCTTCTTCATGACATCCTTGATCTTCTTGAGCTCATTCATCAGGCCTACCTTGTTGTGCAGGCGGCCTGCCGTGTCTATCAGCACCACGTCGGCATCATTGGCCTTGGCACTCGAGATGGTGTCGAAGGCCACGCTGGCGGGGTCGCTGCCCATCTGCTGCTTCACCACGGGCACCCCTACCCGCTCGCCCCAGATGCAGAGCTGCTCCACGGCGGCGGCACGGAAGGTGTCGGCAGCACCCAGATAGACTTTCTTGCCTGCCTGCTTGAACTGCCAGGCAAGCTTTCCTATGGTAGTGGTCTTGCCCACACCATTGACGCCCACAACCAGTATCACGTAGGGCTTATGGTCGCTGGGCAGGTCCCAGTTGTCGTTATCCTCCGTATTGTTCTCGGCCAGCAGGGAGGCTATCTCTTCCTTGAGTATCTTGTTCAGTTCCGAAGTGCTGACGTACTTGTCGCGGGCCACGCGCTCTTCGATGCGACGGATAATCTTCAGGGTCGTGTCGACACCCACGTCGCTGGTAATAAGCACCTCTTCCAGATTGTCGAGTACATCCTCATCCACCTTCGACTTACCGGCCACGGCACGCGCCAGCTTGTCGAACACGCTCGTCTTGGTCTTTGCCAGGCCCTTGTCGAGCGTCTCTTTCTTGTCTTTGTTAAAAAAGCCGAATATTCCCATAATGCTATGTATTACGACTGCAAAGATAGTAAAAAATAACGAAAGAGCAAAAAAAGAGGCTGCAAAATGCATTGCAACCTCTCATTTTATGGTTTTAATCAAATGTCAATTCTTAAAGAAGTCCTTTACGTCCTCGTTAGGAACCATCTGCTCGTCGAAGATGTAAGCACCCGTCTTGGGGCTCTTCACCATCTTGATAACCTTTGTGTAAGCGCGACCATCCTTTGAGCCTTCATGGAGGGTAGCAACGGTTTTCTTTGCCATAATCTATAAACTCTAAACTTTAAACTATAAACCGTAAACTGTAAACTATAAACAGTAAACTATAAACCGTAAACTATAAACCGTAAACAGATTACTTGATTTCCTTATGAAGAGTCATCTTCTTCAGGATGGGATTATACTTCATCAGCTCCATGCGCTCAGGCGTGTTCTTACGGTTCTTCACCGTAATGTAACGGCTTGTGCCGGGCAGACCACTGTTTTTCATCTCGGTACACTCCAGGATTACCTGGACGCGATTACCCTTTGCTTTCTTGCTTGCCATCGTCGTTAGTCTCCTATCACTTTAATGTCCTTCCAGTCTACATATCCCTTGGCAACAGCCTGCTTCAATGCAGCGTCAAGACCTACCTTGTTAATCATACGAAGGCCAGCAGCGCTGATCTTCAACTGAATCCAGCAACCCTCTTCCACATAGTAGAACTTCTTGCTGAACAGGTTGACGTCAAAGCTTCTCTTGGTGTGATGCTTTGAGTGAGACACATTACAACCTATCTGTGCCTTCTTTCCTGTAATTTGACAAACTTTAGACATTTCTATCTACTTTTTACTTGTTCTTTTACTTACTTATTCCAAACAGGGTGCAAAGGTACACATTTTTATTTAGAATTCAACATACACCTTTCACAAACGAGTACGAATTAATTATTTTTAACCTTCCCGGAGCGGTCTTGGGGCATTTTCCTGCTTCAGGAACTCCAAAAACAGCTCCATCGCCCGATTGGTGGCGATGGCGAGGTTGATGTCGCGACCGTGATCCTCCTCTACCTTTACTGTCAGCTGCCGGTCCATGCTTCCGCAGGCCAGCCAGATGGTGCCCACGGGTATCTCCTTGGTACCGCCGGTAGGACCGGCAACGCCGGTGGCCGAAATGGCATAGTCGGTGGCAAGGGCCTTGCAGGCTCCCTTCACCATCGCTATGGCTACTTCTTCACACACGGCAGTCTTCTCTTCCAGCAACTGGTGACTCACTCCCAGCAGGTTCTCCTTCACCTCGTTGACATACGAGATGATACCGCCCTTGAAATATTTCGACGCACCGGGCACCGAGATGATGGCCTCGGCGATGCGGCCGCCCGTACAACTCTCGGCGGTGCTCACCGTCTTTTCCGTTTCCCAGAGTATCTCACTGACTTCACGGCTGATTACTTTTGCTTCAAAATCCACCTTACTATTTACTATTTAAAGATTTACTATTTACTATCTATTTAAATGTCACTTTCGAGAAGGCTGGGGCATCTATAGCGCAGAACTCCCCATCCAGGTATTTGTAATACCCCACGATGCCTATCATCGCGGCATTGTCGGTGGTATAGCTGAACTTGGGTATGTAGATAGTCCAGCCATAGCGCTTCTGGGCATCATGGAAGGCATTGCGAAGCCCGTTGTTGGCACTCACGCCGCCTGCCACGGCCACATGGGTGATGCCCGTCTGCTTGACGGCCTTCTTAAGCTTCTTCATCAGGATGTCCACAATCGTCCACTCCAGCGAGGCCGCGATGTCCTCCTTGTTCTTCTCGATGAAGTCCGGGTCGTCGGCCACCCACTTCTGAAGCGAATAGAGGAACGAGGTCTTCAGTCCCGAAAAGCTGTAGTCGAGTCCGGGAATATTAGGCTCTGCAAAGTGGAAGGCCTTAGGATTGCCCTGTCGCGCCAGACGGTCGATGACAGGACCGCCGGGATAGCCGAGCCCCATCACTTTCGAGCACTTGTCGATGGCCTCGCCGGCAGCGTCGTCGATGGTCTGCCCGAGCACCTCCATGTCATTGTAGGCGTTCACCTTCACTATCTGCGAGTTGCCGCCCGATACCAGCAGGCAGAGGAATGGCAGCGGAGGGATGCTGCCCGGATTGCCCGGGTTTTCCGGGTTTTCCGGCTCCCGGATGAAGTGTGCCATCACGTGGCCCTGCAGATGGTTCACGTCGATCAAGGGTATGCCCAGGCTTCGGGCGAAGCCCTTGGCGAAGCTCACCCCCACCAGCAGCGACCCCATCAGTCCAGGCCCCCTGGTGAAGGCTATGGCCGACAGCTGCTCCTTTGTGATGCCCGCCCGGCGGATGGCCTCATGCACCACGGGCACCACGTTCTGCTGATGGGCCCTGGATGCCAGCTCGGGCACCACGCCTCCGTAGGCCTCATGCACAGCCTGCGAAGCCGTCACGTTCGACAGCAGCACCCCGTCGCAGAGCACAGCCGCCGACGTGTCGTCGCACGAGCTTTCTATACCTAATATGTATACAGGAGCAGCAACAGGCTCTTCTGCCTTTTCGCCAGCGGTAGCAAATGCTTCATTTGTCTTTTCGCCAGCGGTAGCAAATTGGCTTTCCCCTTCGGGCCGCCGAGCTAAACCTTCTTCACTCTTCATTCTTCACTCTTCACTTTAATACGTCAGCACTTCCACTCCATGTTCTGTCATCAGCAGTGTGTGCTCCCACTGGGCACTCGGCTTCTCGTCCTCCGAGATCACCTCCCAGCCGTAAGGGTCGTCGCTGTCGATGAACACTCTCCACGTGCCCATGTTGATCATAGGCTCGATGGTGAACACCATGCCCGGCACGAGCAGCATGCCCGTGCCGCGATGGCCGAAGTGGGCCACGTCGGGCTCCTCGTGGAAGGCCAGCCCCACGCCGTGGCCGCACAGGTCGCGCACCACGCCATAGTGGTACTTCTTGCAGTGCTTCTCGATGGCGTGGCCGATGTCGCCCACAAACGAGTATGGCTTGGCAGCCTCCATGCCTATCTCCAGGCACTCCTTGGCCACCCTCACCAGCTGCTCCTTCTCGGGCGATGTCTTGCCGATGATGAACATGCGGCTGGCGTCGGCATAATAGCCGTCGAGGATGGTCGTGAAGTCCACGTTGATGATGTCGCCCTCACGGAGCACATCCTCCTCCTTGGGAATGCCGTGGCACACCACCTCGTTGATGCTCGTACACACCGACATCGGGAAGGGCTGCGTGTCCTCGTCGCCCCCATAGTTCAGGCAGGCGGGGATGGCGTTGTGCTCCTCGCAGTACTGCCGGCATATCCGGTCTATCTCCAGCGTGTTCATCCCCTCATGGATGGCTGCCGCCACCGCGTCGAGCACACCGGTATTCACCACCCCGGCACGGCGGATGCCCTCTATCTGCTCCGGGGTCTTTATCAGGTCGCGGGTAGGCACTTCCTTGCCCCGGTTCTCCCAGTACATGATGGTCTTGTCCATCTCCGTGGGCTCCTGGCCCGACAGGCAGTGCCACCTTCTTCTCTTGTTTCTTGCTGTCATTACTTTATTATATAATAAGAGGTGCTATGATTCCCCCGAGTCACTCCCACTCGATTGTTGCGGGCGGTTTCGAGGAGATGTCGTAGCACACGCGGTTCACGCCGCGCACCTTGTTGATGATTTCGTTCGACACATGAGCCAGGAATTCGTAGGGCAGATGGGCCCAGTCGGCCGTCATGGCATCGCTGGAGGTCACCGCCCTGAGTGCCACGGGATTCTCGTACGTCCGCTCATCGCCCATCACGCCGACACTGCGCACGGTGGAGAGCAGTATCACGCCCGCCTGCCATATCTCGTCGTAGAGGCCCCATTCGCGGAGCGCCCGGATATAGATGTCGTCGGCCTCCTGAAGGATGCGCACCTTCTCGGGCGTAATGTCGCCCAGGATGCGCACGGCCAGCCCCGGCCCTGGGAAGGGGTGTCGCGTGATGAGATGCTCGGGCATGCCCAGCTGGCGGCCCACGCGGCGCACCTCGTCCTTGAAGAGCCACTTCAGCGGCTCGCACAGCTGCAGGTTCATCTCCTTGGGCAGTCCGCCCACATTGTGGTGACTCTTGATCACCTTGCCCGTGATGTTCAGGCTCTCGATGCGGTCGGGATAGATGGTGCCCTGGGCCAGCCAGCGGGCGTCGGCGATTTTACGGGCCTCGGCATTGAACACCTCCACGAAGTCACGCCCGATAATCTTGCGTTTCTGCTCCGGGTCGGTCACGCCGGCCAGGTCGCCAAAGAATTTCCGGCTGGCATCCACGCCAATCACGTTGAGCCCCAGCACCTTGTAGTCGTCCATCACCTGGCCGAACTCATTCTTGCGCAGCATTCCGTGGTCGACGAAGATGCAGGTCAGCCGGTCGCCAATGGCACGGTTCAGCAGCACGGCGGCCACCGAGGAGTCCACGCCGCCCGAGAGGCCCAGTATGACGCGATCCTGCCCCAGCTGCTGTTTCAGCTCGGCCACGGTGGAGTCCACAAACGAGGCGGCGCTCCACTCCTGCCGGGAGCCGCAGATGTCCACCACGAAGTTCTTCAGCAGCAGTGTGCCCTGCAGGGTGTGGAACACCTCCGGGTGAAACTGCACAGCGAAGAGCGGCGCGGGGCGAGCACCGCTGTTGGCAGGCGTGCCGCTGGGGTTGGCGCACCAGTAGGCAGCGTATTTCACGTCGCGGGTGGAAGCGATACACTCGAAGCCCTCGGGAATCCGAGTGATGGTGTCACCATGCGACATCCACACCTGCGACAGCGGCCCGAAGCCCCTGAAGAGCGCATTCGTCGAGTCAACCGTCTGAAGGTTGGCACGCCCGTACTCACGGCTGTCGGCCTTCTCCACCTTCCCGCCAAGGGCGTGCGAGATGTACTGCGCACCATAGCAGATGCCCAGCACAGGCAGGCGGCCCACAAACTGCGACAAGTCGACCCTGAAGGCCTCCGGGTCGTGTACCGAATAGGGCGACCCGCTCAGTATGACGCCTATCACCGACGGGTCGTCCTGTGGGAACTTGTTGTAGGGCAGTATCTCGCAGAAGGTGTCCAGCTCGCGCACCCGCCGGCCTATCAACTGAGTGGTCTGTGAGCCGAAGTCCAGTATAATAATCTTCTGTTGCATATATCAAATTGTTTGGTCTGTTCTCTCCGTTGTCATAACAAACTCCTCTGCCTGTTCCAGCGTGTCGAGCTTGCCCACATCGAGCAGCTTCAGGTCGCGCCCCTCGTAGCCCATGAAGGCACACCGATGACAATACTTCAGGTAGAAGTCGATAATCCCGAAACGCTCCGACATCTGCTCCAGCAACGGGAAAACGCGCGGGAACAACACGTGTATACCACTGAACGCCAGCTGCTTGCACCCCGATAGGTCAAGCGAAGGATAGGGGCTTCGCACCTCGCCCGTCTCGATGTTCGTCCACCCGTCGAGAATCAACTCATCATCGAACAGCAGATAGCGCTTCGTGCTCCGGCGGCTCACCACCAGCAGCGCGTCGGGCTCTGCCTCCAGCGGCAGCTCACCGAAGTCCAGGTTGCTCAGTATGTCCACATTGTGGATCAGTATCGGGCTGTGCTCGTCGAAGAGCGGCAGGGCCTTGCGGATGCCCCCGCCCGTATCCAGCAGACCGCCCGTCTCGTCGCTGATGCGGATATCCAGCCCGAAGTTACGGTTCGCCGACAGATAGTCCACTATCTGCTGTGCCAGATGATGCACATTCACCACTATCCGCTCGTAGCCCGCACCCTTGAGCTTCCGGATGACATGCCATAGCAGAGGCTCGCCCCCCACCCTGACAAGAGCCTTGGGCACCGTGTCGGTCAGCGGCCTGAGGCGCGTCCCAAGCCCTGCTGCAAATATCATTGCCTGTTTCACGGCCGCAAAATTACTCAAAAAAGGCAGAAAAAACAAATAAAACGTCATTTTCTTATACCTTTTTATAAATTAAGCACCACAGATGTTTGAAAGTTGTCAAAAATATCACTATCTTTGCAGCCGATTAGCAAAGAATTACAACCAAGTTATAAAAAAGAGAAAGATTATGAAGAAACTGTTTTTAACTATGCTCGTAGCACTCGTCAGCATGAGTGCCGCAGCTCAAGACAACAAGTTCGGACTGGGTATCAACCTGCTCTATGGCACGAAGATCAACAACATCGGCTTCGGTGTCAAAGGCCAGTACTACGCCACCGAACGCGTCCGCGTGGAGGCCAACGCCGCCTATTTCTTGAAGAACGACAAGTTCAAGAAAGGCGATGAAGAGGTGGGCATGAAGATGTGGGACGTCAACGCCGTGGGCCACTACCTCATCAACGTGGGCCAAGAGAAGGCATGGCTCTATCCCCTCGTGGGCATCGGCATCACCAACTGGGTGCGCAGCGCCTTTAAGGCCGAGACCAAGTTCACCATCAACGTCGGTGCCGGCTTCCAGTTCGACGTGGCCGACGACTTCGCCATCAACGTCGAGGCCAAGTACCAGGCTCTCAAGGACTACGGCCAGGGCGTGTTCGGCATCGGTGCCGTCTACAAGTTCTAACCGGCTCATCTGTAAGCATTCGACAGAGTACAGTTATTAGCAGCTACAATCACATCCGACTGTAGCTGCTATTATTAGGTACAAAGAAAACACAACTGATGCAACGGGGACTCAGTCGCATGCTTACTGGTAGGGCATCACTTCACCACAATCTTCACCGTCTTTCTTGCCTCAGCCGTCTGCGCCTCGATGATGTAGACACCGCCCGGCAGCGAGAAGCTCGCCTGGGTGCCGCAGCCTGAGGCGCTATGCACCGCCTCGCCGCCCAGGGTCATGGCCCTGACGCTCGTCAGCTCCCCGGCGGCACTGACCGTCACCTGCCGTCCGCGCACGCTCACCCGGATGCCGCCGTCAGCCTGCGCATCGCTCAGTGCCGTCAGGTCGCCGCGCGTGGTCAGGAAGTAACGGCCGTAGTCGTTGGGCTGCACCATCACGCTGTTCCCCTCGCCTACCTCGGTGGTCTCTCCCGTCACAGCGTCCAGCACGAACAGTACGGAGTCCGACAGCTCATCACCATCCACAGACACCTCCACCAGCTCATCCGAACCGGCACAGGCCACGCCGAAGGGCACCACGCCGAGCGACTGCCGACTATCGATGCTCACAGCACGTCCGCCGGTGATGGTGAACACCACGGGCACGGTGCTCAGATTAGAGTCGAACAGCGTCATGGCATCCTCCGTATGGTCATAGCCGTCGGAGGCCTGACTGCCGACAGCCACGCTTGCCGTCGAGGAACCGCCGCTGCCCGACGCTTTCAGCGTGAGCCTTCTGGCACCACTGGTATTATTAGCCGGGACGTACAGTGTGGCAGGGGTATAGTTGCCGTCGGTGATGGCCCGCCTGTGGAACACGACCTTCTCCGGCTTCTCTGCGGCCCTGCACTTCACGACGAACGCCTGCAGCGGACGGATGACCTTCGCCGTGGTGCGAGCGTCTGTCGCCTGCAGCACGCCGTCCTCATAGGTGTAATAAACGGGGTCGAGCAGTGGATTATATTCTTCGCCCCTATTCGCATTATAGAAGAACACACCCATATCGATGGACGCCATAAAGGGATTGCCCACGAGATAGTAGGTATAGCCATCCTCGTCAGTGCCTTGCGCCTGAAGCTTGCGTAATACTCACCTTTAGATAGGCTAGTGCTGCTTAAACCCGTATCGTTACCCCAGTCTCCTTTAAAAACAGACAGCCCGTCATCGCTTGTATAAACATTTAGAAATGCAGAGCTACGATCCTCCACGCTTCTCAATCCATTCCATAGCGTATATCCAGAGAGAGTAATTTTGTCTGTAGTTGAACCCTCCCAAAGAGTGACAATATCTTGACACCACGCCGCATTACTTCCTGCGATGAAGAAAGCCAGCGTCAGCACTATTTGGCGGGCGAAGGCTGACCGTCTTGTCGCTGTCGTTGAATTCTTCTCGCTATGTGATTTCATCAAATCTACAGACTGTTTCATATCGTTTCTTATATCGTTTTTATTCGTTATTATTCTGTTGCTAAACCGGTTGAAATGTTGACTGTGAACCTCTGTTATTATGCTTTAGACTGAAAAAATCATATTCCTCATGCCACTGATGCCACTGCGCCATTACCAACTGGCTGTCAAGAACTTACGCGGTGGCAAGAGGGGTGGCAACAGTGGCATCAAGCAAAAGCCGGCAAGAAAGCCACTTACTGTCGAATCAGGAGTACAGTCCAACGCCTGGACGGTTGTTCCTGACGCTTAAACTGTTATTTCCAAGCCCTGGACGGCAGACACGACATCTCCTATAGGTCAAGCGCCCCTTTCTGATTGATGCCACTCATCACACTTTGTTGCAACACTGCATATTGTTGATTATGAGCATCTTAACACAAGGTGGCAACAGTGGCAAGAAAAAAGTTAATACAGAGGTCAGTATGTCAAAGAGCGAGAGCCGCCATTTAGTGACAGCACGCTGTGCGGCGACGGGCCAGCCTGCGTGCATGGTTCATCTGCTCCGTATCGAGCTTCATCAGCAGGCGGCGGGTCATCTGTCGCGGCGCACTCATCCCCTTTTTGTAGATAAAGATATGTATCAGCCGTCGAGTAATGGCGACAGCATCTAATGGTCTATACTTCACAGAATTAATTATTAACGCCACAATGTTTAAGTATGGCAAAATTACAAAATAATTCTTAATTAAGAGCAGCCTGTAAAGAAATAATTCCAACTTTAACAGACGTTTGGAAAATATAGACAACTAAATGTTCTTTCAGTATCAATAACTGGGCATCTCGAAATTCTCTACGCCTATCCAGCTGACAATCCCCTCGGCCGTAGAAATGTAGACACGGGGGATGGAGAGCGAGGCGAAGAGGCTGTAGATGCGCCGGTCCTCCTGAGGCGAATAGGGGATGCTGAGGCGGTGCTCGCGCCAATAGGCCGCTATCTCATCTTCCTGCTCCTCACGGGCAATGGCCACCATCTGGAATCCCGGCTCAGCGCGATGGGCCAGATAGTAGGCATCCAGACGGGGCAACTCACGCTGGCAGTCGCTGCATCCGGTGTGGAAAAATATGATAACGGTAGTTCCCGTAAGACGGACGGAGGAAAAAGTATACCGACCGTCGCCGCTGACGACATCGACGGTAAAGACAGGCAGACGGTCGCCCACCCTGACAATACTGCCCTCGGCCTGCGAGGCCTCGCTCCCATGCTCATCGACTATGCAGCTGGCCAGCAAGAAAGCCATGAATACGGCCTGAAATGCGAACTTCATGCGGCAAAGGTATGAATTTTAGCCCAGAAAACAAAGAAAAAAGTGGGAAAACATGCACGATTAAGAAAAAATCACTATCTTTGCAACAATAAATTAATAATTAAGGTATATGAAACAGTTCTTCAAAATGACACTTGCCACTATTTGCGGCATCGCTATCTTTATCACTGTGACGGGCATCTTCATGGTTATCTCACTCGTGGGCATGATAGCCAGCGAGTCGGCATCAACGACAGTCAAGGACAACTCGGTGTTCGTCATCTCGCTCCGCGGCACCATCGACGAGCGCGCCGACGAGGACAGCCCCCTGTCGACACTCATGGGTGCTGCCGACATGGAGGCCATGGGCCTGGACGACCTGCTGGCCGCCATCCGCAAGGCCAGGGACGACGAGCGAGTCAAGGGTATCTATCTGGAGGGCGGCATCGCGGAGTTCGACTCACCGGCCACGGCACAGCAGCTGCGCGACGCGCTGAAGGACTTCAAGAAGAGCGGCAAGTGGATTGTGGCCTACGCCGACCAGTACATGCAGGGCAGCTACTACGTGGCATCGGTGGCCGACAACGTGTACCTGAACGCCGAGGGCATGATCGACTTCAAGGGCCTGGGCCGCAAGGGCGAATACATGAAGGGGCTCTACGACAAGATCGGCGTGCGCTACCAGGCGGCCAAGGTGGGCAAGTATAAGAGCTACGTGGAGAGCAACACCCAGACGGGCATGAGCGACTACGACCGCGAGCAGCGCACCGTGATGCTCAACGGCATCTGGCAGTACTGGCTCAAGGACATGGCCGAGAGCCGCAAGCTGAAGCCGGAGCAGCTGAACCAGCTGGCTAACGACAGCGTGATGATGATGGCCGACACGAAGGACTACGTGGCCGCCCGGCTCATCGACAAGGTGCTCTACCCCGAGGAACTTAAAGCCGAAATCAAGAAACGGCTGAAGCTGGGCGACGACGAGGAGATAGCCCAGCTGACGCTCGCCGACATGAAGGGCGTGAAAGACAAGAAGAAGAAGGAGGGCGAGAAGATAGCCGTATACTATGCCTACGGCAGCATCGTCGACGAAGAGGCCCTGGGCCTGCTGGGCGGCAGCGGCCACAGCATCGTGGGCAAGACCACGGCCGAGGACCTGCGCAAGCTGGCCGACGACGACGACGTGAAGGCCGTGGTATTCCGCGTCAACTCGGGCGGCGGCAGTGCCGTGGCCTCCGAACAGATACGCCACGCCGTGAAGCTGGTGAAGGCCAAGAAGCCCATCGTGGTGTCCATGGGCGGCGCGGCTGCCTCGGGCGGCTACTGGATCAGCGCACCGGCCAACTACATCATTGCCGAGCCCACCACCATCACCGGCTCAATCGGTATCTTCGGACTGATACCCAACTTCAGCGGACTGATACAAGACAAGCTGGGCATCACCTTCGACGGGGTGAAGACCAACCGCTGGACCGACTTCGAGGAAAACCTCATCCTGGCCAAGGAGAACGCTCAGGAGATGGCGTTCCTGCAGCACCACGTAGACCGCGGCTATCAGGCGTTCCTCAACATCGTTGGTGAGGGGCGCGGCATGAAGCCCGCCGACGTCGACTCGATTGCGCAGGGGCGCGTATGGCTGGCCACCGACGCGGTGAAAATCAAGCTGGTGGACAAGCTGGGCAGTCTGGACGATGCCGTGAAGAAGGCTGCCGAACTGGCCAAGCTCAGCGAATACCACACCGAGGCCTATCCCGGACAGACCAGCTGGATGGACCAGCTGATGGCCGAGGACAAGAAGGGCTCCTACCTCGACGGCGAGCTGAAAGCGCTGCTCGGCGACCTCTACGAGCCACTGGTTACGCTGCGCCGCGACCTGGGCGGCCACAACAGCCACATACAGGCCCGGCTGCTGGAGGACATACGGGTGAAATGAATGAATAATGAGTAATTTGTAATGAGTAATGAGTAATTATGATTAGATTTTGCTGCGGGAAACCATCGGAGAGTATGGAGAGAATAACACCATGTAAACTCAATGCAGAAGGAAGAGAATGTTCAAGCGCAAGGTCTAATCATAATTAACAATTACTAATTACTAATTAATATCGGCCATGGAGGAAAGCTTCATCAGGATCAATAAGGCGCTGCGCCCGCTGAGCTGGCTCTACGGACTGGGCGTAGGCCTGAGGAACCTGCTCTTCGAGACGGGGGTGCTGAAGTCGAGGGCATACGGCGTGCCCGTCATCGCGGTGGGCAACATCACCGTGGGAGGCACCGGCAAGACCCCCCACGTGGAGTACCTCGTCAGGCTGCTGAAGCAGCGGATGAAGGTGGCAGTGCTCAGCCGAGGGTATAAGCGCAAGAGCCGGGGATTCGTGCTGGCCACCAGCGAGACGACGATGAGGGAGCTGGGCGACGAGGCCTTCCAGATGAAGCAGAAATTCAAGGACGTGACGGTGGCCGTGGACAAGAAGCGCACACACGGCATCGACACGCTGATGAGCAGCCCAGAGACCAGCGACACCGACGTCGTACTGCTCGACGATGCCTTCCAGCACCGCTATGTGAAGCCAGGAGTGAACATCCTGCTCGTGGACTATCACCGGCTCATCATCAACGACGAGCTGCTGCCCGCCGGGAGGCTGCGCGAGCCCTTGAAGGCCAAGGACAGGGCCGACGTGGTGATCGTCACCAAATGCCCCAAGACGCTCAGCCCGATGGACTTCCGCGTGCTCACCAAGCAAATGGACCTGTTTGCCTATCAGCAGCTCTACTTCACCACCATCGACTACGAACCGCTCAGGCCCTTCTACCCTAACGACGCACAGCCGACAGTCAGTATAGACGGGCAAAACGTGCTGCTGCTCAGCGGAATTGCTTCGCCCGAGAAGATGAGACTCGACATCGAAGGGGCATTCAGTCCCGCATCGCTGACGCCGATGGCTTTCGGCGACCACCACAACTTCAGCAAGAGGGATATCCGGCGCATCAACGAAGCCTTCGCCGCCCTGCCCGAGCCACGACTGATCGTCACCACGGAAAAAGACGCCGCAAGGCTCACTGGGGCTGAAGGACTGAGCGACGAGGCGAGGCGCCGCCTGTACCTGCTGCCCATCAGAATCAGCTTCATGCTCGATGGAGACAGGCAGTTCGACGAGTACATCAAGAGGTATGTGCTGGCAAACTCGAAGAACAGCATACTCGCAAAAAAGAAAGACAGAAGCAAGGCTGGCGCTGACAAAGAAAAGACAGGGAAGCCTACGACCATTAGTTTCAAATAAAAAAAAGACATCAGAACATGGAAATAGCAAAACTGGGTGAGTTCGGACTCATTGACCGCCTCACAAAGGACATACAGACAAAGAACGCCTCGACACTGAAGGGCATCGGTGACGACTGCGCCGTGCTCTCCTATCCAGAGAGCGAGATTCTCATCACCACCGACCTGCTGATGGAGGGCGTACACTTCGACCTGACCTACACCGACCTGCGCCACCTGGGATATAAGTCGGCCATGGTCAACATCAGCGACGTGTTCGCCATGAACGGCACTCCACGGCAGCTGACCGTCTCGCTGGCCATCAGCAAGCGCTTCACCGTGGAGGACATCGAGGAACTGTACGCCGGGCTGCAGATAGCCTGCCAGAAATGGGGAGTGGACATCGTGGGCGGCGACACGACAGCCAGCTATACGGGCCTGGCCATCAGCATCACCTGCATCGGCGAGGCCAACAAGGAGGACATCGTGTACCGCAGCGGCGCACGGCCCACCGACCTGGTGTGCGTCAGCGGCGACCTGGGAGCTGCCTACATGGGACTACAGCTGCTGGAGCGCGAGAAGAGCGTGTACTATGCACAGGTGGACGAGCTGCAGAAGAAGATGGCCGAGGCACAGAAGGCTGGCGACGCCCAGAAAATCGAAAATCTCAAGTCTCAAATCTCAAGTCTCTCCCAGCCCGACTTCAGCGGCAAGGAATATCTGCTACAGCGCCAGCTGCAGGCAGAGGCCCGTGGCGACATCATCGAGCGACTGCGCCAGGCAGGCATCAGGCCGACGGCCATGATGGACATCAGCGACGGTCTGTCGTCCGAACTGATGCATATCTGCAAGCAGTCGGGCACGGGCTGCCGCATCTTCGAGAACCGCATCCCCATCGACTATCAGACGGCGGTGATGGCTGAGGAGCTGAACATGAACGTCACCACCTGCGCCCTCAACGGCGGCGAGGACTACGAGCTGCTCTTCACCGTGCCCATCGGCGACCATGAGAAGATAGAGCAGATAGAGGACGTGCATCTCATCGGCCACATCACTGAGCCACAGCTCGGCCAGATGCTCGTAACCCGCGACGGCCAGGAGTTCGAACTGAAAGCACAGGGATGGAATGGGCTGAAGTGAAGGGGGAGTTTACGGTTTTTGAAGTCTCGGAAGTTAAGAAGTTATAGAAGTTAAAGAAGTTAAGCCAATAGTAGTTGCAGTTGAAAATTTGTGCTTCTGCTACTGCTTGAACTATAGGCTTAACTTCTTTAACTCCTTTAACTTCAATAACTTCTTTAACTCCTTTAACTTCAAAAGAAATCCCGGAGGTCTTTCGATCTCCGGGACACTGTTATAATAAATAATGATGCCTTACAGCAGTGATTAATTATTAATTGTTTTGATTTAAAAATTTCCTAATGGATTAAGCCTCGGCAGGAGCCTCCTCCTCGGCAGCAGGAGCCTCTCCTTCCTCAGCAGGAGCCTCTTCGGCAGCACTGGCAGCCTCGGCAGCACGGGCATCGGCAGCAGCACGGATGGCAGCCTCTGCATCGGCAGCAGCCTTCAGCTCGGCAGCATTCTCGGCAACGACCTTGACGGGAATCTCGACAGTCACCTCCTTGTGGTAGTGAACCAGAGCCACGTAGTCGCCAAGCGTCTTGGCATCCTTCATGGTGATAATCTTACGGTCCACCTCCTTGCCAAGCTGGGCAAGAGCTTCTGCCACCTGCGCAGCACCCACAGAACCGTAGAGCTGGCCCGTGGCACTCACCTTGGCAGCAATCTCGAGAGCAACGCCCTGGAGCACGGCAGCCTTCTCCTCGGCAGCAGCCTTCTGGGCTGCCAGCTTGTGAGCCTGCTGCTTCAGGTTCTCAGCAAGAATCTTCTTGGCCGACGGCGATGCAATCACACCCTTACCCTGAGGAATGAGGTAGTTGCGGCCATAGCCAGACTTAACATTCACGATATCGTTCTTGAATCCCAGACCGATAATATCTTCTTTCAGTATAATTTCCATAATCTTGCGTCCTCCTCTTTAATTATTTCATCAAATCGGTTACGTAAGGCAGCAGTGCAACCTGGCGGGCACGCTTCACGGCCTGGGCCACGCGACGCTGATACTTCAGGGATGTTCCTGTGATGCGGCGGGGCAGAATCTTACCCTGCTCGTTGAGGAACTTCTTGAGGAACTCGGGATCCTTGTAGTCAATATACTTGATGCCACTCTTCTTGAAGCGGCAGTACTTCTTCTTCTTCGTATCGATAGAAGGAGCAGTGAGATAGCGAATTTCGGTTTCCTGTGCCATAATTTAAGCCTCCTCTGTCTTTGCGCCAAGCTTGTTGCGACGCTTCTCGGCGTACTCAGCAGCATACTTGTCGAGTTTAACTGTCTGGAAACGGATGACCTTCTCGTCACGACGGAAGGCTGTCTCCAATGTCTTAATCACTTCTGGCTCTGCCTTGAACTCTACCAGGAAATAGAAACCTGATGACTTCTTCTGAATGGCATACGCCAGTTTCTTCAATCCCCAGGCTTCTTCGCTCACGATCTCTGCACCCTTATCGGTGAGGACGCTCTTGAACTTGTCGGCCGTTTCCTTTGCCTGCTCATCAGACAAAACGGGAGTTAAAATGAAAACGGTTTCGTATTGATTCATACTTTTAATTAATAAAATAAATAATGTGCTTCGAAAAGCGGGTGCAAAGGTACTACTTTTTTAGTTTATAGTTTATAGTTTATAGTTTATAGATGATTACTTTTAATATTATTTAATACTTTTCGCCTGCTTTTGCGAGTCTTACGTGCAGTATGACTCCCAAAATGACCACAATCAGTCCACCGAGCAGCACCAGGTTGCTCGACGTCCAGCCAGCCACATAACTGACTACTAAAAGGAGTGCGCCGGCCAGCACCAGCGCCACCCCCATATAAGGCTTTATTGTCATCATCTGTAAACTGTAAACTGTAAACTGTAAACTATAAACTGTAAACCGTAAACTATAAACTGTAAACCGTCCCCCTCTCTCCTACTCTTCATCGGGGGTGATAAGTTTGTAGCCCTTGCCGTGGATGTTGATAATCTCAATCTGCGGGTCGTCCTTCAGATGCTTACGAAGCTTGGTGATGTATACATCCATCGAGCGGGCATTGAAGTAGTTGTCGTCGATCCAGATGGTCTTCAGGGCAAAGTCGCGCTGCAAAATCTCATTGGCGTGAGAGCAGAGCAGAGCCAGCAGTTCGTTCTCCTTGGTGGTCAGCTTGCGCTGTTCGTCGCCGAAGCACAGCAGCTGCTTCTGGGTATCGAAAGTGAACTGTCCGATATGATAGACGGTAGACTCCTTATTCTTCTTTCCCTTGGTACGGCGGATGATAGCCTCAATACGGAATACGAGCTCCTCCATCGAGAAGGGCTTGGTGATATAGTCGTCGGCACCGATTTTGAAGCCTTCGAGGATATCCTCCTTGAGCGTCTTGGCTGTCAGGAAGATAATGGGCACGTCCTGATTGGAATTGCGGATTTCCTTGGCCAATGTGAAGCCGTCCTTCTTGGGCATCATCACGTCGAGCACACAGATGTCGAACTTGGCTTTCGTGAAGGCCTTGTAGCCAATCTCGCCGTCGGCACACAGTTCGGTTGCATAGCCCTTGGCCTGCAGATACTCTCGAAGCAGCATTCCGAGGTTCTCGTCGTCCTCGCAAAGCAAAATTTTCAGTTTGTCGTCCATAATTGTTTTTGTTTAATGAATACTATATTTTATAATTCGTGAATTCTTTATAACCTCTTGTCATTCCTCTCACCTCTCACCACTAACCTCCAATATGGGCAGCGAGATGGTGAACGTGGTACCCTTGCCCAGCTCGCTCTCGCACTTGATGTCGCCCTCGTGCAGGTTGATAATCTTCTTGACGTATGCCAGGCCGAGCCCGAAGCCTTTCACGTCGTGGACGTTGCCTGTATGTACACGGTAGAACTTGTCGAAGATTTTCTTGACGTTCTCCTTCTTGATGCCCAGGCCCGTATCACGGATGCTGAAGCAGAGGCGGTCCTTCTCGTTCCACGTCCTGATATACAGATTGAGGGGTTCGTCAGGCTTGCGATACTTCACGGCGTTGTCCATCAGGTTGGTGATGGCATTCTGGAAATGCACCTCATCGACGTAGATGGCCGAGTCGACGGCCTCTATCTCTGTGTATATCTTGCCACCGGTATGCTCCACGCGGAGCGAGAAGGTGGAGGCTATATTCTCCAGGAGTTCGTTCAGGTCGAGTTCCTTCTTTTTGAACGAGGCCGTCTTGCGGTCGAACATTGACATCTGCAGCACCTTCTCCACGAGGAATCTGAGGCGCTTCGACTCATCATTGATGACGCCTCCAAGATGCTTCATCATCGTCGGCGACTTCTCCACGCTGTCGTCGTTGAGCATCTGGGCTGCGAGCGAGATGCTCGAGATAGGTGTCTTCAGCTCGTGGGTCATGTTGTTGATAAAGTCGTTCTTGATTTCCGAATAGCGCTTCTGACGGAAGATGACGACGATGGTGAACACGAATGTGATGAGCAGCACGATGGTGAAGATGATCGAGGGTATCATGAAGCGGACGCTCGAGAAGATATACGAGCTCATGCTTGGGAAGTGAATCTTCACCTTGCCCATCTTCGGCGAGGGGTCGTTGCGGAAGAGTTCCTGTTCATAGGTGTACTCCCTACCCTCGTCGGAATAGTCGGGACAGCGGTATACCTCGCGGCCGTCGGCAGTCTCTACGGTGAAGTGATACGGAATGTTGATTCCGTTGTTGAGCAGCTCCACTTGGATGTCACGGTCGAGCAGGCGGAAGTTGACGCGTTCCCTCAACGGCTTGTCTGAAGCAGTATAGAGGATGTTGTATACAACCTCGTCGAGGAGTCCTTTCTGATATACATATCTGTTACGCACGATTTCCTGCAAGGATTTCGACGCTTCCAGTATGCTGTTCTTATCCGTTCGCAGAATCATGGCCTTGGGCACGTTGGCTGGCTTGATGGCAAAGGTCTTCAGTTCGAAGCTGGAATAGACGGTACCGTCGTCGGCAGCCACGGCAAACTGATGGGAATGCTTGATAGAGCCGTCGAGGTCGTCGACCATTAGGGAGTCCTGACTGTAGGCCTTGCGCTCCGTCTCCTTGACATCCTTCTCCAGATAGCGGCGCGTCTCATTCATCTCCAGGTTGCGCGAGGCCTGGTAGAGACTGCGGTAGACCGACTCGTCGAACTGCTCCTTCTTCATCTTTGCCATCTGTTCCATATAGGAAATCTGAAGGGAGAGCAGGCCGAGGAAGGCGAAGCCCATGATTGTTGCTATAAGCCAAATTGTACTTTTCTTCATTGCTTTAATGTCGAATTCGGATGCAAAGATAAGGGAAATCTTAAAATCGGAAAAGCATTTTGTTAATTTCCAAATCCAAATTTAACTATATTAACTGAATACAGAAAATTTAGTTACACATACGAAAGCTTCGCAAAACAAAAAACCTCGCCAATGACGGCGAGGCTATGCTATAACGATGTTAACTTGCTTACTCTTTGATAGCCGAGAACGTCAGCTTCTCATACCCCTCAAAGTCATCAAACTGCACCTGGAAGTTGGCATACTGGTAATAGTTGCCACCCGTATTGTGCGTGTCGGTAATCGAATTGCTCTGGGCCAGGGCTTTCAGAATCTGATTGTAGACAATCTTATCGTTGTTGTCGTCAGGAATCTGGATGGCCATCGATGTCACCACGCCGTCCTCTATCTTATAAGTGTAGTCGCCGGCGGAATACAGCTGGAAGGTCTCTGTCTCGAGGATGGTTTCCAACTCACCCACCTTGGCTTTCAGCTCGTCGAGAGTCAGATTGACATGATTGATAGGCTCGCGATTCTCGTCGAGCTTGATATAAGTTGTATCGATGTCGCCACCAGAGGCGGCATTCTCTGTTGCGTTCAGGGTCATTGCACCGAGGAACATCATCATTCCTGTGACTAACATTTTCTTCATCTCTTTCATCTTCTTGCTTCTATTAAATTGTTATCTTAAAAACAGATTTGTTACCAAATCATCTCCTTTACGAGTGCAAAGATAGCAAATTATCACCGACCGACAAGCATTCTTATACTTAAAATTTATAAAAATGCCACTTTTATGAGTCTTTTTGACAAAAATCAACCCATTCAAGTGGCATTTTGGCATTATTTCGCCCTTCAGGGGGCGCAAATTATTTTATCGGCCGGATGACGAAGGTGAAGTCGTAGTCCTGATAGGGCAGCTGATACTCCTGTCGGGGCCAGGCTCCCCACGAGTTGACGCAGCCCAGGCCCATCTGGCGCTGCTGGATGTGTACCTGTGTGAGCTGCCTGGGAATCAAGTCACCCGAATGGCGGCCGTGCTTCTTGTCCTTCACGGGGCCGTCGTCGAGGTCTTCAGTCAGGTAGTTCAGTGCGCTCATCTCCATCGGGGCATTGCTGTAGAACTCCAGTCCCCTGCCCTGCTGGTTCTTCAGGCGAAGCCAGCGCACGTCGGTATGGTTGCCCGACTCCTGGGGGCGCACGTAAGGATAGTACTCGTCGGCCACCTTATTATTATATACGCCGATGAACTCGCTCGAGTTGCGGTCGATGTAGTTCTCGATGGGGCCGCGGCCGTAGTACTCCAGCTCGCTGTACTCTGCCGGCATCTGGAGCTGCATGCCGTAGCGGAACAGGTTGGGCATCTTGGCTTCACGGTCGGCCTTCATCTGCTGGCGCACGGTGATGCTGCCATCGGTCTGGAGTGTATAGGTCAGCGTGAGGGTGGCCTTCACGTCGGGCATGTCGAAAGTAGACACAGCACCATTGCTGCCCACCTGACAGCTTTTCAGTTTCATCTGAGGCTGTCGCCACACGGCAAACTGCTGCTGCAGACGGGCACCGTAGTCATTATCGGTAGGTGCGCGCCAGAACTCGGGCACGAGCGACTCGCGATCCACGAGCATCGGCTCGCCGTCGACATCGATATAGTCGAGCATGCCGCTCCACTTGCCTATGGTCATGGCCGTGCCGGCCGACTCGAAGCGCACGTAGCTATCCACCTCCTCCTTTGAGATTTGAGAGTTGAGATTTGAGATTTGACTGTCTTCGGCCTTGATTTCTGGGAACTGATAGGGACTGAGGGTGAATTGCTGACGAGCCATCACCTGTCCCTTCTCTATCAACGGCTGAGCCTGGCGCGACTTGAACTGGAAGATGACAAACACTTCCTGGTCGCCATGATGCCCGAGCACGCGCTCGATGGTCTGTCTGAGCTGTTCGTCGGTGATGAGCTTGCGCTGCTGGGGTGCTATGCCGCTGATGTCGATGGTGCCGCCGTGCCCGAAGGTCATGCCATCTGGGCGGTTGCCATTGTTGTGGTGATGGCCTCCGGCACCTCCCACAAACCAGTCCAGCTGCAGGTCATCAAGGGTCTTGAAGAAATTCTCGTTGTAGACCTCCAGTCGGCCCTCCTTGAGTCCCTTGTCAGTGATCCAGGCATTCTGATAGTAGTAGCCCACCTCGTAGGCATGCGGATTCAGTCGGCGGTCAGGGGCTATCAGACCGTTGCAGTTGAAATTGTAGTCCGAGGCCGGATAGCGCCCGTAGTCGCCGCCGTAGGTGAAAATCTCGCGACCTGTCACACTGCTCTTGTCACGCATGCCCTGATCCACGAAGTCCCAGATGTAGCCACCCTGGTACTTGGGGTGCTTGCGGATGATGTCCCAGTACTCCTTGAAGCCTCCCATCGAGTTACCCATCGCATGGGCATACTCGCACTGTATGAGCGGACGTGGATTGTCGCCCTGGGCGTATTTCTCGCAGTCGCCGTAGCCGAAATACATGGGGCAGAAGATGTCGGTCTTGCCGTCGTGGCGGGCCTGCTCGTACTGCACGGGGCGCGAGGGGTCGTACTGCTTCACCCAGTCGTAAGCCTTCTCGAAGTTGGGGCCGTAACCAGCCTCGTTGCCCAGCGACCAGACGATGATGCTGGGATGGTTCTTGTAGGTGACGACGTTGCCTTCCTGGCGCTCCAGGTGCATCCGCTCGAAGTCCTGGCGCTTGGCGAGTGTGCGCTCGCGATAGCCCATGCCGTGACTCTCAAGGTTCGACTCTGCCGTCAGGTAGATGCCGTACTCGTCGCAGAGGTCGTACCAGCGTGGATCGTCGGGATAGTGACAGGTGCGCACGGCGTTGATGTTCAGACGCTTCATGATTTTGATGTCCTCAATCATGCGCTCCACGGGCACGATGTAGCCCCCGTCGGGATCGAGCTCGTGGCGGTCGGCACCCTTTATCAAAATCGGCTGGCCGTTGACGAGCAGCTGGCCACCCTTGATCTCAATATGCCGGAAGCCCACCTTCTGGCGCACGGTCTCCAGCACCCGGTCGCCCTGACGGAGCGTGACGAGCAACGTATATAAATAAGGTGTCTCGGCCGTCCAGGCCTTCACGGATGGAAGTCGGACGCTGATAGCTTCGGCTTTATGATTTGCCATCGCCAGGGGGCTCGCCACCTCCTTGCCCTCGGCATCGAGCAGACGGGCCTCAAGCTGGGCTTTGCCTGACACATTCACTTCCACCGTCAGCTCTCCCTCGCCGTCCTGCAAGTCCTGATCGATGGTGATGTCGCGGATATGGGTCTTCGGCGTGCTGTAGAGATACACCTCGCGGGCGATGCCCGTAAAGCGCCAAAAGTCCTGGTCCTCCAGATACGAGCCGTCGCACCAGCGCATCACCTGCATGGCTATCAGGTTCTCGCCAGCCTTTACGTACTTGGTGATGTCGAACTCGGCAGCCACCTTCGAGTCCTCAGAGTAGCCAACGAACTTGCCGTTCACCCAGAGACTGAGGTTACTCGTGGCCGAGCCTACATGGAAGAACACCTGCTGGTCCTTCCAGTCCTTCGGCAACTGGAACGTGCGGCGATAGGAGCCAGTGTAGTTGTTGGTCTCGCCGATGTGCGGAGGATCGTTCTTGAAGGTGGTACACCAGGCGTAGCCGATGTTCTTATACGTCTTGTCACCATAGCCGTTGAGTTCGAAGAGTCCTGGCACAGGAAAGTCCGCCCACTTGGAGTCGTCGTACTTCAGCGCGAAGAAGTCCTTCGGCGCATCCTGATGGTTCTTCACGAAGCAGAATTTCCACATACCCTCCATCGACAGATAACGGATGGACTTCGACTTGTCGCCCTTCAAGGCTAGACTTTCGTTCTCAAAGGCAAAGAAATGGGCACGGCGCGCCTCACGGTTGACTTGGTTCACATTCGGGTCCTGCCACACAGGCAACTTCTGAGCATAGGCAGAAGTGAGGGCAGCGCAGGCCATTGCTAACACGAATTTCTTTATCATACGCTTGTTTTAGATTATTTATAAGAACTTTTTCGCGCAAAGTTAGCAAGATTTTACGAATATCGCAAGCATTTCCGAAAAAAATCACTAACTTTGCCCCAAAAAGACTGAAGGAAAAGACATAGCAAGATATGGACGCAAAAAGAATATTAGCCTTCCTCAAGGAGGTGATGATGAACAACAACCGTCCCTGGTTTCAGGAGCACAAGGGTGAATATGAAGCCGTCAGGGCTGAGTTTGAGCGGGGCGTGCAGCAAGCACTGGAGCGCATAGTGACATTCGACCCGGAAATAGCACACCTGAAGGTAAAGGACTGTACTTACCGCTTTTACCGTGACACCCGCTTCTCCCCCGACAAGTCACCCTACAAGAACCACTTTGGAGCCTACATCTGCGCCAAGGGCAAGAAGGCCCTGCGCGGCGGCTACTATATTCATCTGGAGCCTGGCAGCTGTCTGGTGGCAGTAGGAAGCTACTGGCTGCCTACGAACATTCTGACGGCATGCCGCAACGAGATTATGGGCAACACCGACGAATGGCTGAAATGCGTGGAGAGCAAGCCCTTTCTGAAATACTTTGGAGCACCAGAGACCGCCTCGTGGGACAGCCCGCAGGGCTTCGGCTTAGAGCGCTTGAAGACCAGCCCCAAGGATTTCCCTCGCGACTGGGAGCACGTAAGGTATCTAAGGATGAAGGACTACTGTTGCTGGCATCACGTAGGCGACAACTTCTTCGAAGGCGACGGATGGCTCGACGAGACAGAGAAGATGTTCAGGGCAGCAAAGCCGATGATGGACTTTGCCAACTCGGTGATTGACGACTACGAATAGAAGGCATGAAAAAGACAGAACGGTACGAGCGCATACTGAATCATTTCCGGGAACAGATGCCCAACGTGAATACAGAACTGGAGTTTGGCAGCGTATTCCAGCTGCTGGTGGCTGTCATCCTGAGTGCCCAGTGTACCGACAAGCGCATCAATCAGGTGACCCCTGAGCTGTTCCGCCACTACCCTGACGCCCGTTCGATGGCCCAGGCCGAGCCAGAGGACGTTCTGGAGTATATCAGCAGCGTATCGTATCCCAATGCGAAGGCTGACCATCTTGTCAGGATGGCAAGAGCGCTGGTGGAGAAGCATGCAGGTGAAGTGCCGCAGGACATGAACCAACTGCTCGACCTGCCGGGTGTAGGGCGAAAGACGGCTAACGTGATTCAGAGTGTGGCCTTCGGCAAGTCAACGCTGGCAGTCGACACCCACGTCTATCGTGTAGCCCACCGTCTCGGCCTTGTCGGCAAGAATGACAATACGCCCTACAAGGTGGAACAGGCATTGACGAAACACATCCCCGAAGAGGATATTCCCAAGGCCCACCACTGGCTGTTGCTGCACGGCCGCTATGTTTGTACAGCGCGAAAGCCCCACTGCGAACGGTGTGAGCTTGAGGGCCTGTGCCCCAAGCTCATCGACGGTTCAAAACTATAGCCACTCAGGCTATTTCTGTGGCTTCTTACCGTTTCCCCAGTTACGGAAAGTCTTGCGATGGAAACGGTCCTCGGCCTTGATGACGTCGAAAACCTTCGAAGCGGAAAGGACACCGAAGAATTTGTTATGATAGGTCTGCTGGATATTCTTCAACTCCAGCTCCAGTTCGTCACGCTTCTGGATGGCTTTACGGCACTCCGACTCCTCCGTGGGCTTGATCTTGCCTTGCGCCTTCATCTGATTGAACACGAAGCGCTGCTTCTTCTGCATCTCACGGTAGAGGGGGAAGAACCTGGTGGCCTCCTGGGGTGTCAGGCAAGCCTCCTTGGTAATGAACTGCTCCAGTTCGGCCTGAAACTTCTCAGGAGAGAATTTACTTTTCTGCTGCTCCTGAGCCGAAGCCGTCAGAAGCACCGTCAAGGCCAGACAACAACTGATAAAAAGTCTTTTCATCTCCTTATACCTTATTATATTAATAGTCGGACGACAGACAAGCATAGATGTCCTGATTGTCAACCATCAGATAGTCGGCAGCTTCATCAAACGAATCCTCACCCTGATGAGTCGCTGCCTCCACCTGCTGAGCTACAGGTGTAGCCGACGGCTGACTGCTGAAAGACTGATAGGCCGCCACGCTGATGAAGAGGGCACACACCGACGCTGCGGCATAGAGCAAAGGACGAAGCCACACCTGCCTGGCCTTGCGGGGAGCAGGAGCCTCAGAAGCATCCACACGGGCCATCACTTCGGAGGCCAGCGAGTCGAAATAGCCCTCAGGCACACGAAAGGGATTTTCCTTCCCCACTCGTTCGATTATATATTTCTCTTCATTCATCATATCCTTTTGACGCACCTGCATAAAAAAGGTTTAATCATGCGATTTAAAAAAATCCGAAATCTTCTTCACGGCAATGTGATAGCTGGCCTTCAGACTGCCTTCCGACGTCTTAAGCACGCGACTCATCTCGCTGTACTTCATGTCCTCAAAATAACGGAGCTGGAACACCGTCCGCTGCACGTCGGGCAGCCGAGAGATAGCCTCCTGCAGCAGGGCCTGCGTTTCGCTGCCGTCGAAATAGGGGTCGGCCATTAGCGAATTTGCCAGTCCCGGATCCTCATCAGCACTCACAGCAGAACGGGATTTCTGCTTCCGTAGGAAGTCGACACTCTCGTTGATGGCAATACGCGAAAGCCATGTGGAGATTTTCGAGTCTCCATGAAAAGCAGAGAGCCCGTTCCAGGCTTTAAGGAAAGTGTTCTGAAGCACGTCATTGGCATCGTCATGTACGAGAACCAACCGGCGGATAGTCCAATAGAGCTGCTCGCTGTATTGCTGCACAACAGCCTCAAAGGCCTTACGTTGCCTTTCGGGGTTCCGCAGCAGAGCCGACAACTCCTCGTCGCTATACATATATTATGACCAGTGTAGATGTGTGCTGCTATAGGGGAATTGGCTATCTGACGGAAATCTTTCTTGCCACGTCACCAATCTTCACAATATAGCAACCCTTTGGGAGACTTATCTCTATTTTCTGTGCCGGACTGTCAATCCTGGTCTTCAGCACCTCCTTGCCAGTAAGCGAGACGACTTCCATCAGCTGCCCCTCGGCACCATTGACGTAGAGGATTCCCTCACTATACCTGATCGTCACCGTCAGCTCTTCCTGTAGTGCCGTCTCTACTGCAGGGGAATATACCTCAGTAGCTCCGACTTCTGCCGGAACCTGACTTAAAACAGCCGTGGCAAATATAGAGATAAGTAGACGTTTTACCATACGCGACACTATTATTTTGTGCAAAGGTAGCACTTTTTCCCGAAACTTCCAAATATTTTAGGGAAAAAGTGCATCTTTTATGCTTTTTCACACGTCTATCACATCCATTTCGTTGGTCAGGAAACTATTCTCAAAGATTTCACGGGCCTGCCGAAGCAACACGCCCTCATCCTCATAGCGTGAGCTATAGTGTCCCAGCAGCAGCTTCCCCACCCCGGCATCGCGCGCCACCATAGCGGCCTGACGGGCTGTGGAATGGCAGTATTTCTCGGCATTATGGAGCATGTCCTCTCCATACGTACTCTCATGGTAGAGGGTGCTAACGCCCTGCAGCTGCTCATGCAGCGTGGGGATGTAACGGGTGTCTGAACAGTAGGCATAGCTGCGCGGAGCGTCAGCAGCTCTCACCAGCCGCTCGTTGGCTATCACCTCGCCGTCGGGAGTAGTCCAGTCGGCTCCATTCTTGATATTATTCACCTGACTGACGGGTATCTTGTAGAAGTCGAGCATCTCCCGCCGGATATGGGGCAGAAGTCCCTTTTCACGTATCAGATAGCCACAACATGGCATTCGGTGCTGCAAGGGTATGGTCTCCACCGAGAGGCTCCGGTCTTCGTACACCACCGTCCGCTGCGTTGTGTCCACAGGATGGAACTCTACGGAGAAGTCCAGGTCGTGGGTAAAGAAATTAATCTGCCGCTCCAGCTCCGGCCCCAGCTCTGACGGTGCATGGATGTGCAGGGTGGCCGTTCGCCCCAGCAGCCCGAAGGTAGAGATCAAGCCTATCAGGCCGAAGCAATGGTCGCCGTGCAGATGGGAAATAAATACGTGACTCAACTTGGTGAAGCGCACCCTGCTGCGGCGCAGCTGCAGCTGGGTACCTTCAGCACAGTCGAGCATCAGTACCTTCTCGCGCAGTTCCACCACCTGCGACGAGGCATAATGCCGCAGTGTGGGCAGCGCACTCCCACATCCCAGTATATGTACTCTGAAGGGTTCCATTACAGTCTGAACTCCTCCTCGGCATCCTCCAGCTGCAGGCCGTGCAGGTCGAGTTTCTCGGGTTCCTTCCAGCGGCTGTACTCGAAGGTCTCCATCTCCTCAACGGGCTTTTCGAATGTCTTATACACCAGTGAGTCAGGCCCCAGTTTCACAAGCTCATAGAGGTTCAGCTCCTCCTCGTCGCCACCTCCCTCGCGCTGTGACAGAATCTCCAGGCGGCCGTTGAAGATTTTCCATGTCTTGTAGATGATGCTGCTCTGGTCGATGCTCTCGGCGATGCCGCCTTCCTTGATACGGATGCCCACTTCCGAGCTGCCGTCAATGGGATTGGGCATCACCCAGTCGCCCAGCAAGGCATTCTGATTGATAACGATGGTGGCTTCCTTTTGCCTGGCATCGGCCATGACAGCCATACGGTCGCCTACTTCCAACCCGCCGAACACTTGTCCGGCAGCATTGGCCTTTACCAGACTCAGGTTCAGGGTGTCACCATTGTCACGCAGCAGCTGTAGGGTATTCATCGCCGTGCCCTCACCACAGATGCCATAGAGTGTCTGGTCCGTGGGAATCGCGTTGACCAGTGAGTCTTCATCGCCGGCAGCAGCTTGCTGCTGATTGCCGCTGGCACCTCCGCAGCCTGCCATCAGCACCGCGACGGCAGCTGCCATTCCCCAAAAAGCAAGTCTTTTCATATCTTCTCCAGTTACTTTGATTTCTCTAATTCCTTTGCCTCGTTCCACAGTTGGTCCATCTCACCGAGTGTCATCTCCGTCAGGGGCTTCCCGGCCTTGATGCTGTGAGCCTCGATGTAGTTGAAGCGATCGATGAATTTGCGGTTGGTCATCTCCAGCGCATTGTCTGGATTGAGCTTATAGAGCCGAGCCGCATTAATCACGGAGAAGAGGAAATCGCCCAGCTCACGGGTTGAGTTCTCCTTGTCCTCTTTGCGCAACTCCGTCTCCAGCTCACCGAGCTCCTCGCGCACTTTCTTCCAAACGTCCTGCTTGTCCTCCCAGTCGAAACCCACGTTGCGGGCCTTGTCCTGAATACGGTAGGCCTTGATCAGACTCGGCAGTGCCGCAGGCACGCCAGAAAGCACCGACTTGTTGCCGTCTTTCTCCTTGAGCTTGATTTGCTCCCAATTCTCCAGAACCTGCTTGACGGTGGTGGCCTTGGCAGAACCGGAATCTGCGGATTGGCCGGAATTGCCGGTATTCTCCGGCACGTATGGCAGCGGCTTGGGGTCGTCGGCATCTATCTGCGAGGGGTGATAGACGTGCGGATGGCGGGTAATCATCTTGCGGGTCAGCGCATTGCAGACGTCGGCCATGTCGAACTGCTCCTTCTCCTCTGCTATCTTGGCATAGAAGCAGATGTGCAGCAGCACGTCGCCCAGCTCCTTGCAAATCTCATGCGCGTCACTCCGGATGAGGGCATCGCAGAGTTCGTAGGTCTCCTCGATGGTATTAGGCCGGAGGCTCTCGTTGGTCTGCTTCTTGTCCCACGGACAATTAGCCCTCAACGCGTCAAGCACGTCGAGAAAACGCCCGAAAGCCTGCATTTTTTCTTCTTTTGTATGCATATCGAATGAATTATCCGTGCAAAGGTACGAAATAATTCATAATTCATAATTCATAATTCATAATTATTTTGTAATTTTGCAGCGATTTTTTGAGATTTTACACTTTTGAGCATAGAAATAACAAACAATTATATGGAATTAGCAAGCAAATACGACCCGAAAGAGGTCGAAGGCAAATGGTATCA
>CAMHUC010000026.1 GCA_946188155.1 uncultured bacterium | reverse complement strand
ACGTTGTAAACGATGGTGGGCAGGTCGTTGCCGGCAGGAGCAGAGATAACAACCTTCTTGGCACCAGCCTTGATGTGGGCAGAAGCCTTCTCCTTAGATGTATAGAAACCTGTGCACTCCAGAACGACGTCTACGTCCAGCTGGCCCCAGGGCAGCTCGGCAGCGTTGGGGATAGCGTAGATGGTAATCTCCTTGCCGTCGACGATGATTGAGTTGTCTGTGCACTCCACAGTGTGCTTGTTCTCACCAATCTTACCGCAGAAGCCACCCTGAGCGGTGTCATACTTCAGCAGGTGGGCAAGCATCTTCGGGCTTGTCAAGTCGTTGATTGCTACTACTTCATAACCTTCAGCCTCGAACATCTGACGGAAAGCGAGGCGACCGATACGGCCAAAACCGTTAATTGCTACTTTTGTCATTTTACTTTTTGTTATTTAATGGGTTTATACCTTATTATAAATCTATTTTTTGCGCCTTTTCGCAACTTTTTTTTGATTTCGGATGCAAAGTTACGAAAAAATTCCTATATTTGCACACAGTTTCTGTCTAAAAGAGTGTGAAAAGTTAAAAACGAAAAGTGAAAAGTATATAAATCGCCCTCTTACGGACGGTGTTTGCAAAACGCAGATTACAAATTAAACCTCAATATTAACATTAAAAATTTAGAGCATTATGGGATTTATTTCAGAATTCAAAGAGTTTGCCATTAGGGGCAACGTAATGGACATGGCTGTCGGTGTCATCATCGGCGGTGCCTTCGGAAAGATTGTCAGTTCGCTGGTCGATGACGTGCTGATGCCGGTCATCGGCAAGCTGACGGGTGGCGTGAGCTTCACCGACCTGTTCATCACCCTGGGCGACGGCAACTACTCCACCCTCGCCGCTGCCAAGGAGGCCGGAGCCGCCGTGCTGGCCTACGGACAGTTCATCCAGAACATCCTCGACTTCATCATCATCGCCTTCTGTATCTTCCTGATGATTAAGGCCATGAACAAGCTGAAGAAGGAGAAGCCCGCCGAGCCCGCCGCTCCCGCTGGCCCCACCCAGGAGGAGCTGCTCGCCGAGATCCGCGACCTGCTGAAGAAGAAGTAAGGCCGCGCTACACCTTATTATATTTTAAGGAGTAAGAGCAGACTAAACGCATTATAATGCGCTAATGTATTGTTCAGGAAAGAAATTAGAATATTCAGAATAATTACTTCCACAAATTGATATTATAATATTTTAATTTGTTGGCGTAATTATTCTGAATATTCTAATTTCTTTCCTTAATATTTATAATGCTTTTAATCTGGGAGTTAGAAGTCATCACCTCTTTTCCTTGATGCGATTCATCGGAACAGCATGTCTATTCGCCTCTAACTTCTTCTAACTTCCTCTAACTTCTTCCTACTCCTACCTCAGCCTCAGTCCGTCGCCCACCCGTATCTGATGGTCGGCCGAGAGACCGTTCATCTTGTACAGACTCTTCAGCCGGATGCCGTACGACTGGGCTATGGAGTACATCGACTCCCCGCTGCGCACGTAGTGCAGCCGCCCCTTGTAGTCCTTCGGTGCCTTCTTCTGCTTCTTCTTCAGCCACACAATCTCGCCCTCCTCAAGCTGGTCGCGCTTGTCGCGCTCATTATACTTGGCCAGCTTCCTGTAGCTGATGCCCACCTCCTCGGCTATCGTCCTGAAGGTGTCGCCACGCCGAGCTATCAGATAGTAGTTGTCGTTGAAGATCTTGATGGGATGCAGCTCCTGGCCGTCCACGCGGCGGTCCTTCGAGTGCTCCACCATGAACTTGTCGGCACGCTTCGCCTTGTCATACTCGTAGAGCTTGTAGAGCTGGATAATCTCTATCAGCTTCGAGGCATACTGAGGGTTGGTGGCGTAGCCCGCCGCCTTCAGCCCACGGGCCCAACCCTTGTAGTCAGTCAGCTTCAGCTTGAACAGACTGCTGTAGCGCTGGCTCCCCGCCAGGAAACGGCTGTGGTCCTCATACGACTCGTAAGCCGAGTCGTAGGCACGGAAGCACTCGTTGCGACGGTCGTCGTCGTGATACACCGTACGCCCCTGCCACCCGTTGCACTTGATGCCGAAGTGGTTGTTGCCCTTGCGGGCCAGCTCGCTGCGCCCCGCACCGCTCTCGAAGATGCCCTGGGCCAGCGTGATGCTGGCAGGAATCTTCCAGCGGTGCATCTCCTCGATGGCTATGTCCTTGTACTGGTTGATATATTGCTGATACTGCTGGCTCCAGCTGATCTGCCCGAACGATACGGCAGCCGACAGCCGGAAAGCAACAAGTAATAACAGAACTTTCTTCATCTCTGCGTCCAATTTTTGTGCAAAGGTAAGCAAAAGTTAACAGTTAACAGTTAAGAATTAAGAAAAAATGACTGATGAGCGCAAATTTTCTTAACTCTTAACTCTTAACTCTTAATTAATTTGTATCTTTGCCGACAAATTATATTTAAGGTATGAAACAGTTTTTACTATCGGCCCTGACTCTCATACTGCTGGGAGCGGCGGGCAATGTGAAGGCCGTCGCTGCCGACGGCGGGGAGAGCACACCCGGCGAGGTGGAGGCCGTCGACCTGGGCCTCAGTGTGAAATGGGCCAACATGAACGTGGGGGCAAAGAGGGACTCCGGCTTCGGCTCCTATTTCGCCTGGGGCGAGATTAAGCCCAAGGCCTTCTACTCCTGGGGCACCTACATCTGGAGCAAGGACAACACCCAGTTCCTCACCAAGTACTCCACCTCGGACAGAATGACCCAGCTGGTGCCCTCCGACGATGCCGCACGGGCCAACTGGGGCGGACAGTGGCGCATGCCCACCCTCGAAGAGTGCGAGGAGCTGGCCGACCCCGACAAGTGCCAGTGGGAATGGACCACGAAGGACGGTGTCAACGGCTACAAGGTGACTGGCCGCAAGACGGGCAACTCCATCTTCCTGCCCATCACCGGATTCCGATTCTACGAGGGCGTGCAGTTTCGAGCCGTCAAGGGCATCTACTGGACGGCAACCCTCTACAATGCCAATCCCAACAAGGCATGGTGCCTGGAATTCGATTTCTCCGACGTCGACGTACACTACGGCAACCTTTCCAGCAACCGCTTCAGCGGACGCTGCATACGGGCTGTCAGATAACGAAATAAAAAATGCAAGAAATAGAACTAAAAACCGTCATCAAGGCCTGTCAGCCGGAAGAGCTGACAGCCGAGGAGCAGCACCTGCTCCAGCTGGCCATCGAGGCCACCCGCCGCAGCTATGCCCCCTACTCCCACTTCTGCGTAGGCGCCGCCGTGCGCCTGGCCTGCGGCGCCGAGCTCTCCGGCAGCAACCAGGAGAATGCGGCCTATCCCTCCGGCCTGTGCGCCGAGCGCACCGTGCTCTTCTACGCCGGTGCCCAGTACCCCGACGAGCCCGTCAGCATGCTGGCCATCGCAGCCCGGGGCACCGACGGCGAGCTCACCTACGAACCCACGGGTCCCTGCGGCGCCTGCCGACAGGTAATCGTGGAGTCGGAGACGAGGGCCCGCCGCCCCATCCGCATCCTGCTCTACGGCCGCAAGGCCGTCTACGTCGTCGACGGCATCCGCTCCCTGCTCCCCCTCTGCTTCAGCGAGTTTTAGGGGAGCCCGAAGTATTCGGGGGCGCCACCGCACCACCGCGTCCCCTAATAGCACCCCAGCCCCTTGGCCGTCGAGAGCGAGTCGAGGCGGAAGTCGTAGACGAGGTTGTCCTCATCGATTGTCACGAAGTGCTTCACACCCTGAATGCTGTCCTTGGGCGACTCCCAGCGTATGTCGCTGAAGTGTATGCTGTCGGCCGTCTCCACCTTCGGCGAGCGCACCAGCGAGTTGGCGAAGCGGTAGTTGAACACCGTCGTAGAGTCTATCGGCGCACCCACCCACACGTCCTCCTCGTAGCCCGTCAGGATGCTCTCCTGGCAGGTCAGCCTCAGCAGCGGCACCGGCTCGCCTCCCCAGCCGTTGCTGAAGAAGATGGTAGGCCCGCGGTCGGCCGAGAAGGGATAGAACTGGGCTATCGTGCAGCGGCTCACCTCGGCGATGCCGCCATATACGGCCAGGCAGGGCCCCAGCGTGTTCGTCAGCTGGCACTGCCGCAGCACCAGATAAGTGTTCACCGCCGCTATGCCCGTGCCCTCGGCGTTATGCACCGTGCAACGCTCCATCCGGAGCCTCACGCGCGTGGAGTCCAGGGCTGCCGAGTCGCAGCGGATGGCATCCGAGGCATTGCGCAGCTCCGTGTCCGTCAGCACATTGTCAGTCGACGACGCCAGGAAGCGCACCCCACCCCACTGACCGCTCACGCGGTCGTAGGGCAGATAGTCGAACATACGGTCCAGACGGTCGCCTCGCAGCGTGCAGTTCTCCGCCCTTAGCGTGCCGCCCACCTCGATGCCGGCACCGTCGTGGAAGTAGAGCGTTGTGCCACGCAGCGTCAGCGTGGCACCCTCCTCCACCCGTATCTGCTCCGTCACCACCAGCGGCCTCGCCGACTCTATCACCGTGTCGCTGGCCACCGTCAGCCGCCCTATCCGCTCCGCATCCCAGGCCCACGCCTCCAGCAGCACGCTCTGCTCGGCACCGCTCTCCAAGGTGAACACCAGGCGGTCCTCCACCTTCTGCGGCTCCAGCTGAAGCGTCTCGGCTGCCGTCAGCTCCACGAACACCAGCAGCGAGTCCTCGCCGCGAATCTCCAGGCCGTTGGCCTGCGAGCCGTTGGAGTTGTCCAGGTACGTGCCGTCCACGTTCACGCGGAAGCCCGTCTGGTTCCTTCGCGCCAGCCTGACGCTCTCTATGCGCAGCCCGTCGCTGTTATTGTTGCGCACCCAGAAGGTATAGGTGCGCGAGGCCGTCCGCGAGAACACGGTGTCCATCCGCAGCGTGTCCACGTCGAAGCTCAGCAGCGCCCCCCGCCCCGTGGTGAAGCTGTCGTCGTTCTGACAGCCCGCCAGGGCCGTCACTATCGTCAGCAGAATAATTATCAGTCTCATCATATCTCTATTAACGGAACATTTCCCTTTTTATTGCATGCGACAGATTTTCAGGCCCGCCGCCCCGTTTGTCGCATATTCCCCGCCCTGTCGCTATAAGTTTCCACAATTTCGCTGAAAACATTTGGTCTCAGCCCGTTTTCGCCGTAACTTTGCATCAGAAATCAAGAGTGATTCATACGATTAATAAGTTAGTTAATAGTTTTCTTTTCATAATGTTTTCAATTTTTGGTTAATAAGCGCATAGGGCTCGCAGGGATGCGGGCCCTATGCGCTTATGTCACTCCCATACTCCTCTGCACCTTATAATCCCGCCGTGTCCGTCCGCTGCCATCACACCACCGTCCGTGTCAGTCCGTGCCAGTCCGCTGCCATCACACCACCGTCCGTGTCAGTCCGTGCCAGTCCGCTGCCATCACAACCCCGTCCGTATCAGTCCGTGTCCGTCCGCTGTCCCATTTCACACGTCCGCAGCAAATTTCAGTTCCTATTCCTTGCAAAATTCCCAGAAACTTCTTAAACCGCCCCCCGTTAGTTATCGTCCACATAGTTCATACCCGGGGTTCCACGATATCAAAGTGTAAATAATTATCGCAAATCCCGAAGCAACTCCAAAACACAGGAAAAAGCCCTGGAAACGGGGTTCTGACTTTGCACGGAGGAAAGTCCCATTTTGCACGGAGGAAAGTCCCACTTTGCACGGAGGAAAGTCCCACTTTGCACAGAGGTTGCTCTCCAGGCTGTTTTACGCATCATTTCAGTGTAAACAAATTTGGCCTAAATTAATCCTTTCAGCGAGGATAGTTTTCTGGGGAGTGTCTGTGACAGATGTAAATGTGTCACAGATGTGTCACAGATGTGCCACAAAGGCTGCATAGAATTTAACACGCTGAAATTCAGATATATATACACCTGATCATACTGCTTGTGACACTTCTTTTAGGAAAAATTGGGGTGTAAAAGAGAAAAAAGAGACCAGATGGCATAGAAGAAACTAAAGAGATACTCGTATGGCTTGAGGCTACCTGAATAACTCTTTAGTTTATGAATAAGATTTCTGTTGAACACACTCAAAAATGCAGTCATGCAGAAGCCGGGGCTGACTTCCCCGGCGATGCCGGGAGGGAAAAATACTAATTCATCCCGTGATCCAGGGGACAGACCACTTGTGATCACTTGTCCCCATTCTGTGTAACTACAAACTACAAACTACATTTCACTATTTCATTTGTGCCTCCCCCGGACTTAATGAGGGGAGGAAGGAGAAATATTTATAATAGTATACATATTATATATATTTAATTTATTATATATTATAATATATAATAAATTAAATATCAGTTGACACTGGAACTCAAAAATACTAAATGTAGTTTGTAGTTTGTAGTTGGAGCGTGTATTGGGAGGACGCGCTAAACCATTTGATAATCAATTAATTATGTATAAATATGCCTGATAAGAGGCTTCTGCTGGCGACAGAAGGCTCCTGCTGGCGACAAGAGCCTCCTAACGGGGAATAAGAGGCTCCTGCCGGGGGTTAATAAACCGGTGCGGCGCGCGCGGAGGCTCCTCCATAACAGGGGGACGGTTCTTTTGTTATCAGCGGGCTGATAACAAAAGAACCGTCCCCCTGTTATGGCTCGCCGAGTTCGGCGTAGATGAGGGTGAGTTCGGCGGGTGTGAAGGTGCGGCGCGACAGGTGGGCCAGGTGCGTCAGGCGGGGGTTGACCTGCAGCCAGGACTTCAGCTTCTGCCAGGCCGACTTCTGAAGCATGGAGGGGAAGTAGCGCTGGGCCAGCTCGCTGCGGCCGAGGGCTGCGGAGGGGGTGAGGGATGAGGGTTGTGGGTTGAGATTTGAGATTTTGATGCATGGGCGAATGGGGTTAAATTGTTACTATTTTGTTTTACGATGCAAAGATACGAAAAATTTTCGAAATATAAGTCCTCAAAAGGCATTATAAGTCCTCAAAAGGCATAAAAGATGGCGAATTATTATTATCTTTGCATCGTCAAAAGGATCCAATGACACGAGAACATTAACAAATTAACAAACTAAAAAAGAAAGGAACAAAGAACTATGCTTGAACTTAACATCAGTCAGAACCAGAACTCGTTCTCCTCGGCCTTCGGCAAGTGGTTTGCCCGCGTGGAGTACAAAAAGGCGATGAGCATCGACGACATGGCCCGCCACATGGCTGAGCACAACACGCCGTTCACCGCCGGGACCATCGCCGGCATCCTGAAGGACTTCGTGAGCTGCACGCGCGAGATGTGCCTTGAGGGCAACACGGTGAAGATAGACAACCTGGCCATCTTCAAGTGCTCGGTGCAGGGCAACGGCCTGGACATCAAGGAGGGCTACAAGATCGTGGGCGGCCTGGGCGGCCTGCCTGCCACGAAGAACGCCGACGGCACGCCGCGCACGCCCGACTACACGAAGGAGGCGCAGTATGCCGTGAAGAGCTGCAAGCTGCTGGCGCAGGCCACTGGCGACTTCACCCGCACGGAGCTGAACGGCGATGCCTCGTTCCGCTGGACGAAGGCTGCCCGCGAGGCCATCGACGCCATCGTGAACCCCGCGCCCGCACCGGAGCCGGAGCCTTGATCCGGAACGTAAGCGCTGGATGATCGCTGCGCAAGAAATCCTCTGAAAATCAGGGAAAAAATCTGACGGGGAAATCTATTTCGGGGTGAAGCCCAGGAATTTTGAAACAGATTCTTGAAGGATTTCTAACCAAAGGTTATGACATAAGCACTGTGCTCAGGGGGACAGTCCCCGTGAGATCTTGCCGGATAGAGAAGGGTGCCAGCCTGTGATCCGGCGTTTGACAAGCATGACGCCCTACAGCCATACATATTAGATAAAAAACTCGTCGATACAATGCACTAGTGCGACTGACGGAGCAGCGTGTCGAGGGCTTCCTCCTCGCCTACCACCCAGATGATGTCGCCCTCCTGGAACTTGCGGGCGGGGGCATACGGGCTGAGGCTCTCCTTGCCCTCCTCGAGACCCACCACCATGCAGCTGTAGACGTCGCGTATGCCACTCTCGATGAGCGACTTGCCGATGAAGGGGCTGTCGGAGCCGATGACGAGCTGGCGCAGCTTCATCTCGCGCTTCTCCAGCTCGGCATCCTCGCCGAACACCTCGCGGCTGACGGCATCGCGGAAGGCGGCGAACTGCTGGTCGGAGCCTATCACCTGGAGCACGTCGCCAGGGAAGATGATGTAGTCGCCGTCGGGGATGTTCAGCCGCTGGCCCCCTCGGAGGATGCTACTCACGAGCACGCCGAACTTCTGCCCCAGGCTGAGCTGGCGTAGCGTCTGGCCCATCCACATGGAGTTGGAGGGCACCTCGAACTCGGATATGTGGATATCGCGGTCGAGCAGCTTGCCTTCGTAGAGCGGGCGCTTGCGCCCGTGGACCTGTGCCTCGATCTCGCGCGAGCGCAGGTTCATCAGGAAGAGCCGCTCGAGGGTGATGGACCGCTTCTTGATCCAGCGTGAGAAGATGATGGCTGCCAGCAGCATCAGGCCGACGGTGATGGCCAGTGCGCGGGTGAAGTGGGTAAGGTGCTGGCAGATGTAGAAGATGAAGGCCAGTGCCACGAGGGCCCGCACGAGGATGGTGAGCATCAGCGGCAGGCGGTTGCGGCTACTCTCGGCCCACAGCTTGCGGAACTCGTCGCTGCGGTTCTTCTTCATCACCATGGCGCGCAGGAAGGGGGCTATGATGAGGATGGTGAGCAGGCCGGTGAGGGCATTGGCCCAGATGAGCAGGGCGTCGCCGGGCATCACCTGCTGCATGAAGGGCAGGGCGAAGGTGAACATGACGGCGATGGCGGCCGAGGAGAGTATGGAGTAGACGAGCGTGTTGACGCCCATCTCGACGAGCAGCGACTTCCACAGGCTCTGCTCCCGGCGGGCATTCTGGCTGATGGTGAGCTGGTTGAGCAGTTTGATGAGCTTGGAGGGCAGCCGGCGCTCGAGGCTGTTGTAAACCGGCGTGGCGAGCCGTATCATGTAAGGTGTGAGGAACGTGGTTATGACTGATACGGCCACCACCACCGGGTATAGGAAATCGCTGATGACACCCAGGGACAGGCCGAGGGAGGCGATGATGAACGAGAACTCGCCGATCTGAGCCATGGAGAATCCGCAGCGCATGGCCGACTTGAGCGACTCGCCGCCAAGCATGAACGAGAAGGTGCCCAGAACGGCCTGGCCCACGAGGATGGTGAGCACCAGGGCGGTGATGGGCAGGGCATAGGCGACGAGGATCTTGGGGTCGACGAGCATGCCTACCGATACGAAGAAGATGGCCCCGAAGAGGTTCTTCACGGGCTCCACGAGCTTCTCGATGCGCTCGGCCTCGACGGTCTCTGCCAGTATGCTGCCCATGATGAAGGCGCCGAAGGCCGAGGAGAAGCCCACCTTGGTGGAGAATACGGCCATGGCGCAGCACAGGCCGAGGGACACGATGAGCAGCACCTCATTGTTGACCAGGCTACGCACCTGGCGCAGCAGTGCCGGTATGGCGAAGATGCCCACCACGAGCCACAGCACGAGGAAGAACACGATCTTCAGCACGGAGCCGAGCATCTGACTGCCGTCGGGACTGCTGCCGCCGGCCACGGCACTGAGCAGCACCATCATGACGATGGCCAGGATGTCCTCGAGTATGAGCACGCTCATCACCAGCCCGGCGAACTGCTGCTGTCGGAGGCCCAGGTCGTCGAAGGCCTTATAGATGATGGTGGTGGACGACATGGCCAGCATGCCGCCCAGGAAGATGCAGTCCATGCGCCCCCAGCCGAAGGCGTGGCCCACGACGACGCCGAGCATGGACATGGAGAAGATGATGGAGCAGGCCGAGATGACTGGCGAGGCCCCCATCTTGAGAATCTTCTTGAACGAGAAGTCGAGGCCCAGCGAGAAGAGCAGGAACATCACGCCGATGTCGGCCCAGAGATGGATGTTCTCGGAGTCGACCACCGATGCCGTATAGGGCATGTGGGGGCTGACGAGGAATCCTGCCAGGATATACCCCAGCACGAGTGGCTGCTTGAGTCGCTTGAAGAGCAGCGTCACGACGCCCGCCACTACGAGTATCAGCGCCAAATCCTGTATCAATGCCGGTAATGAGCCCACGGTGTTATTTACTATTTACGGATTTACTATTTACTATCTGTCAGTTTTCGAACTCGCCCACCAGGCGGCAGATCTCCACGATGACCTGCTTGGCCTTCTCCATCGACTGTATGCTGACGAACTCGTAAGGCCCGTGGAAATTGACTCCCCCCGCGAAGATGTTGGGACAGGGCAGGCCTCGAAACGACAGCTGGGCACCGTCGGTGCCGCCACGGATGGGCTTCACCTTCGGGGCCACCCCGCAGGCCTGCATGGCGTGGAGCACCACGTCGATGACGTGCATCTGGGGGTCGATCTTCTCCTTCATGTTATAGTACTGGTCGCACAGCTCGCAGACGGCCACGCCCTCGCCGTACTTGTCGCAGAGGGCCTGGACACACTGCTCTACGAAGCGCTTGCGGGCCTCGAAGCGGCTGCGGTCGTGGTCGCGGATGATATAATGCAGGCGTGCCTGCTCCACCGTCGACTGCATGGAGAGCAGGTGGTAGAATCCCTGATAGCCCTCGGTATGCTCGGGAGTCTCGTCAGCAGGCAGCATCGCGGCCAGCTCGACGGCCAGCAGGCTGGCATTGACCATCTTGCCCTTGGCATAGCCGGGATGGACGCTGACACCGCGGATGAGGATCTTGGCCTGGGCCGCGTTGAAATTCTCGAACTCCAGCTCGCCCAGGTCGCCACCGTCGACGGTGTAGGCCCACTGGCATCCGAATCGCTCTACGTCGAAATGGCGTGCGCCGAGACCTATCTCCTCGTCGGGATTGAAGGCGATGCGTATGTCGCCGTGCTTCACCTCAGGGTGGTCGCGCAGCCAGCATACGGCCTCGACGATCTCGGCGATGCCCGCCTTGTCGTCGGCTCCGAGGAGCGTGGTGCCGTCGGTGACGATCAGGTCCTCACCCACATGCCGCAGCAGCTCGGGGAAGCGGCTGGGGCTGCTAACGATGCCCTCGGAGAGCTGGATGTCGGAGCCGTCGTAGCAACGTACGATCTGCGCCCGGACGCCCGCTCCGGAGCTGTCGGGCGACGTGTCGTAGTGGGATATGAAGCCGATGGTGGGTATATGGCCCTTGCGGTTGGCCTTCAGCGTGGCGTAGATGTAACCCTTGTCGTCCATCTCCACGTCGCTGAGTCCTTCGCACTCCAGTTCGTGCTTGAGGTATCTGGCAAACTCCAGTTGCTTGAGTGTACTGGGCACGCTCTGGCTGTCGTCAGCCGACTGCGTGTCGAATTTAGTGTAGTTTAAAAATCGTTCGGTAATATCCATAATCTGATGCAAAATTACACATTATTTTTTATAACGCGAAGAAATCGCCGTTTTTTTTATGGAAATCTTAAGAATATTGCTTACCTTTGCACACAAAAAAGCATGGAATATATGTCAAAGGAAGGCTACGACAAGCTCGTGGCCGAACTCCATGAGCTGGAGAGTGTGGAACTGCCGCGCGTGAGGGATGCCATCGCCGAGGCGCGCGACAAGGGTGACCTGAGCGAGAACTTCGAGTATCATGCTGCCAAGCGCGAGCAGTCGCGCCTGCTGGGCCGCATCCGCTTCAAGCAGCGAGTGCTGGAGAATGCGCGGGTCATCGACACCTCGCACCTGGGCACCGACGCGGTGGGTCTGCTCTGCCGCGTGGAGATGACCAATCTGGCCAGCAAGGCACGCATGGCCTACACCATAGCCAGTCCTCACGAGGCCGACCTGCGCCAGGGGAAGATCTCCATTAAGTCGCCCATCGCCCAGGCGCTGCTCAACAAGCATGTCGGCGACGAGGTGGAGGTGCGGGTGCCTGCGGGGCTGCTGCGCCTGCGAATCGAGCGCATCACGAGGGAGAGTTGAGTGGTGAGGATTAATACCACTGCACGGCATTGGAGTAGCTGCTGCGCTTGTCGTACTTCAGGGCATCGGTAAGCGTGGCGGCGTTGCAGCGGAAGGAGAAGTTGTAGCTGGTATAGGGCGCGAGCACCACGGAGCACGACATATTGAAGCAGTGCAGGTCGCGCGAGAGTGAGGCTGTGGTCATCGAGATCTTGCGGTTGTCGAAGTCGTAGCCGCTGGCGAAGGTGATGTTCCACCCGTCGCTGATACGCAGGTTGCCGGTGATGTTCAGGGTCTGCGAGAACTCGTAGGGGAAGCGCATCCTGTTATAGTTGAAACGGCTCACGTCACTACTCTCATGCATGTTGATACCGTAGGCCAGACGGACAGACCAGGGCATCTTGAAGGCCATGTAGCCGTCCTCATCAGTCTCTGCCTTCTCCGACTCATTCCGCTCGGCTCCGTGCTTGGCAGCCTCCATGCCGGGGTCGATATTGGTCTCCACACCCGTGTCGTACTCCTCTTCGGGGCGCTTACGGTCTTTCTTCTTTTCCACCCTTTCGCCCCGTAGCCACTTGAAGAAGTTGAGCACCTTGGCATTGTCGAGCGTATAGTCGATGGTTTGGTTAAGGCCCTGGAATCGTCCGAGCTTGCCCTGCTGCCAGTAGGTGGTGTGCTCGGAGAGCCGCGGCGTGGCGCCCACGGAGTCGGCCTCGTAGACGTAGGAGGCAAAGACGGCATTCAGGTTGAACGTGTAGCTCTTGGAGAGCTTCAGTCGGATATTGGCGCTCAGGTCGCTCAGGGGGCGCACCTTGGCAGCCATGTTGTAGCTCAAGGACAGCGAGAGGTCGTCGATGAGGCTGATCTTCTTGATGGAGTCGTTGCGGTCGCGTATCTTCATCTCCACATTGTTGCCCAGGGTGACTGACACCGAGCCCTGCATGCCCGGCGAGGGTGCCGATGTCTGCCCGATATTGTAGGGCGAGTACTCCACTTCCGACACATTGCCATCGGCATCGGTCTTCTGATAGGTGGTGTAGTAGCCGTATCGGCCTGCGCTGAAGTCAGGGTGATAGCTGAAGGTGACAGACGGGGTGAACACGTGGCGGATGACCTGCACCTTGTCGCCGAAGATCTTGCGGTTGGGCGTCCACATACCGTAGAGCTTGGTGCTAAAGCTGGTATTGATGTTCCAGTCGTAGATGTTGTAGAAGCCCGTGATGGTGTCGGTGACTTCCTTCTGCCGGGCGGTGTCCCACGACTTGCTCTGCTTGAGGAACGAGGTCTTGTCATTAATCGTGAATGATGGCGTGAGGGTCAGATAGTTGAAGAGCGTGAAGTTGGCCTTGATGGGTATGGTGTGGGTCATGCCGTTAGTCCAGTCGCGCTTGAAGTTGGAGTGCAGTATCTGGCTTTCCTTGGCCATAATGCGGTTGGTGAAGCTGCCTCGGTAGCTCAGGTTTATCTTTTCATACCAGCGTTCGTCGCCTGCCTGCATCTTGCGCCGGAAGGGGTAGAACTGTGCTACGCTGATATCAAAGTTGGGGAACGACAGTTCGATGGTTGAGTCGCGCATATTCTGCCCGATATTCATTGTCGAGTTAATCGTCATGCCGATACTGGAGAAGCCAGTGCTGTAGGACACCGAGGAGGTACGCTTCGACTGCGTCATGGCCTGAGGGTTGTACATCGAACTGAGATTGCTCGTCTCGTAGCTGGTGGAGGCAAAGTTGACGCTGGCCGTAAAGGTGCTGAAGGGATTGGCCTTGGCATCCTGCCGATGGCTCCACTGCACCTTGATGCTGGTTGTCTTTTTATAGTCGGGCAGGTTCTTTTCACCATCGATGGTGTTGAGGAAGCTGGCGAAGAAGGAGCCGCTGTACTTATAGCGCTTCCTGTAGTTGGAGGCTGCCGAGACGCCCCACGAGCCTTTGGTGTAGATTTCGCCGAGCAGCTTCAGGTCCATCTTGTCGTTGATGGCGAAGTAGTAGCCTCCGTCGCGCAGATAGAAGCCCCGGCTGGTCTCGTCGCCGTAGGTGGGCATGATGAATCCGCTGGCATAGCTCTTCGAGAAGGGGAAGAATCCGTAGGGAATGGCCAGCGGCAGGGGCACGTCGGCCACCACGAGGTAGGCTGGTCCGAACACCACGTCCTTGCCCGGGCGCACCTTGGCGCGCGACATGGCGATGTAGAAGTCGGGATGGGGGTCGTCACAGGTGGTGTATCGCCCGTGCTGTAGGAACATCTCGCCGTCGGCCCCTCGCTTGGAGAGTTCACTGGTCAGGAAGCCGTCCTCCTGCTGGGTGTAGACACCGGTGATGAGGCCCTTCTTGGTCTTGAAGTTGAAGGCCATCGTGTCGCTCTCGTAGGTGTCGCTTCCCATCTTGAACACTGGCGTTCCAGCGAGAGCATTCTTCAGGGAGTCGAGCTTACCGGTGGCGTGTACCACGTTGCTGTCGAGATCCATCGAGATATTCTCACTGGCCAGGTCCATATTCTGGTATTTCACCTTCGAGTTGCCATAGAGGAAGGCACGGGAGCGGGCGGCATCGTAGGTCAGCGAGTCGTCGGCAGAGTACTCCACGGGGGAGTCGATGCCATTCTTCTTGCTCTTATTGATGCTGTCGCGGGCCAGGGAGTCGTCGACCACCTTATTATATTTATAGATGGCCAGCTCCAGGGAGTCCATCGTGGAGGTGTCGCGCTTCACCTTGATGGCCGCTTCGGCGCCTGGCGGCACGATGGAGTCGAAGTCGGCCTTGAGAGAGTCGAGTGCCTTCCCGGCTGATGCCTGCTGGAGGAGCGTGTCGGCCACCTGGGCCATCGAGTCCACCAAAGAGTGGGCCTCTTGCCGACTTGCAATGCTGTCGATGAGCGCAGGCAGCGTGACGGAATCACGGGGCAAGGAGGGTATCGGGAGCTGAGGAGCAGCCACGACATGCTCGCTGAGCACCTCCTCTACCACTTTCTCCCTGCGGAGTGAAGAGGGGGTACAGGCCATCATCAGCATAAAGGCGCAGACGATCGATATAATGACCGATTTCTGTTTCACGGCTGCAAAGGTAAGCAAAAAAAGGGAAAAAGTAAAAGTGAATAGTGAAAAATTTGCTGCCGCCCCGCTGCTTTTAGCTATTTTTGATATGCAGTAGCAAATTTTTCACTATTCTCTATTCACTTTTCACTATTCACTTTTCACTATTCACTCAAAGAGGTCGACCCACTTCTGGAAGCGGCGCACGCCATCCCAGCCGAATTTCTCCAGACTTCGCATGGCTTCAACCACGGTGCGCTCGCTGCCGGGATGGGTCTTGGAGTAGAACTTGTCGGCGTAGCATACCACCTGCTCCTCGAGTGTCTCAGGAATATAGTCCTGATGCGGAAGAGGCAGCTGCTGCTGCTCGATGTCCCACTTGGTCAGGCCCGTGCCGGTGTGCCTCTCACAGACCAGCGCATGCCGCTTCCACCCCTCCTGCCGCAGCATCTCGGCTCCGATGATGCCATGCCGGATATAAGGCTCGGCGCCGAAGCACTGTATACCGGGAGCGTCGCAGCGCATGATGCCGATGTCGTGAAGCATGGCCGCCTCCTCGAGGAACTCGCTGTCGAGCCGTAGCTCGGGGTGCGTCCTGGCAATCTTCAGGCAACGGTCAGCCACCTGACGGCTATGGGTCAGCAGCAGCCGTTTCAGGGCATTATCCTCTGGATAATACTTGTCGATGATAGCTTGGTAATCCATCAGGCTTCGCGCTCTATCCAGGCGATAATGTCGTTCTGACGGATGTTCTGTCCGGGCTTGACGCTGATGTCCACCAGTTTGCCACCCAGGGCAGCAGGAATCTCGACAATCTCGCCCCACTTGGTTTGCAGGTAGCAGAAGGTGTCGCCCTCCTTATACTTCTGCCCGATGAACGGTTCGACACAGGGGGCCAATACGCCCTCGCCGCCGAAACCCCAGAGCAGCTGTCCGGCCAGCGGTGCCTTCACGGCGTCGGCCTTGGCATGCTTCAGCTGGTCGATCTCTTCCTGCGAGATCTTTTTGCCGCCGCCCAGACGGGCATCCTTCGCCTTCTGCAGGTCGGCCAGGAACTGCTTCTTGGCCTGTCCGCTCTTGAAGGCACGATACTGCTCGGGGTGCATGGCCAGCTCGAAGAGTTCCTCGTCGTCCTGTCCGTAGTCCCAGCCGTTGTCATCCATCTCCTTCTTGAAGTCGTCGAGGGCATTGGGCAGCAGGGTGTGGGGATCCACGTCGGTGAACTCGCGCTTCTGCTTCTTCGCCAGCTCCACCAGCTCGGGGTCGATGGCGCCGGGAATCTTTCCCGACTTGCCAAGGATCATGCCCCACATGGCATCGTCCATCATCACGAAACGGCCCTTACCCTGCTCGATAGTGAGCAGGTTCATCAGGGCGATGTTCTTGGTGTACTGCGAGAAGGGTGTCACCAGTGGGGGGTAGCCCACGCGCGGCCATACGTACTCCACCTCGTTGAACAGCTTCACGAGCATGTCGTCCATCGTCAGCTCCGGCTCGCCCTTCTGGACACGCAGCTTGTTGATCATCGTCTGGATGCCGCCCAGGTCGGCCATCATCGAGCCCATCATGCCGCCAGGCAGTCCGCAGCCGAGCAGCAGGCTCGACATGTGCTTGTTGGCGGGGTTGATGAAGTAGCCCAGCCACTCGTCAATGAACTCCTGGGTGAGGGTACGGGCCTGCATATAGGCATTCATGTTGAGGTCGGCCACCTCGAAGCCTTCGTTCTTCAGCATCGAGCGCACGGAGATGATATCTGGGTGTACCTTACCCCAGGAGAGGGGTTCGATGGCGGTATCGATGATGTCGGCACCGTTGTTACACACCTCGAGGATGGAGGCCATCGACAGGCCCGGGCCAGAGTGGCCGTGATACTGAATGATGATGTCGGGATGAGCCGTCTTGATGGCCTTCGTCAGGGCACCGAGCATGGCGGGCTGTCCGATGCCGGCCATATCCTTCAAACAGATTTCCTCGGCTCCGGCAGCAATCACCTCGTCGGCAATGCGGCTATAGTACTCCACCGTATGAACGGGAGAGGTGGTGATACAGAGTGTAGCCTGCGGCGTCATGCCTGCCTCCTTGGCCCAGCGGATGCTGGGGATGATATTGCGCGTGTCGTTCAGGCCGCAGAAGATGCGCGGGATGTCGACACCCTGAGCGTGCTTCACCTTATACATCAAGGCTCGAACATCGTCGGGCACGGGATACATACGCAGGGCATTCAGTCCGCGGTCGAGCATGTGGGTCTTGATACCCGCCTCGTTGAATGGCTTGCAGAAAGCACGCACTGCGGCATTAGGGTTCTCACCAGCCATCAGGTTCACCTGCTCAAAGGCTCCACCATTGGTCTCCACACGGCTGAAGCACCCCATGTCAATTATCACAGGGGCGATGCGCTCCAGCTGATCCTTGCGCGGCTGAAACTTACCCGAAGACTGCCACATGTCCCGATAGACGAGACTGAACTGGATTTTCTTTTTCATGCTAAATTCTGATTATTCCTATTTATAGATATGTTTCTAGACCGCAAAAATAGATAAAATATTTCAAAAATATGCACCTTAGGTCGTTTTTTTTTGATATTTTGACTATCTTTGCCGCACAAATGATACAAAACGACATGAATCGAACAATAACACCCCTTCTGACGCTCACACTATTCATCTCAGCGTGTGGCAGTAATGAGCATAGTACTGACAACAGTCAGACGGTAAACGACGAGGAGCTGCGCCTGTCGGGCGACTCCACCTTCTACGGCCTGGCATGTGAGGGATGCACCGACTCGCTCATCATCCTGATGCCGCTCGACGGCAGCGACCCCGACACATTCAACATCTTCAACGCCCAGATGGCCCGCAAGGTATTCGGCCGCCCCACCATAGGCGACCAGATGGCCGTGGTGCGCAACGGCGAGGATTCCACAGTTGCCGATCTGGTTATCAACATCGACCGGCTGGAGGGCGAATGGCGCTATCAGGTGGAGCCTCGTTTGCGCCGAAGGATAGGCGACACTGCCGCTGTCGCACCACAGCCCGTCCATCTGCCCGACTCGTTCGTCAGGCGCTGGCTGCAGCCCAAGGAGTATGGCTACGACATCCGTCGCGACAACGTGGTACGTCCTGTGGGCGCCATCCCTGAGGCCGAAGCCAAGAAGGGGCCTGTGGAGTATCCTCAGCTGAAGCGCTACCGCCAGTGGCACATTATGAACGGACACATCCTGTTGAGCGAGACCCGTCGCGACACCACAGGACAGGCGACCGTTGTGGGTACCGACACAGCCGACATCACGCTGCTACGGCGCGACTCACTGGTGCTACGCTTCAAGGACAGCGAGCAGGGATTCTATCGCAACAGGAAATAAGGTCAGGCAACAGCCCGGCTATCGCATCTGATAGTCGAGCAAACGGCGCTCTGCCAGTTCGGCATACTTGGTGCCACGACGGCCGTAGTTGGCATACGGGTAGATGCTGATGCCGCCACGCGGGGTGAAGATGCCTACCACCTCGATATACTTGGGGTCCATCAGGCGGACGAGGTCCTTCATAATCACGTTGACACAGTCCTCGTGGAAGTCACCGTGATTGCGGAAGGAGAAGAGGTAGAGCTTCAGGCTCTTCGACTCCACCATACGCTCGCCGGGGATGTACAGAATCTTGATCTCCGCAAAGTCGGGCTGCCCAGTAATCGGACAGAGGGAAGTGAACTCGGGGCAGTTGAACTGCACCCAATAATCGTTGTCAGGATGTTTGTTGGCGAAGGTCTCCAACACCTCCGGGGCATAGTCGTTAGCGTATTCCGTCTTTTTACCGAGAGCCAGCAGGCCCTCAGTTGCTCTTTCCGTCTGTTTCATCTCAAATCTTTAGTCTAAATATATTATAGGTGATATCGCGATCGAACACGTCTTCATGGTCGTGCTCCTTGGTGAACTTAACCACTCGAATGGTAATGGGCAGTACGACAATCTCATAAAGAGTCTTGAGTGTTACCTGCGTGATGACAAGCGAAGGCATCTCCTCCCAAGGTATCACACCGCCCAAGGCCAGGGGGAAGAAAACGAGCGAGTCCGTCAGTTCGCCGAAAACCGTGCTAAGCACAGCACGGCTGGAGAAATTCCTACCCGACGACGACAGTTTCATCCGGCTCATCACATAGGCATTCACAAAAGAGCCACAGACGAAGGCCAGGAACGAGGCTCCCGCGATGCGGGGGGCAAGGCCGAATATCTGATGGAATCCCTCTTCTCCATGCCAATAAGGGGCCCCCGGTATCCAGTCGGCCACAGCCCCGAAGAGCACAAAGATGAAGTTCATAGCAAAGCCCAACCAGATGAGCAGTCGGGTACGCCCGTAGCCCCACACCTCGCACACCACATCATTGATGATGTAACTGACTGGGAACACAATGAGCCCAGCCGTCATATTGGCCGGACCAAGTGATATTTGCTTTGTCTCGAGTACGTTTGCCGTTATCAGGCAAACACAGAAGAGTATGCCATAGAACATAAAAAGCACACTCACGCGCTGATTTCTTTCGTTTTGCATTTCTTGTTTTGTTAAAGGGGGTTTGCAAGTTACCCCTGTGATTATTTCATTTTACAGCAGGTAAAACAGCCAGGCCATATAAGCCAGAAAACCAGCTATCAGCATTACACCCTCCTGACGCGAAACGGTGTACTTCGTAAATGAGAACATCCACAGCAGCCCAATGCTGATAAGCATCATCGACAGGTCGATGACGTTGATACCCATGATACGCATAGGGTGGATGACAGCCGTCAGGCCGAGGATAAGCAGTATGTTGAACACGTTGGAGCCGATGGCATTGCCAATGGCCAGTCCTGCCTGACCCTTACGGGCAGCGACGATACTGGTAGCCAGCTCGGGCAGCGACGTTCCCCCAGCCACGATGGTCAGGCCCACCACGCTGGGACGCATGCCGAAGCGGTAGGCCACATAGCTGGCAGCATCGACAAACAGGTCACTGCCTACTATCAGGCAGGCGAGTCCGACAGCCATCCACCCCAGGTTAATCCACTTGTTGGACTTGACCACAACTTTGGTCTCCTGACTTGGAGTACCGTTGGCAATGACTTCATCGAAGCCACCCTTCTTCTCGACCTCACTGAAGGTGTAGAACATAAAGCCGGCAAAGCCAGCCAGCAGAATCAAGCCGTCGGAGCGACTAAGTTCGTTGCCCCACAAGTGAGGAGAGTCAAGGCCGTCAAGACACATGATGAACAATAACAGGGAAGCCCCCACGGCGAAGGGAATATCTTTCTTAACCGTCGACTTGCTGATGGCTATGGGTGCCACCAGAGCCGAACATCCCACGATGAGCATCACGTTGAAGATATTGGAACCCACCACGTTACCAACGGCCAGATCAGGACTGCCTTTCAGCGCCGACATCAGGCTGACGAACAGTTCTGGTGCCGAGGTTCCTGCGGCAACGATGGTCAGTCCGATAACTATCTCGGGCACGTGCATCCCGCGTGCCAGCGAGGAAGCACCCTCCGTCAGACGGTCAGCCCCCCAAATGACGAGGGCCACGCCGATAATGATATAGAATATGTTCAGCAGTGTCATAAGTCTTCTAAATTTAAGAATGCATCCATCGCACGGCGCTCCTTCTTCGTGGGACGGCCAGTGCCACGGGCACGGTCAACAAATCCGCTGATGCGGTTCATCTCAAGCAGTTCATACTGATCCTGAGGTGTCACGTTCTCGTAAATCTCAGGCAGCAGCTTCGCCCCTACCCTCTGCTCAATAGTCTTCAGGATACGGAAGGAATAAGTGACGGGAGGCTTACGGACTGACACCGTCTCACCCACCTTCACCATGTGCGAAGGCTTCACGTTAACACCATTCATGGTGACACGCCCATTCTTACAGGCATCGGCAGCTATAGAGCGTGTCTTGAAGATGCGCGATGCCCACAGCCATTTGTCTATCCTTGCCTCTTCAGCCATCAGTCATTATTTTGAGTACTCTGCCGCACAGGCGACTTGCCGAGTTTGTTATACTGGTTCATCGTGATGTCAATGCCAGCCAGCACAAAACTGCGTATCACGTCCACCGCCATATCGATGGCAGGCTGAAGAGCCTGCAGCTCTTCTTCGGAGTAGCGGCCCAGCACCCAGTCGATCTGCATGCCATGCGGGAAGTCGTTGCCAATACCCATCCGGAGCCGTGCATAGTTCTGGCCTATCAACTGTTGGATATGCCCCAGGCCATTGTGCCCACCGTTGGAACCACTGCCCTTCAGGCGAAATGTGCCTAAGGGCAAGGCCACCTCATCACTAATGACAAGCAGACGGCTCTGGTCGATATTCTCATGGTTCAGCCAATAGCGTACGGCATTGCCACTGAGGTTCATAAATGTAGACGGCTTGAGCAACAGCACCTTACGCCCTTTAAGCGACGTCTCTGCCAGGAAGCCATAGCGACGGTCGTCAAAAGAAGTATTGGACGCCTTGGCGAAAGCGTCCAATACCATAAAGCCTGTATTGTGGCGGGTCATCTCGTACTCAGGGCCGATATTCCCCAGACCTACAATCAAGTACTTGTCCATCAGTCAACAATCTACTGTAAACTGTAAACCGAAACCAGAAAACTGCTTAAGCCTCAGCATCGGCAGCAGCTGCAGCAGAACGTGAAGCACGTGTAGCCTTCACAGAGCATACGACGACCTCAGGTGATGTGGCAATCTCAAGCCCCTCGAAACTCAGCGAGCCCACCTTGATGGCCTTGCCCAGCTGCAGGTTGGTAACATCGATGTTCAGCACCTCAGGAATCTTTGTGTAAGGAGCTGTCACGTTGAGCTTACGGATGGCCAGATTCAACTTACCACCGTCGCGCACACCCTGTGCCAGTCCGTTCAGTTTCACGGGAATGCCGATAGTGATGGGCTTCGTGTCGTTCACCTCATAGAAGTCGGCGTGAATCAGGGCATCGGTAGTCGGGTGGAACTGCAGTTCCTTGATGATAGCCTTAGACTGCTTACCGTCGATGTCGAGGTTAACGACATACACCTCGGGAGTGTAGACAGCCTTGCGCAGCTCGCTGAACGAGGCAGCAAAGGCAAAAGCCTCGGGCAGTCCATTCTCGCCCCGCTTCTCACCATAGATGTTGCAGGGAACCATACCCTCCTTGCGGAGCTCCTTTGAAGCCTTCTTTCCTGTGGCGGTGCGCTTCTGACCTTTCACATTAATTTCTTTCATTGTGTTACTCTAAAATTAAGTTGTTAATAATGCTTGCTTAATTCACCATCACACGATATAGTTCGTTGTGCTTTCGGGAAAAGCGGTGCAAAGGTACTCTTTTTTCGCCAATCAGCCAAATAATTTATAAAAAACATCAATATTTCGGCCAAATTCTTGCAGCATCAGGGATTTTTGTGTAACTTTGCATTCGTAAAATGACAAAAATCGATAATAAACCCCCAAAAAACATCAAGTGAGATGATTAACAGAGAGATTATCCGTTCGAAGATTGTTCAGTTAACCTATGCCTATTATCAGAACGGCAGCAAGAACATCGACTCGGCAGAGAAGGAACTTTTCTTCAGTCTGTCAAAAGCTTATGACCTATACAATAATCTGCTGGCACTCATTGTGGCAGTAACGAGAGAGGCGCGCAGGCGCCTGGAGGTGCTGCAAACGCGCGCAGAGAGAGAGGGGACGACACCACCCTCTCAGAAATTCACCCTCAACCGCTTCGCTCTTCAGATAGAGGGCAACAAGACGCTCAACGACTTCGTGGGCACGCAAAAGCGCACGTGGGACGATCATCCCGAATTCGTCAGCTCACTGCTCGAGCAAATTGAAAGCAGCGATATATATAAGGAATACATGGAGAGTAAGGATGACAGCTACGACAGCGACCGCGAGTTGTGGCGTCGCATCTACCGCACACTTATCCAGAAGAACGAAGAACTCGACAGCCTGCTCGAGGAAAGCAGTCTGTACTGGAACGACGACAAGGAAATCGTTGACACCTTCGTCTTGAAAACCATTAACCGCTTCAAGGAGCAGAATGGAAACAAACAGGAATTGCTGCCCGAGTGGGACAGCGAGGATGAGAAGGACTTCGCAAGGAAGCTCTTCCGCTCATCGATTCTCAACAGCGATGAATACCAGCACTACATGAGCGAGGCCTCGCGCAACTGGGACCTGGCGCGGCTGGCCTACATGGACATCGTCATCATGCAGATAGCCATCGCAGAGATTATGACCTTTTCCAACATTCCCATCAGCGTCACTATCAACGAATACGTCGACCTGGCCAAACTCTACTCCACCCGAAAGAGCGGCAGCTACATCAACGGCATGCTCGACGCTATCGCACGCCACCTGATCAGCACGGGCAGGCTCAACAAATACATTGAGCCGAAGGAGGAGAAAGCACCCAAGAAGGCCGCCAAGCCCGCAGAAGAAGGAGTGCCCGAAGAAGGCACCAGCGACGAAACAGCTGCCCAGAAGCCCGTACGGACCACTCCCCGCAAGCGCATCGTCAGGCAACCGGGCCTTGAAAACGACCCCAGGGCCGACTTGAAGGCGTCGAAGACAAGGACAATATTAAAAAATAAAAAGGTATGATAAGCATTTTTTTGGCTGCACAGGCAGCAGGACAAGGCAGCGGCATGAGCATGATACTGATGATGGTGGCCATCTTCGCCATCATGTATTTCTTCATGATCAAGCCGCAACAGAAGAAGCAGAAGGCCATTCAGAAGTTCCAGAATGAACTGCAGGAAGGTGCCCAGGTCGTCACCAGCGGAGGCATCTATGGCACCGTGAAGAGCATCGACCTGACCAAGAACACTGTCGAGCTGAAGATTGCGCGCGACGTGGTTATCACTGTCGACAAGAGCTGCATTTTCCAGGACATGGCCAACACGCCTCTGCAAAAGTAAAGACAGGCCTGTCACATGGACGACACGAGGAACGTTGGAACAACTATGAGGGACTTCCTGTTCGGCAAGACCAACAAGGAGCTCCTCATCTTCTTGTTCTTCCTCGCGCTGTCAGGAACATTCTGGCTCTTCCTCACTCTCAATGAGAGCTACGAGCGCGATTTCGACATACCTGTCACCATCACCAACGTTCCAAAGAACGTGATGCTCACTTCTGAAGAGACCGACACCGTTAGGATGACTATCCGCGACAAGGGATTCACGCTCGTCACCTATCTCTATGGCAATGCACTTCCGCATCTCGAGGTTAATTACATGCAGTACAACCGCAACAACGGCATCTGCACCGTTCCTGCTGCCGACCTACAGAAGTTGGCCCGCCAGCAGCTGGCCAGCGGCTCGCGCATCACGGTTGTCAAGACCGACAAGCTGGAGTACTACTACAACTACGGCGACAAGAAGCGCGTGCCCGTCAGATGGAGCGGAAGAGTTATTCCCGAAGAGCTCTATTTCATCTCTGGCGTCGGCTATTGGCCTGACAGCGTCACCGTGTATGCTTCGCCAGAGAAGCTCGACAGTATCAACGTCATCTATACAGAGCAGCTTAACTACGCCAATTTCCGCGACACGCTGCTCATTGACTGTCGGCTTGCCAAGCATAAAGGGATCAAGACCGTGCCGGAAGAAGTGAAGGTAGGATTCTATACCGACGTGCTCACAGAAGAGAGCCTCGACGGCATACCCGTGCAGGGCATCAACATGCCCAAGGGCAAGACTCTTCGCACTTTCCCCGCCAAGGTAAAGGTTAGCTTTGTCACGGGTGCCAGTGTGTTCAGGAATCTGCGGCCCGACCACTTCAGGGTGGTGGCCGACTACAATGAATTGAAGAACAACCCATCAGAGAAGTGCCACATCTACCTGAAGAGTACCCCGCCGGGCATTTCGCGCGCCAGGCTGTCAGTCAGTCAGGTGGACTATCTCATCGAAGAACAGTCAGCAGAATGAAAATCGGTATCACCGGCGGTATTGGAAGCGGAAAGAGCTACGTGGCCAGACGTGTCGAAGCCAGAGGCTTTGAGGTTTACGACTGTGACAAGGCTGCCAAGCGACTGATAGCCACATCGCCTGACATACGCCACCAGCTCACCGCCCTCATAGGCCCCGATGCATATATCGAGGAAACAGCGGCAAGAAACCCGGATGGCAGCAGCCTGCTCAACAAAAAGGCTGTTGCACAGTTTCTCTTGGCATCCGAAGAAAACGCCCAGGCAATCGATGCCATAGTACATCCCGCCGTATTCCAAGATTTCCGTCAGAGTGGACTGCTGTGGATGGAGAGTGCCATACTATTTGAGTCGGGAGCCTACCGCCTAGTAGATTGCACCATCGCTGTCAGCTGCCCACTCGAGGAACGAATCCGCCGGGTAATGCTGCGCGACGGCATCTCACGCGAGAAGGTCCTGCAGTGGATAGACCGCCAGCTACAGCAGGATGAGGTCATCAGACGCGCCGACTTTGAAATCATCAACGATGGTATCGCTGATATCGAAAAACAATTAAATACAATTTTAAGACAATGCAACAGACAATTTTAGCTATCGCCGGTAAGCCCGGCCTCTACAAACTCCTCTCACGTGGCAAGAACAACCTCATCGTGGAGACTCTCGACGCCCAGCACCGCCGCGTGCCTGCGTTTGCCACCGACCGTATCACATCACTTGGCGACATCGCCATGTTTACCGAGACCGACGACGTGCCCCTGATGGACGTGCTCGACAATGTGAAAAAGCTCGAGGACGGCAAGCGAGCCAGCATCAACGAGAAAAAAGCATCGCCCGACGAACTCAAGGAATACTTCACAAAGGTTCTGCCGGAATGGGACAGAGACCGCGTACACGTGAGCGACATCAAGAAGCTCATCTCCTGGTACAACATCCTCGTCGATGCCGGCATCACCGATTTCAAGGAGAACGTGGCCCCCACTGAGGGCGACAACATTGATGACCGTATCAACAAGACGCCAGAGGAATAGGCGCAACAACTGGGTACCCTACATGCAATTAGGGGACAAAAAGAATTACAGCGATGCCATTAAGCTCTTCCAATTCGCTGAAAAGTCGGTCATGGTGGGGAACTGTAAGTCAGAGCCTGCATCTATGAGTACCTGTGACGGCAGGGGGCCTGTATTGACGGCCACGGTGAAGATACGAGCCGCTACGCCGGCTCTGACTCCGAGTGGAGCATTCTCGACCACGATGGCCTGCCAGGGTTCCAGCCCGCCCGCCTTGCGGAGTCCCGTCAAATAGGGGTCTGCATTAGGCTTGCCACGGCTGACATCATAGGCAGTGGTAATGCGAGTTTCGCTGACGTACTCGCCGAAATCCTTCAAGATGCGGGCTATAAGAGGACGCTGGCCGCTGCCCGTCACTACGCAGCAAAGGATGCCAGCGCCTTTCAGCTGGCCCATGAGTTCCAGGATGCCCGGCATGACGGGTGCCTCAGGCAGTGAGTGGAATACGCGGCTCTTCTCGTCGTACATCCGTTGGGCCTCGGCCTCATCGATGGTGCGCCCCTGCTGCCGGCGAACCATCGCCCGAATGGTGTCCACACCACGCGCGCCCTCAGTGGCATAGGCATCGTCAGCACTCATTCGGATGCCAAAGGCTGCCATCGACTGCTGCCACGCCTTTGCATGGTTGGGCATGGAGTCGTAGAGCACGCCATCCATATCGAAGAGCACGGCTTTGGGGCAAAGCGCCTCAAAGCCGTGTCTTTCTAAGTATTGCTTGACTGCTAAACGATACATTATGCCTCCTTGGCCAGACGCTCCTTGATAGCCTTCGAATCTGCCTCGTAGCCTGGTTTGTCGAGCAGAGCGAACATGTTCTTCTTGTAGGCCTCCACGCCGGGCTGGTTGAAGGGATTCACACCGAGCACGTTGCCGCTGATGCCGCAGCCGATCTCAAAGAAATAGATAAGCTGTCCGAGGTAACGCTCCGTCAGACGGGGCATCGAGATGCGGATGTTGGGCACGCCACCGTCAACATGGGCCAGGCGGGTACCCAGCTCTGCCATCTTGTTCACCTCGTCGACACGCTTGCCGGCCAGGAAGTTCAGACCGTCGAGATTCTCCTCGTCCTCGGGGAAGAGCAGTTTCTTCTCAGGCTCCTCGACGCTGATGACGGTCTCGAAGATGGTGCGCTCACCGTCCTGAATCCACTGGCCCATGGAGTGCAGGTCGGTGGTGAAGTCTACTGATGCGGGGAAGATGCCCTTCTTGTCCTTACCTTCGGACTCTCCGTAGAGCTGCTTCCACCATTCGCTCATAAAGTGGAGCTTGGGCTGGAAATTGACCATGATCTCAATCTTCTTGCCGCTCTGGTAGAGGCCATTGCGCACGGCGGCATACTGGGCGGCGGGGTTCTCGGCAAAGGGCACGTCCTTGCCACACTGTTTCTCCATGTCCTGGGCACCGGCCACGAGCTCGCGGATGCTAAATCCTGCACAAGCGATAGGCAGCAGGCCTACCGGGGTAAGCACAGAGAAGCGTCCGCCCACGTTGTCGGGGATGATGAAGCTCTTGTAGCCCTCTTTGTCGGCACAGGTGCGTGCAGCACCGCGCTTGGCGTCGGTGATGGCCACGATGACCTTGCGTGCCTCCTCCTTGCCGCGCTGCTGCTCGCACTGCTTCTTCAGCAGACGAAAGGTGAGGGCGGTCTCTGTGGTGGTACCCGACTTGGAGATATTGATGACGCCGAACTTCTTGTCCTTCAGATAGGTAGTCAGTTCGTAGAGATAGTCCTCGCCAATGTTATTGCCGGCGAAGAGGATGGTGGGGTTCTGCTTGTCCTGAACGAGCCAGCCGAACGAATTGCTCAGGGCCTCAATGACGGCGCGCGCACCGAGGTAGGAGCCTCCGATGCCGGCCACGACGATGGCCTCGCAGTTCTGGCGGAGCACGTCGGCAGTCTGCTGAAGCTCGTCGAGGAATGCGGGTGTGATGCTACTGGGCAGATGGAGCCAGCCGAGGAAGTCGTTGCCAGGACATGTCCCGTCCTCCAGGGCCTGCTGGGCAGCCTTTACTTTCGGCTCAAAAGCCTCCACTGCGCCTGCCTCGAGGAAGCAAGCAGCCTTTGTGATGTCAAGTTTAATGTTACTCATTTTCTGTTTTGTTTTAATTATTGGGTTAGAAATTAAATTTATCTGAACGAGTCGGTGAGCAACTTAATCTCAATCTGCGGTGAGATGCGCTCATAGAGTATGTTGTAGACGGCATCGAGGATAGGCATATTAACATGCCAGTGACGGTTAATCTCCTTCATGCACTTTGTGCCGAAGAAACCCTCGGCTATCATCTCCATCTCTATCTGTGCCGACTTCACGGAGTAGCCCTTGCCAATCATGGTGCCGAATGTACGGTTACGCGAGAAATTGCTGTAGCCAGTGACCAGCAGGTCGCCCAGGTAGACAGAATCGTAGGCATTGCGTTCAATGGGATGGACAGCCGTGAGGAAACGGTTCATCTCCTGCACGGCATTGGCCATGAGCACAGCCTGGAAGTTGTCGCCGTACTTCAGTCCGTTGCAGATGCCGGCGGCAATGGCATAGACGTTCTTCAGCACCGAGGAGTACTCGATGCCGATGACATCGGTGGATGTTTTGGTCTTGATGTACTCGCTGCTGAGCACGTCGGCAAAAGCCTGGGCCTTCTCGCGGTCGGCGCACCCCACGGTAAGGTATGAGAGCCGTTCGAGGGCCACCTCCTCAGCATGGGAGGGTCCCCCAATGCATGCAAGATTGCTGTAGGGCACATCGAACACCTGATGAAAGTACTCGGAGCAGACAAGGTTCTCGTCGGGCACGATGCCCTTGATTGCCGTAATGACAAACTTGTCACGAATCCGCGTCTTCAGCTTCTTCAGGTGCCCCTTCAGGTAGGGCGAGGGGGTGACGAAAACCAGTGTGTCGAACTGCTGGGCGATGCGGTTGATGTCGCTCTCGAACAGTATCTCGCTGGTGTCAAAATGAACACTCGTGAGATAGGCGGGGTTGTGGCCTAACCGCCGGAACTCGTCGATACGGTCATCGCGACGCATATACCAGCCAATGTGGTGGGTGTGGCCTACCACAATCTTGGCAATGGCTGTCGCCCAACTACCGCCTCCGATAATTGCTATCTTTCCGCAGTCGTACAACTTTGATATTTACTATTTACGGATTTACTATTTAACTATTGGGCTTGCGCCTTCTCAATCCATAGCTCGATGTCGGCCACGGATGGCTTTTGCATGTCGAGCTTGTACTTCTTGACGATGTCGCCTATCTTCTGCTGCAACCCCTGGGACTTCTCCTCGCGGATGTTCTGAACCAGGTTGAAGCCGGCCTTGCGGAGCACGGGCACCCACTCTTCGGCGACGCCGACGGCAGCCCACTCCGCAACCGTTGACTGAGGAATTTTCTTCTCGGGTTTCATCTGGGGGAAGAAGAGCACCTCCTGGATGAATGTCTTACCCGTCATGAGCATCACCAGGCGGTCGATACCGATGCCGATGCCGCTCGTCGGAGGCATGCCGTACTGCAGGGCGCGGAGGAAGTCCTGGTCGATGATCATCGCCTCGTCGTCGCCCTTGTCGGCCAGTCGCATCTGCTCTATGAAGCGCTCCTCCTGGTCTATCGGGTCGTTGAGCTCGGAATAGGCGTTGGCCAGCTCCTTGCCGTTCACCATCAGTTCGAAGCGCTCGGTGAGTCCGGGCTTCGAGCGGTGCATCTTCGTCAGGGGCGACATCTCCACGGGGTAGTCGGTGATGAAGGTGGGCTGAATGAAGGTGCCCTCGCAGAACTCACCGAAGAGTTCGTCGATGAGCTTGCCCTTGCCCATGGTCTCGTCGACGTCCATGCCCTTCGAGAGGCAGAACTGCCGAATCTCGTCCTCCGTCTTGCCCTCACAGTCGAAGCCTGTATTCTCCTTGATAGCATCGAGGATGGGCAGCCGACGGTAGGGAGCTTTGAAGGATACAATCTGACCGTCAATCTCCCGCTCCGGCTTTCCATTGACGGCGATACAGACTGTTTCAAGGAGTTTCTCTGTGAACGACATCATCCAGTTGTAGTCCTTATACTGCACGTAGAGTTCCATGCAGGTAAACTCCGGGTTGTGGTTGCGGTCCATGCCCTCGTTGCGGAAGTTCTTGCCAATCTCATAGACACCCTCGAATCCGCCCACGATGAGACGCTTCAGATAGAGCTCGGTGGCGATACGCATATACATATCCTGGTCGAGGGCATTGAAATGGGTAATGAAAGGACGGGCTGATGCACCTCCGGCGATGGATTGGAGGGTGGGTGTCTCGACTTCGGTGTATCCAGCCTCGTCCAGTACTTTTCTTATTGTGCGGATGACCGTGGCCCTCTGGAGGAATGTGTTCTTCACACCGTCGTTGACCACCAGGTCTACATAGCGCTGACGGTAGCGCAGCTCAGGGTCGTCGAACTTGTCGTATGCCACGCCGTCCTTATATTTCACAATGGGCAGGGGCTTGAGGCTTTTCGAGAGCAGGGTCAGCTCACGGGCATGCACACTGATCTCGCCCGTCTGAGTACGGAACACCGTGCCCTTCACGCCGATAAAGTCGCCAATGTCGAGCAGGCGCTTGAACACATTATTATATAAGTCTTTGTTGTCGCCCGGACAGAGGTCGTCGCGAGTGATGTATACCTGTATGCGCCCCTTGCTGTCCTGCAGCTCGGCGAAACTGGCCTTGCCCATCACGCGGCGACTCATCATGCGGCCCGCTATCACCACTTCGCGGCTGTCGTCATCCTTAAACTCAGCCTTGATGTCCGTGCTGAAGGCATTTGTAGGGTATTCTGCTGCCGGATAAGGATTGATTCCCATCTTCCGCAGCTCCTGCAGACTCTCCCGTCTGCCGATTTCCTGTTCGCTTAATTCTAAAACGTTCATGTAATAATATTCGAATATTTCCTTAATTGTGGCTGCAAAGTTACAAAATAATCCCGAAAAAACCTACTTTTGGGTAAATATTTGCAAAAAAAACGTGAAAGATTTGGTTGGTATCAAAATTATTCCTATTTTTGTGCCACAAATAACTAAAAAGCGAATAATGGATCAGACAACAGTTAAGAAACGAGTCGTAGGTGTGGATATTAGCATGGAAGAGACGACCTATGCCGTGGTAGACGTTAGAGGAAACATTCTGGCAAAGGACAGTTTCCCTACAGAGAGCTGTCTCGACATCAACACATTCGTGGCTACTCTGAGTGAGCGCATCATCGCACTGGTGGAAATGAACGGAGGCTACGAGACCATCCGCTCGGTGGGCATCAGCTGTCCGAGTGCCAACTTCCAGACGGGCAGTATCGTCAATGCTGCCAATCTGCCTTGGAAGGGCGTCATCCCCCTGGGAGCCCTGCTGCGCGACCGTCTGGGACTGGCAGTAGCCGTGGCCAACAATGCCCACGTGGTGGCCCTCGGCGAGCATGCCTTCGGATGTGCCCACGGCATGAAAGACTTTATCATCGTCACGCTCGGCAGCGGCATGGGCAGCTGCATCTTCTCCAACGGCACCGTGAACCTGGGCTATGAGGGATACGCCGGTGAGGTGGGCCACACCTGCGTCAGGCACGGCGGCCGGCTGTGCGGCTGTGGCAACAAGGGTTGTCTGGAAGCGTATACAGCAGCCAAGGGCATCGTGCGGACAGCACGCGAGGTACTGGCCGAGACCAGTGAGCCCTCACTGATGCGCAAGGCTGAGAAGCTATCCCCGAAGGTCATTGCCGAGATGTGCGACAGAGGCGACCGCCTGGCCATCGAGGTATACCGACGCACCGGAGAGATGCTGGGCCTGGGGCTGGCCAACTACGCCTCCGTAGTCAATCCCGAGGCCATCATCTTCACAGGCGGCATTCCAAAGGCTGGCAAGTGGCTCATGGAGCCTACCGTGGATGCCTTCGAGCGCCACGTGTTCCATAACATACAAGGCAAGGTGAAGTTCCTCACCTCCGAACTTGACGACCGCGAGCGCGACGTGCTGGGTGCCAGCGTGCTGGCTTGGGATGTCAAGGAATATTCTCTGTTTAAATGAAGAATAAAAAATAGTAAGTAGATGCACAATATTATATCATATAAATTAATGAGAAATTCGTGTTCAATTAATGGCAATTCGTGTTTATATAAAAACATATAATTATCACGAATTGAACACGCGCTCGGCTCTGCCGCTTGCTACCAAAGGGACGCAAGAATTATTAATTTTGTTCAGTTGCTTAAATATATAGTAAATCGTAAATCCGTAAATAGTAAATAACTGTGATGGAAGCAGTAGACGAGATAAAGACGCGCGTTGTCGGAATCGACATTCGCGAAAACAAAACAACTTATGCATTAGTGGACGTGCGGGGAGAAATCATCGCACAGGACCATTTCTGTACGGCGGATTTCCCCATCGTATCCGACTTCGTGACCGAACTGAGCGAGCGGATAGTGATGCTTGTTGAAGAGAACGGCGGCTACGAACTGGTGCGCTCGGTAGGCATCAGCGCACCCAGCGGAAACTTCATCACCGGCTGCATAGAGAATGCGGCCAATATGCCATGGAAAGGCGTGGTGCCGCTGGCTGCCATGCTTCAGGACAGGCTCGGACTGGCAGTGGCACTTGCCAACGATGCCCACATCACCGCCCTGGGAGAGAAGGCCTACGGCAGTGCCCACGGCATGAAAGACTTCATCGTCGTCTCCGTCAGCCACGGCGGACTGGGCAGTTGTATCTTCATCAACGGCCTGCCCCATCTGGGTGTCAACGGTTTTGCCGGCGAGGTGGGACACACCTGCGTAGTGCCCGGTGGAAGGCAGTGCGGCTGCGGGCGACAAGGCTGCCTGGAGACCTACGTCTCCGACCGCGGGCTGGTGAAGACTGCCGAGGAGCTGATAGGCGAAGGCTGCCCAACGCTGATGAGCGAGTTGGAGGAACTGAGCATCAAGACCATCGCCGACTGCTGCGACAAAGGCGACCGGGTGGCCATCGAAGCATTCCACAGAGTTGGCTTCACCCTCGGACTCGGCCTGGCCAACTATGCCTCGATGCTCAACCCCGAGGCCATCATTCTCACTGGCGACATCACGCAGGCTGGCAAGTGGCTGCTCAAGCCAATGCGAGCCTCCTTCGACGAGCACGTATTCCACAACGTGCGCGGCACCACCCGCATCCTCGTCAGCATCCTTAAGGAGGGTGAGCGCGACGTGCTGGGAGCCAGCGCCCTGGCCTGGGACGTGAAAGAGTACTCGCTGTTTAAGTGAAGAGTGAAGAATTTGCTGCCGCAGCAGGAGAGACAGAACTATTCAATCGAAAATCGAAAATTAGTAAATCGAAAATAAGAGAGAGAGATGGAGCAATATAACATCAAGACAAAGGTAGTGGGCGTCGACATCAGCAACGAGCGAACCACTTACGCAATAGTAGACATACGTGGAAACATCCTGGCAGAGGAGTCCATCGAGACCTATAAGTATCCCAGCGTCGACGAGTTCGTGGGCGAGCTTAGCGAGAAGATTGTCATGCTCGTAGAGAACAATGGCGGCTACGAGACCATCCGTTCCATCGGCGTCAGCGCGCCGAGTGCCAGCACCGTTTCCGGCTGCATCGAGAATGCCGCCAACCTGCCGTGGAAAGGCATCGTGCCGCTGGCCGTCATGCTGCGCGAGCGCATCGGACTGGCCGTGGGCCTCTCCAATGATGCCCATATCTCCGCACTGGGAGAATACGCCTTCGGCAGCGCCCACGGCATGACCAACTTCATCATCGTCAGCCTGGGTGTAGGCATCGGCAGCTGTTTCTTCTCTGCCGGCAACGAGCACCGGGGGCACAACGGCTATGCCGGCGAGTTCGGGCATACCTGCGTGGTCGACGGCGGTCGGCCCTGCGGCTGTGGAAGCCAGGGCTGCGTGGAGGCATACGTCGGTGCCAACGGCATTGTCAAGACGGCACGGGAGCTGATGGCCGAGGGCAACACCCCCTCACTGATGCGAAATCTGGAAAAGCTTTCACCCCGAACCATCAAGGAGTGTTGCGACCTGGGCGACGCGATGGCCATCGAGGTATATCGCCGTACGGGCTACATGCTGGGACTCGGCCTGGCCAACTACGCCTCGCTCACCGACCCTGAGGCCATTATCCTTACCGGTGGCATCTCGCATGCCGGCAAATGGCTCATCGACCCTGCCTACGAGTCGTTTGAGAGCCACGTGTTCTGCAATATGCGGGGCAAGGTGAGGTTCCTCACCTCGCAGCTCGACGACCGTGAGCGCGACGTGCTCGGTGCCAGCGCACTGGCTTGGAGTGTACCAGAATATTCACTGTTCAAATAGTTTGGAGTGGACGTAGAAAAGATAAACAAGATAATCAACGCTAAGCCTAACCTGAGTACCGCTCTCGGGATGGAATTCATCTCCACACCCGAGGACGGTACTTGTATGGCACGAATGCGAGTCGACGAGCGCAACCGCCAGCCCTTCGGATTCCTCAGCGGCGGGGCCTCGCTGGCCCTGGCAGAGAATGTGGCGGGCGTGGGGTCGTGCAGCCTCTGTCCGCAATGTGCCTGCGTGGGCATCGAGGTCAGCGGCAGCCACGTGAAGGCCGTGGCCGAGGGTGACACGGTGACCGCCTACGCCCGTCTGCTGCATCAGGGCACGACGCTCCACGTGTGGAACGTCGACATCAAGGACTCCTCTGGCGATCTCATCTCCAATGTCCGTGTCACCAACTATGTCATCAAACAGAAGAAGTGATGGCAGCATGGGCTTATTATCGCCTGCCTCACGCAGACCATTTCATTCATATCCAGCAGACCAGCGGTGAGCCGGAGGCACACCTCTCATGTGCCGAGCTCAACTGCCGCCAGGGGTTTGTCGTAGCGCCGTTCGACATACGGCCCGACCAGCCCATCCTGCTCATCCGGCCCGATGCTGTCGAAGCGTATCCTCTCCCCGGAAAACCCGGAATATCCGGCATTCCCGGGAAATCCGGGAAATCCGGAATATCTTCCCCCTCCCCCTCATACGCCGTCGACTTTGCCAACTATCACGCCCAGCTGCTGTCGGGCACCTTCCGAAAGATTGTTCTCGCACGGTGTGCCGATGAAACGACTGCCGCGCCCATAGCACCCGAAGAGCTATTCTTCAGAGCCTGCCGGCGATACCCCCGCATGTTCATCTCACTGGCCTACACCCCGCAGACGGGCTACTGGCTGGCGGCCACTCCCGAGATACTGCTCGAGAACGACGGCCCCCAGTGGCGCACCATAGCCCTTGCGGGCACCATGAAGCTGGAGGCAGAGCAGCTGCAGGGCGAGGGAGAGACCGTCACCTGGAGCACCAAGAACATCCAGGAACAGCGCTACGTGGCTACCTATCTGACGGAGTGCCTCGAACAGTTCGCCTCCGACTTCCGTGAGGAGGGCCCCCGCACCGTCCGGGCGGCCAATCTCGTACACCTGCGCAGCGACTTCACCTTCTCGCTACCCGACAGCCGCCATCTGGGCGACCTGCTCATGGCCCTCCACCCCACCCCAGCCGTCTGCGGACTGCCCAAGCGCGATGCCTTCCGATTCATCACCCACAACGAGCATACCCCGCGCCGCTATTACAGCGGCTTCATGGGACCCATAGGCCCCTCCACCCACCTCTACGTTTCCCTGCGCTGCATGAACATAGAGGGGGGCCACTACCACCTCTATGCCGGCGGTGGACTGCTGAAGGACAGCACCCTCAAACAGGAGTGGCTCGAGACGGAAGCCAAGCTCGAAACCATGCGCTCACTGCTTTTCGATTCATAATTCATAATTGAGGACATTGTGTATAGCAATAAAGATAACGTCAACATACTCACCTCGCTGCTCGTCGCCTACGGCATCCGTCACGCCGTGGTGTGCCCCGGCAGTCGCAACTCTCCCATCGTACACAATCTGCACGAGTGCCCCCACATCGAGTGCTATCCCGTCACCGACGAGCGCTCGGCAGGCTTCTACGCACTGGGCATGTCGCTCGAGCGCGACGAGCCTGTAGCCGTCTGCGTCACTTCGGGCACGGCCCTGCTCAATCTTACACCGGCCGTCGCCGAGGCCTGCTACCAGCACGTACCGCTGGTGGTCATCTCTGCCGACCGCCCACCGCAATGGATTGGCCAGCTCGACGGGCAGACGCTGCCGCAGCCCGACGCACTTGGCCGTTTCGTGGCACGAAGCGTCAGTCTGCCCAGCGTGACCGACACGGAGAGCCACTGGTACTGCAACCGACTCATCTGCGAGGCCATGATGGAGGCCGCCGCCAAGGGTGGACAACCCGTTCACATCAACGTGCCACTGGCCGAGCCCCTGTTCGAATACGACGTGGAGGAATTGCCCCGTGAGAGCAAGATCGTCATGCAGAGGCCGTCTGCCCACTTCGCCGACATAGAGCGCAGCGGACTGAGGCATGACTTCTGGTCGGCCCGGCGCCCCATGATTGTCATCGGGCAGACTCGCTACCCACTTCTGAAGGACGACAGGCTCCGGTCGCTGCAGAGCCATGCCGTGGTGCTCTTCGAGCCTCTCGGCAGCGACGTTGGCACCGCTCACGTCGAAGAGGTGCTCCATGCCGTGGGCGACGATGAGGGCCTGCTGCCCGACTTCGTGCTCTATGGCGGCGGCACGCTGGTCAGCAAGCGTCTGAAGCAGTTCCTGCGGAGAGCCACAGAAGCCGACTTCTGGGAGATCTCCGAGGACGGACAGCTGCACGACACCTTCATGCGCACGAAGGGGGTCATCGAAGGCAGCCTCGCCGACGTGCTGCCAGAGCTGGAGAGCTGTCTGTCGGAAACGTCAACCTATGAACAGTTCTTCGAGACCACATTCGAACCCCTGCCCGACACCTCAGCCTACGTCAGCCGCTGGCAGGCGCTGCTCAGCCAGGCAGCGCAGAGGGCAGAGGCCTTCAGTCCACCTTACTCGCAGATGGCTGCCGTGCGACTGCTCGAGCAGAGATATGCCGAGACCGGCGTCCCGGCCAATTTCCATTATGCCAATTCGTCAGCCGTGCGACTGGCCTGTATCTACTCTCCGGGCTTCGTCTACTGCAACCGTGGCGTCAACGGCATCGAGGGCTCCCTGTCTACGGCCGCCGGATTCTCCGTGGTGGCATCGAGAAGGGTGGTCTGCGTCATCGGCGACCTGAGTTTCTTCTACGACCAGAATGCCCTGTGGAACCAGAACCTGCGCGGCAACCTGCGCATCCTGCTGCTCAACAATGGCCGGGGCGGCATCTTCAATATGCTCCCGGGCCTGGAGCAGAGTCCGGCACGCGATGCCTATGTAGCTGCCTCACACCACACCTCTGCCGAGGGCATCTGCCGTCAGAACGGCATAGTCTACCTCTCTGCCTCCAGCATGGACGAGCTGCAGCCTGCCGTCAGCACCTTGCTCGACATGGAGAGCCAACGCCCGGTTCTCCTCGAAGTGTGTACCGATGCCGAAGCAGATGCCGCAGCACTGAGAGCCTACTACGCTCAGTCAGCATCCCCATCGGAAAGCTAACCGCGCCGCCTTATTCTATCTTCCACTCGGCGATATTCCTCGTCTCGCCGGAGAAGGTCAGAGCGACCTTTACTATCGGCCGACTGTCGAGGTGGTATTTGCCGGCATAGCCTTTATCTGAGATCTGCCGGAGGGCTGTTTCGGCAGACTTGTCGTATTTGATTTCCAGGATATAGATGGTCTTTGGCATCCGAAGCACAATGTCCGAACGGCCCTGGGCCGTTGACTCCTCTGCCGACACATCTGCACCGAAGGCCGTAAGTAGCGTGTAGAGCAGCGCATGATAATGATGCTCGTTTTTATTGTCGAGCTGATAGGGCACGCTGGCATAGAACGACTTGAGAGCCTCCACGAAGCATGCCAGGTCGTCGGAGTCTCTGAAGTCGTAATAGGCATTGAGCAGCGCAGAGCGCCACCGGCTGGAGGGCTTGCTGTTGGTGACATGCTGAAAGAGGCAGTCGGCAAAGCCCTGCCTGACTTCCTTGTTTGGGAATCCCAGCTGATAGAGGTCACGGTCTTTCCGATAGTCTTTAATCGTCAGGTATCCACTCTGATACAGAAGGGGTACGGGGTCGTCGAAACTGCTGATGGGCAGGTCGAAGGCCGTCGACTCTATGGAGATGCCCACCAGGTCCTGCAACTCCAGAGGGGGCATTTGCGCCAGCATTTCTATCAGGGCACTGCTGGTGCCACTGGCAAACCAGTAGTTGCTGAGCATGTTGGCATCGAGGGCATTCATCAGGCTGAACGGATTGTAGATGTCAGTCAGTCCGTGACTGAAGTGATAGCCGTCGTACATATTCTTCAGCTCGCCCACCTGCTGTTCGAAGTCGATGCCATTCAGCGAAGCCAGATGCTCGATGTCGGGGCGAAGGGTGCTGACCAGTTCCTCCTCCGTAATGCCGCAGAGCGCTTCGAAGTCAGGGCGCAGGGAGATGTTTTTCAGTTGGTTCAGCTTGCTGAAGATGCCCATCTGCGAAAACTTGGAGATGCCTGTGATGAATACAAGCTCCAGGTGGTCGTCCATCTCCTTCAGCGGTCCGAAGAGGTTCTGGAATCTCTGACGGGCAATCTTGCTCTGTTGCGGGCTGTCCAGATGGTGCAGGATGAAATTGTCGTATTCATCCACGAGCACTACTACCCGCTGCCCTGTCTGTGCTTGCGCCGTCCTGATGATGGTCTTCATCCGTTCGTTGGTTCCCCCCGACGTCTCAAAGATTCGGTACAGCCGCTCATATCCCTTCAGAATATTGTCTATCAGCTCGTCCAGCTGTTCGATGGTCTCGATGTCACCTCCGCTGAAGTCGAAATGCAGCACGGGGCGGGGCTCCCAGTCCCAGTCGGTAGTGGCGATGAAGAGACGGGGCTGCCGAGTGCCGTCTTTCAGCGTCATTTCCTCGAAGAGTTCCCTTTTCCCCTCGAATACGGCCTTGAGGGTGGATACGAGCAGAGACTTGCCGAACCGTCGAGGACGGCTGAAGAAGTATGGACAACCTTCTGATATCAACTTGTAAATCAACTCTGTCTTGTCTACGTACACATACCCACCTCTTCGAATTTTCTCGAAGCTTTGTATGCCTATGGGGTATTTCCTCTTCGCTGCTGTCATCATATCGTTCGGTCTCCTTTCGGTTATATCAGTGGTTTATTCCTAACAGGGGGCAAAGTTACACATTTTTTTCAAATAACAGACGATTGTACAGGGAAAATCTTTCTCCGCCTCGCCAAACATCAGCCGGCCTCTGTCAATCGAGAAGCCCTCCCTGCTCCCCACACAATAAAAGTATGACCTGCTCCAAAATAACATCTGAAGCAGGTCATGAAAGATGCGTCTTAAAAGTCAGAACAGATAATAATTGTTAATATGTTCCATTTTTCTTCTCTTTTATTTGGAGATTAAAACAGAATCTGTCCCCCTGTGCTTTGAAAGCCGACAGCAGTACCGCCATTCGCGCCTCTAATGGATGGGATGGCGGCTTTCAGCCCAATAGTGTGTCACTTTATCACAACCTTCTTGCCATTAATGATATTAATACCATGATGTGGCTTCGACAGTTTTTGGCCGGAAATGGAATATACAGTACTATTCGTTTGTCCCATCCCCGTTGTTTGGGATTCAATACCTGTAGAGTTTCCTATAGTTACGGTAATCGAACACTCCAAGACAGCTGTCTCATAATACTTGCTGATGTCTGTTTCCGTCAGTTTGATATTCTTTAGGATAATCGGATAATCGCCTGCCGCCATATCTTGTGGAAGGTTTATTGCCAGTGAGGCCACTTCCCCATCAGTGCCTAAGAACGTCTCGTCGTACTGCGAACCGCATAGGAAGCGAATAGCCCCGTCAGCCTGTTCAGCCACAGTCAGTGTATGCTCATCATCATCCGCAAGGCGGTCTTTGGTGAGAGAGGCCGAAATTCTGCCCTTGGCATTCTTGGCTGCCGTCACATTGTCAGGCAGATAAAGGTCGAATTGGAAGCCACGGATAGCTGCACTATTCTTCATGCATATCGACAGATTGGCTGAGGTCGCCCCCTTATCGACAGACAAGGGCGCAACATATATCACATTATCCTTGCTGTCGGGAATAGTTCTGGTTCTTGCCAAGGTTCGGCTGTTTGCCCCTCCGTAGATGTTTCCTGTCAGAATAATATTGGCAACACCTATATAGTCAGACACGTCGATTGTACCGCTACCGTCCACGTCGCCGGCTTTCTCAACAAAGCCACTTGGTGTGTCACCCAAAATTCGATTGGCCACACCTATATAATCGCTTACGTCAACCTTTCCGTCTCCATTGATGTCTCCAGGCTTAAAGGAACTGATGGTCAGCGTCCGAATAACTTCAAGAGTCTCGTAAGACTTACTGATGTCTGTCTCTGTCAGTTTGATGTTCTTTAGTCTGATGGAATAGTCACCGTCTTTCATCGCATCGTCAATGCTGACTGTCAATGTGGCTACTTCCCCATCACTACCTGAGAATACTTCGTCATACTGAGAACCACAGAGGAAACGGATGGATCCGTTGCCTTGTTCTGCCACGGTCAGCGTGTGCTCGTCATCAGCATCAAGGCGGGTCTTGGTGAGTGATGCTGTAATCCTCCCCTTATTGTTCTTGACTGCCTTCACGCCATCAGGCAGATAAAGGTCGAACTGGAATCCACGAATAGAAGCCTTGTTTTTCATCTTTAGCGACAGAGTGAGTTGGCTGCCAGAAGTTGCTTCTACATTATTTAAATAGATAACATTGGGCATATTGGAAATGTCTGTATCTGTTACAGGACTCGGTGTAGATGCCTTTTTAACAGTAATGTTCAAAACTTTGCTTGAGAAGTAATACCATCCTGGTTTATCACCCCAATCTTTATAATACACAACTGTTGCCTCATATTTCCCTTCAGGGATATCCGTCAGGGGGATCTCGTGCTCAATAGTGACTGACTTGTTCTTTGGAAATTCCCTAACTGATTCGTTAAAGTAAAGGTCTCTCTGAACCTCATTATAAAGATTTAATGCTGTTTTAATGTTCGCCGTCTTGCCCGTGTTTTGAAAAGTGGCCTGAAGCTTTAGCACATCGTTCTGAGTCAGGTTATCCAAATTGCTATTACTGCTTGTGACAGAGGTAATGGTAATGATAGGCGTTTCTGTACTCTTGACAGTAAAGTTGACAAGATTGCTTGACGAATATGTCCATTTCTTTGTATCCCAGCCGTTATAATACAGGATTGCTGCATAATACGTCCCTTCAGGAATGCCGGACAGTGCGAGTTCATGCTTCACCGTTGTCTGACTGTTTGACTTAAACTCGGATGATTTCACATCACCGGTTGTTATAGTCTTCATATCTTGATCAAGAATGAAGATTTTGGTATCGACAGTAGCTGTTGCACCTGTGTTCTTGAATACGCCTTCAAGCATAAGTTTGTCGCTCTGTGACATATTGCTCAGGTTCGTATTCGTTGACTTGACGGATACAAACTGGATATTTGGATTTGCATTTTTAACAGTAACGGTGCAAGTAGCCTGTTTTCCGCTTCCATCATTTGCTTTACACGTGATAGTCGCACTTCCTTCTCCCTTGGCCGTAACAAGTCCAGAACTGCTCACCGTCGCTACGCTCGTCTTGCTTGATGACCATGAAACGCTTTTGTCTGTAGCATCATCGGGCTTTACAGTCGCTTTTAATGTTTCAGTTTGCTCAGTTTGTAGTGAGAGAGAAGTTTTGTTGAGGGAAATGCTATTGATGGGGATTATATCTTCAATATCATAATACCAACCATCCCCCACAGGATCATATCCATCTTTGTAAGCTACCGCTTGCAGATATGTACGTCCGTTTATGGTGATCCCTGCAGACGTGTATAGTTTGGAGCTTTGGTTTGGCATTTTCCCATCTGTGGTATAATATATTTTTGCATCTGGAACTACAACATTGTTAACCTCTGCAGTTAGGTAAACTTTTGTTCCTGGTGCAACTTTTTTAGGAGAAAATACATATCCACCAGCAGGATCTGCATAGACATATATGTATCCAGAAGCTTTCACAATCAATGTCCAATAACAATCATAATGTTCATCTTGAGATAAACAGTGAAGTTCATAAGTTCCGTCTGAAGTGGCTGCTATCCCCTTTATTGTACAGCTTTGAGAGTTTTTAGATATTATCTTTAAACAATAGTTTTCCTGAAAGTCATACGAGCCCGTCCCTAATTTCTCGCGAAGGAACCAACTATTAGAATTTACATTGGCACCACTTGGAAGATTATGATTCAGGGTCTTTTCTTCACCCACGTTCATTGTAATAGTACCTTTGTTGATAGACTCATGGCTTGATCCTATGACGTTAACCGTCCAGTACATCTCTCCGTATACTGCATTACTGTATCCACTCCAATTCAATGTTGAAGTACCTACTTTGGCTCCTCGTATGGTACAACTCCGTTGAGATCTGGAGGTAATGGAGAATGAAGAACCTCCCGTTATTGACCAAGATCCTGATACCGTGTAATAAGTACTTTCCTCAGCATACACTTGTACAGACTCTCCAATCTTAATATTAATTGTTCCCATGTTTATTTTTGCCAATAAGGAAGCTGATTGGAATATGCTGATTACCAAGCAAGATAAGAATAGATAAATCTGTTTCATATTTCTTTTGATAAAGGAAAAGGCGTGCAACCATTCGTTACTTGCATCTATCCTTAGGCTACCGCCAAGTGGCCCTCTACAACTACAAGTGGTGAATGATTCACGCCAAGCGTGAACCTCCAGTCATCTTGCTCTCTTGTAGAATATTGGCGGTATTCAAGGATAGGAGGGCAAGAGCTAAAAGCTCATATATCCAAAAAAGTCCGAACGGGAATGCGACGCGCATTTTGTTTGGTTAGTAAAAATGTTTGTCTGGTCCCTGTTGGAAGTGCGGCACCTGGTGCGGCTGGGCTTCCGTTATGATTCTTTCGTCACTGTCTGTTTTCTTTTTTCTCGGTTTTAAATGTTGTACGTTGTTTCTTTGCGCAACAAAGATAATAACTTATTCTGAATGTGCCAAATGTTTTGCAGAAAAATTGCTTATTCTTATTTTCTCAAAGAAGGCTTCTGACTGTGAGAAAAGCGGATCAGGACGGTTCTCTGCCCCACTTTTGAGCACGGGGTTGGGCACACGGTGTCAGAGTTTGAGGGATCAGGGGTCGTTAATGCCCCTGAACATCACATGATAGATACCAGTACCACTCTTCTTTCTTAATTGTCGTACCATAATATTAGTTTTTTTGATTTACAGGTGAAAGGTACGACAATTATTTCAAATCAACAAGAAATCAAAGAAAAAAATGATCAGCGGAACCGACCCCTGACCACGCAAAAACAGGCTAATATTTTATCGTTTTTAGAGAAAATGAGCAGAAAAGCGCGAAAAAACTTGTTAGAATCAGGAAAAAGTCTTATCTCTGCACCCGACAGAGTCCACCAACGCTTCTCTTCTCTTCGGAGAATGTAGCGTACCAGGGTGGAACTTTTTATATACGTATGAAGTACAACAAGCAACCTCTCGACATACCTGCCTTATTGGCGATGTTGAAAACAAGAGGACTCAGCATTGGTGATGAGCAACAGGCAGAACGCATTTTAGGGCTTGCCAGTTATTTCCGCTTGACAAACCATCTACACCCGATAGATTTTTTTGATGCCACTCATGCCACTATAACACAACCGACTGAATAACAAGTACTTACGCCTTGCAACGGCAGTGGCAAGAGTGGCAAGAGAAATGAGGTTGATGCCACCACGTAACCACCTGATAGTCAGCGCGTAAAGCGCTTAGTGGCAACAGTGGCATGAAAAGTCGTGTAAACATTCTGCAGACGGGTACTACGCCAGCATCGCAGACCACATCCCTGATGCGTCCAGCGGCTGGACTGACGACAGGGCAAGCCGCCCTGACGTGTCCAGCCTTTGGACTCCTTTTCTCCTCTACTCCTTAGACAATAATAGACTTGGAAACATTCCGCACACCAATTCCGGTAAACTATGTTGGAAACATGTAAGCTTCATTTAGACACTATCCGCTGCAAATACGGCAAAAACATTGCTATAATCAGCGGGAAACACGTCTTTTTTGCATATTCCCGCTGAAAATAGCGCACTTTTGGTGCTTTCTGTATTCAAGCTGCTTACCGAGAGACGGCTCCTGACGCACTGGCAGGAAAGCTCTATCGACAGAAAGGAGCCTCTATAGGACTGAATTCCATGGGAATCCAACGCTATAGAGGCTCTTCTCAGCTGTGCGAAGCCTCAGCGAAGCTACGCAAGGCATCGACAGAGGCGCAGGCTGCTAATAGATGCTGGCAGCTGCTATCCACTCGTAGATGCAGGAGCAGACACCGAAGAGGGCCACGCCGACAGTGCAGACGGCGAGGGCCACGCGGGTGTGAGCATCGCTCTGGAAGGTGGGCAGCGGCGTGTCGGTCTTGGTGATGTACATGGCCTTGACGATGAGCAGATAGTAGTAGAGGCTGATCACCGTGTTGAGCAGGGCGATGAACACCACGAAATAGGCCGCAAAGGAGCCTTGCTGTGCGGCCGCCATGAACACGAAGAACTTGGAGAACATGCCGGCGAAGGGCGGTATGCCACCCAGCGAGAACAGGGCGAGCGTCATCAGGAACGAGAGCTTGGGGTTGGTCTGGTAGAAGCCGTTGTAGGCGGCCATGTCAGTACGTCCCCCGTTGTTGTGCTCCACGACGTTGATGATGGTGAACACCGCCATGTTGGCCACGATGTAGACCAGCACATAGTAGGTCAGCGCAGCCACGCCCGTAGCCCCGTTGCCCAGCACGGCGAGCATGATGTAGCCAGCCTGCGAGATAGAGCTGAAGGCCATGAACCGCTTGAGCTCCGACTGACGGATGGCGAAGAGGTTGGCCACGGTGATGGATAGCACGATGACGATGTCGAGCAGATACTCCCAGTAGCACACCAGTGGCTGGAACACCTTCATGAGGATAATGGCCAGGGTGAGTGCTGCGGCGCCCTTGGAGATGACGCTCAGATAGCCCGTGACAGGCGTGGGTGCACCCTGGTAGGTGTCGGCGGTCCAGAAGTGGAAGGGCACGAGCGAGATCTTGAAGCCCAGTCCGCTGAAGAAGA
>CAMHUC010000025.1 GCA_946188155.1 uncultured bacterium | reverse complement strand
TAGTGTGAGCCGTGAATCCTGTTGTGGCCACCCTTGTAGGTCACGTACACCTTTGTATGGGGCGTAAAACGAAACGGAGAGGAGTGGGTACTGGAGAAAGTGAGTGAAAAGCGTTTGTTTATAGGGAGTTACGGAGATTTGGAGAGAGGAGGCCAGAAAAACGAAACGGTTTACATTGCTTTACATGGAGCTTACATCGGGGTGGCTTGAAGAGCAAGTTTGAAGGGCGCTTCTTTACATCGGATTTTACGGATCGCGGGATTTTGAACGGTGTGGGGTGGCGGTGCATGGAGGACGAGGCCATGACGTGAGAGGTGGTCGCCCATCAGCGGCGAGGTGTTAGAGTTTGTGGCTGCCTGTTGGCAGTTTTTTTTGTGGGTAAAATGTAAATTTCGATTGCGAATTTCTTCCATATAAAGATTATTTGGTATATTTGCAGCCTGAAAGTAATAAACGGAACAAAAAGGGAACTATGGCAAAGGTTATACATGTACATCTGCTCACGCGTGGACGCTATGAGCGCAAGGACTACTATTTTTCGAGTATATCGGCGGTTTACACGGTGCTGACGGCTGAGGAGGTGGGAGCCACGAAGAACTACCTGCTGCACGCTGGGCTGTCTGGAAACGGCTCTGTGGCCACTAAAAAGGCCATTATCAAGCAATCTACGCTCATATCGGGCGGGAGTAAACACGGAGGGTTAAAAGGGCGTTAGAACGGCTTTCTGAGGGCTTATGGGGCCGTCGTGATACGACGGCATACAGGACAAAGGAGCCGTGACAGAACCACGGCCTACAGGAAACCATTGGGGGAGTGATGCGCTCCCCTATTTTTGTGGCAAAAAGTGGGTGTTTTTTAGAGAGGGGTTACAAAAGGGGTTACGGAGAGGGGTTACATTTTCAGCGCGAGAGGGGTTACACTTGGGGTTACATTTTCCAAAATTTCGGGGGGGGTATCTGGTGGGAAAGTGCGTTGCTGCCACTTACAAGTGGAGGTTTTTGATGTTTTAGAGGGGTGAAAATACCCCTATTTTTGGGGGGTACACATTATTATATATACGCGAGAAGTGCCTATTTATCGGGGTTTTAGGTGTTTTTGGAGGGCTTTGGCTGGGCTGAAAATGCGTGTGTGCGGCGTGTGAGTGGCCCCTGCGGAGAACCGCAGGGCACCGTGGCTATTCCAGGCGACCACCTTTGATGACATGCAGGTGGCTTACCCGACACGGGCATTTGGTGTGGCTGCATCTGACGCATTGTCCCCCCTACGGCGTTCAAGTTCTTCGATACGTGCTTTGAGGCGACCGATTTCTTCTGCTTGCTCCCTAATTACAACGTCTTTTTCATGAATCAAGTCCATAAAAGGAGCTACTGAGACCTTATCTGTTTGTCCTACAGAATTTATGAATTCTTCTGGTTCGTGGTATTCTACATCAAGGTCCTCATCATCAATCCAGTATTTTGGAAGTTCATTTTTCCTAAATACGTTATTCCCTCTTCCCATTAGAATCCAATCTGGAGAAACGTGGTAATAATCACACATTATAGCAATCATATCTACTCCTGCGTTCATTCTGTCATTCAGAATTTCTGAAAATTTTGCAGGTTTTACCTTTAGCGAGTCTGCAAGACCCGCTTTACTGGAGATAAGTCCTTTGGACAAAATGGCAGTTACAGCCCTCTTAAAACGCTTGTTTATTTCTTCTTTTGTTAAAATTTGCTCGTATAAATCCATTTTTTCTGAAATTTATTTTGTTGTATTACAGAAATTCTGTATCTTTGCATCCGAATTAACGCCGTTAATGCGGCGCCAAAATTACAAAAATTTATCGAGATAGAAGAATGTTTCATCATAAAAAGTAAAAAAGACATGTTACAGAAGGAATTTGAGGAGCGCATAGGTCGCTCGGTGACTCAGGAAGAGTATGTAGAGGCCAATGCCATGTATATGGCAGCCGGTGATGGTATGGACAAGGACACGTTCTGCCGGGAGTGGATGCAGTTTGGCGGTAGTGAGCTGGTGAAGGGACTATTTGCTACGGCCTACAATCTGAACAAGGCTTTGCAGGAGCAGCAGCTGATGACGAATGAATGTCAGGAGATGCTCAGTGATGCTGCTGACGGTATGCTGGAGATTGCGGACGCCAACCTCGGATGCACAACAGAGGAGTGGACGGCACAGGAATTGACAAAGAAGGCCTTGTGGCTTGTCGGCCAGAAGGAGGTGACGCGCCGTCGTGTTGAGAAGGGCTACCGTCTGGACGATAAGGACAGAGAGACGATTATTAACAACTTAAAAAAATAAGGAGGTAACATTATGTCGAAGAGAATTTCATTGGACCAGACAGGTCGTAACAAGTTGAACAAGGCATTTCCGCATCTGAGTCGGGTAAGTATCTGGAACGCGCTGACATGGAAGACTGACAGCGAGATTTCGCGCAAGGTGCGATATGTTGCCGTGAAGCAGTGCGGTGGTGTGATTGTGGATGGTGGCATGAGCCTGGAATGGGAGACCAGCCACGAGGAGGTGGAGAAGACCATGACGCAGACGCTGGGCACGAGGTTCAAGCTGGTGCTTTACAAGGAGACCGGTGTGAGTGTGCTGCTTGTTGACGGTGTTGAGAAGCGCAGGGACCAGGGGCTGACGATTCCCGAGTGGGAGGCTTTGCAGGCTGAGGTTGAACAGATGGCACTGACTATGTAGTGGCTGCTGTGATACGGCAGCATACGGAACAAGGACTATGGAGTATTACGGCAAGATATTGTGCATATCGGCTCAGGACCTGACTTATGACGACCGGCCTGTGGTTGGCGGTCGTGCCTTGACGGAGTTGGCCGATGGCAGCAAGGCAGCGATGGGCGTGAAGGTGGATTGGAGCCACAGCCGCGTGCTGAACGGCAGACGCCCTCAGGACGTGCCGCTGAAGATACTTGCCCCTATTATGAGTGAGCCGAATTATAAACAGTTGAAGAAGCGCGGTCAGATTAACGTGGTACGTCGTGGCGGTGGTGCCTCCACTTACGCATTGATAGAGGTAGCCACCTTGCCGTTGCGTTTCCGCGAGGCCATCAAGGAGAAATATGGAGATATGGAGCAGAACGTTTTGAAAGACTGGTTTGGTCAGCACTACCGTCTGGATGCCAAGGCCCGTGAGTATTACACGAGATACCGTTTTGATGATGGTGGTGCCCTGCCTCCAGATAAGATAAACGAGTACACGGTGAACGCGAGCGTAGTGCAGGCCGTTGTGGCCGTCGTGAGCGACACGAACATTATGCGCCGGGCGATGCACGGTCCAACGGTGAACTGGGGTGAGATAGTGGGTGTTATCAGTTTCTACCAGGCTGAGACGGGTCACACGCTGCCCAAGAGTGCTCACAGGTTTCGTGACACGGTGAAACAGTTCCAGACGGACGGTTATGAGACGCTGATCTCGAAGAAGTTCAGGAACCAGAACACCCGCAAGGTGAGCTATAACATCGAGCGGCTTATACTGAGTTTAGACAGCCTGCCAGAGCGTCCGTACAACACCACCGTTGCCGAACTTTACAATATGTTCGTGAAGGGCGAGGTGACTGTTGCCGACCCCGAGACGGGCGAGTTGTTTGAGCCGAGCCAGTTTGTGGATAAAAAAGGCAATCCGCTGGTGCTGAGTGAAGCGACCATTGCCAACTATCTGAACACCCCGAAGAACAAGGCCCTGCGTGCCAAGCTTCACGACACGCAGTGGGACTTCAACAACGAGTACCGTCCCTACCACCTGAGAGCGCACGCCGTCTATGCCCTGAGCAAGGTGTCGCTGGATGACCGCGACCTTCCGAGGCCGATGCACAACGGTCAGCGGGTTAAGGCCTACTATGCCTACGACGTGGTGAGCGGAGCCGTGGTGGGCCGTGCCTACAACCGTCTGAAGACCCGCGACCTGTTTGTGGACTGCATGAGGGATATGTTCAGGATGCTTGACCGCAACGGCTTCTACACGCCGATGGAACTGGAGGTGGAGCACCACCTTGTGGAATCGTTTAGTGACGGTCTGATGAAGGCCGGTGTGGTGTTCCCGATGGTTCGCTGGTGTAACCCCGGTAACTCGAGGGAGAAACGTGCCGAGCACTTCAACCGGGCAAAGAAGTACGGCACCGAGAAGAAACTACAGGTGGGCATTGGCCGCTGGTACTCGAAGCTGGAGGCCAACCGTCCGAAGATAGAGAAGGTGTATGACGAGAAAAACGACACCTACAAGGAAAAGAGCTACACCTATGAGGAACTGGTGGCCGATGACCTGAGAGCCATCGAGGAGTACAACCATGAACTGCACCCCAACCAGAAGATGTACCCCGGCATGACGAGGTGGGACGTGCTGTGTGCGCGTCAGAACCCGGAGTTGCGCCCTTGGGATAAGAGCTACCTCTACCGCTACATCGGCGAGAAGACCGCGACCACCATCCGGCAGAATATGTATGTGACCGTGCAGTACGAGCAGTTCGGGCTTCCCTCTCCAGACGTGATAGAGAAACTGGAGCCGAGGAACCTGAAGGTGGATGCCTATTGGCTGCCCGATGCTGACGGCAAGGTGACTGAGGTCTATCTCTGGCAGGGTGACGAGTTCATCTGCGTTTGCAAGCCGGTGGCGAAGTACAACGAGGCCACTGCGGAGCAGACGGAGGCCGACAAGGCCGCCTACGTGGAGCAGGCCAAGTATGTGAGCCAGTTTGACAAGATGATGAAGGACGGGAAGATTCAACCCGTGGTAGTCATCAGGCCGGAGGAAAAGGAGGCAATCGAGGAGGCCGTGGAAGGAGCTGCTGTGGTACAGCAGCATACAGAACAGCTGGACGAGGAGGACTTTTCGGAATATATGGACGCTGACCGTTATGCGGCGGCTGGCGTGGCAAGTATGTAATTAGAAACCCATTAAAACAGTATTAGAATATGGAAATCAGCAAGGAGATTAAGGAGCGGATAGCGGCTGCTGTTGCTGCCGACCGCGAGAACTACCCCAGCGACAACAAGCACGCTGTGGCCCTGGGCATATCGCCCTCAGTGTATAACGTCATCAAGAAAGGCAACTACGAGAAGCAGGTGAGTGATGCCGGTTGGGTGGGCATAGCCCGTCGTCTTGGCGTGGTGCTGCGTGAGGAAATGGAGTGGAAGGCCGCCGAGACCCCGACGTTCCGCTTCATCATGGCTCAGTTAGGCTTGTGCCAGGAAAGCGGTGTGAGTGCCATCCTGTGTGACGTTCCCAACATTGGCAAGACCTTCACGGCCCGGGCTTACGTTAAGGCCCACAAGAATGCCGTGTATATCGACTGCAGTCAGGTGAAGACCAAGCGCAAGCTGGTGCGTAAGATAGCCAAGGAGTTCGGCGTGACAAGCATTGGCAGTTACTATGACGTGTATGAAGACCTGGTAGCCTACATGAAGACCCTCGACACACCGTTGGTGGTGCTTGACGAGGCAGGAGACCTGCAATATGAGGCTTTTCTGGAACTGAAAGCCCTGTGGAATGCCACGGAGCGTTGCTGCGGTTGGTACATGATGGGGGCCGACGGTCTGCGGGCCAAGATAGCCCGCAACGTGGAGGGCATGAAGGTGGGCTATGCCGAGATGCTGAGCCGCTTTGGTGACACTTACAGCCGGGTCACGCCGGAGGACGAGAAGGAACGGGGGAAGTTCCTGAAGGCCCAGGCGGCCATTGTGGCGAAGGTGAACGCCCCAGCCGGTGCCGATGTGATGCAGATAGTCCACGGCAGCGGTGGCGGACTGAGGCGGGTTTATACCGAGATTGAGAAACTGAAGAAAGGAGCCTGACATGATTACAAGAATAAACTTAGAGGACATGGGGCAGGATCTTCTTTGGCTACGTGTGAATGAGGGCTCTCTTGTCGAAGAAGCTGGACCATTTCAAAATGAAATATGGAAAGATGCTTATGTGCCACTTTGGATGGTAAAAGTAGGACTTCCTTGCCCAATACACAAATACCCCAATATCATTCGTGGCTTTTTGAAGTATAAAGTTATATCTGTTGAAAAAGAAGACCAAGGAAATGAAGCTGAGGAGAGCATATAGTCCGACGGAGGTGCTTGCGATGAAGATTCCCTCGTTTCCCTTCACGGGAGCGTGGGAGGCTTCATTGGGGCGGCCAGCCAAGAGCGGCACGTGGCTCGTCTGGGGCCATAGCGGCAACGGCAAGACCTCGTTTGTGATGCAGCTGGCCAAGTATCTGTGCAAGTTTGAGAAGGTCATTTATGACAGTCTGGAGGAAAGCACCGGGCTGAGTGTTCAGAAATCGCTCAGAAGGCACGGAATGGCCGACGTGGCGCGTCGTTTTGTCATTCTTGACAGAGAACCCATGAACATGCTTTCGGAGCGTCTGAAGCGAAAGAAAAGCCCTTCTGTGGTGATTGTGGATTCTTTCCAGTATAGCGGCCTGAGTTATGCAGGCTACAAGCAGCTGAAAGAGGAGCATCCGGGGAAGCTGTTTATCTTCATCAGCCATGCTGAAGGTTCGCGTCCAGAGGGCCGTGCGGCTAAAAAGGTGGAATATGATGCCGACATCAAGATTTTCGTTGAGGGCTTCAAGGCCAGTTGCAAGAGCCGTTTCATGGACAGGCCAGGTGTGCCGTTCATTATCTGGGAAGAAGGGGCTATCAAGTATGCGCTGGGCGAACCCGAGGGAGAAGCCTCGGGCACGGCGGCAGAAGGAAAGGAGGTGTCGGAAGATGGCTAACAAATACACGAACACGAGCAAACGTCGGAGCAATATCCTGTATAAGCTCAGAAAGAAGGGCGTGGTATGTGACACAAAGCAGAGGATAATAGAACTGCCCTACGGAAGCGACCCTGATGCGATTATCCAAGTGAGACGACTACGGAGGGAATATCGGTTTACTGTTTATTTTTATATCAGTTAGCGCATGGAGAAGTACCAGATATTAGTGAAAGGCGACCGGGTGTCCGGCATTATCGACGACTGGATGTATAAGGGCGAGGCAGACATAACGCTCCGCAAGGCCAAGACCAAGGGTTGCCGTGTGATAGAGACTACCGACCCGCTTTATGCGGCGAGAATTATCAAGTGGCTGCAAGCAGCCGAGAAAGTAAACATCGTAAAACTTTAGTGATATGAGCAGAAAAAGACAAATGATTGAACTTTCGGCACCGGCGGTGCTGAGAGAAGCGAGGCCGGAGCGTTTCACGGCAAAGGGATTTACCTGTCCTGACTGCAACGGCAATGGCTGGGGCTGGCGGCAGGATGATGGCAACCCTGACGCAGACCGTCGCGGATGGGCGAAAGTGACCTGTCCGACATGTGGAGGCACCGGGGAACTGGACGCCGAAGTGACTGTCAACTGGAGAAAGCAGAAAGGAGGTTGGGTATGAGAACCGATATTCCTCAAATGCGCATCAGCAAGAAGGTTAGTCAATGCTGTATTTGTGGCAGGCCCTTCGTTGGGTATGGCCACAGCCCCATTCCTGTCAAGCCAAGCGGCGTGTGCTGTGACGCTTGCAATGTGATTGTACAGAGCAGAAGAATCCAATTATCGAAATAAAACAAAGAAGAATATGAAACGCAACAATGACTCTTATGTGGCCATAGCCGCCATAAAGTTCAAGGCTCCAAAAGATTATCGGCCAAGCACATTAACCTACAGAAAATGCTTCATGTGCGTGAAACGAAACGATGCAGCGGTGAAAAGAGAAGCAACTAAAACCGCAGAAGAATGGAAACGCAAACTGGCAGAAGCCAATCATGGTGTAGAGTTGTCCTATTCTATCAAAATAGAGACAATCAGTGTTGCAGGTGTTGATATTATTGGCCCAGATGGCAATATAGCAATAGGGTAAAATTATGGTCGATTGCAGAGATTACAAAAAAGGCCGTTGCCTCGGTAACTGTGACGGCATGGGACATTTTCAGTGTGATGAATGTAAATGGCGAAAGCCGAAAAAGGAAAGACCGCAATGGGCACCATGAGAGTGTATATCAGTGGAAAGATTGGCGAGGAGGTGTTGAGTGATGCCACCCGCCAGAAGTTTGCGGAGGCCGAGGCTTACCTGAGAGAGTGGGATTTCGAGGTATTCAACCCCACGACCAGCGGGCTGGGCTTGCGGGCCGAGGAACTGGCCAGAGAGAACGGCACAGACTTCTATACGGAGATTATGAAGTTAGACCTGGCAGAATTAGCCTGGTGCGATGCCATCTACATGCTGACAGACTGGACGGACAGTCCAGGTGCTAAGCGAGAATATGCCGAAGCCTCCAAACTGGGCTTGGCAATATGGTACGAAGACAACAAGGAAGTATATGGAGAACTACAGTAGATTTTATGCCATCTTCAACCGGCTGCCTTATAAGGGCGACCGCGAGGAGTTCAAGAAGAGCGTGGTGCTTCAGTACACGTGGAACCGCACGGAGCACCTTCATGAAATGACCGAGCGGGAATATAACGACTGCTGTACAGCCTTAGAAAAGATGCTGGCTCCAGGAGAGCGTGAAGTGTTCATCAGGGAGCGGAAGAAATGGCGTAGCAGTGCGCTACACCAGCTGCAACTCTACGGCGTTGACACGACGGACTGGAACAAAGTGAATGAGTTCTGCAAGCAGCCGAGGATAGCGGGTAAGGAGTTCCGGGACTTGGACTGCGAGGAACTGGAGGCACTGACAAAGAAGATGCGGGCGATTATTCGCAAGCGAGATAAAGAACAGTAATAATAACCCTTTTAATTTTTTTACAACAATGTCAAAGATTGATTTGCAGGGGCTGAGCCCCGAAGAAAGACGGCAGCTGTTGGAGCAGTTGCAGCGAGAAGAGAAGCAGAACCGCCAGGATCGTCGTGAGGCCTACGAGGCCCTGCGCGGTGAGTTCATGCACGATGTGTTCGTGAAGGTAGAGCAGGTCACCAGCGACGTGACCGGCTTCAAGGAGTGGATAGACGGTGAGAGCGAGAGCTTCAAGAAGGTGATGGCCGAGTACGGCCAGACCCGCTTTGAGGACCAAGGCAGCTATACCATCGTTGACGGCGACCTGAAGCTGGAGATACGTAGTAACAAGGTGAAGACCTTTGACGAGCGTGCCGACATGGCTGCCGAGCGTCTGATAGACTACCTGAAGGAGTACATGAAGCAGAGTGAGAAGGGTGCAGATGACCCCATCTATCAGCTGGCCATGACGCTGCTGGAGCGTAACAAGCAAGGCAAGCTGGACTACAAGAGCATCAGCAAGCTATATGAGCTGGAGAACAAGTTCGATGCCGAGTATGCTGAGATCATGACGCTTTTCAAGGAGAGCAACGTGGTACAGGGTACAGCCCTGAACTACTACTTCTCAAAGCGCGACAAAGACGGTGTCTGGCGCAGGCTGGAGCCGAGTTTCTGCAGGCTTTAGGTCGCGATAATATCGTAACATACGCGATAAATGATTAACACCCTTAACGTAATGGGCTGCAAGACATTGTTTTTGCAGCCCATTTTGAATTTTATTGCGGAAAAAGTTGTAACTTTGCGCCTGGTTGATTGCGCAATGAGTAAGGGTAGAGACAAAGATTTGGTTCGTCTTCGTGATGAAGCACTATGCCGTCGGTACTATGAACTGACGGAGAAGCAGCGTTTGCGTTTTGACGATGCCCTGAAGATTCTTTCCAAGCATGAGTTTTTTATCAGCGAAGAAAGGATTATGGCTGTTATCCGTAAGAAGGTCGGCGAGCTGGAGAATATAGCCCTGAAAGCCGTGCCTAAAGTCAGGATGCCGCGACTGACGGCGAAGCAGCTGGAGTTGTTTGCTGACGATGCCGATGACCTCGGCGGGGAAACCGCCGAGCACACTACTCCATGACGGTGAAGCGGTAGATTGACTCGTACACCTTGATATTGCCTGGCAGCGTATAGTCACGCGATTTGATACGTGACAACGGCCAGACGTTTTCACACTCCTCAAATTCCATGCCTTGGATGGCACGGTGTATGTCCTGCGCCATCTGTAAGCGTTCGGCAATGGAAGCCTCCTGCGTTGAGCCGACATGAACGTCGTCGTAGCAGTCGATGGCGAGGCGTACTGTGATGGTGGCCGTACCCTGTTGCGAGTCGCATCCCTCGTCAAGGTCGCGCCAGTCGGTGTCGGAGTTGCCTATCAGGACACATGGGAAGGTGACGGGATATGTGTCCTCCTGTGTTTCCAGTTGACCGCAGTCTTCGGCCACGAGAGAGAGGTAGGGGAACTGGTTGGCAATGTGCTGTAAGAGTAGAAGTAATAGTTGTTGCATGATGTTATGAGTTTAGAATGTTCTTGATTTCACTTTCGACAGTCTGGGTGACCTTTTGGCTGAGTTCCTGGGAAGGGCCGATGAACTGTCGCTTTGGTATCTTTGAGGTGACAGTGAGCTTTTCCTTCTTTGTGAGCGCGAGGGCTTTCCATAGACCCGCTGGAGAACCAGCGGGCGCGCTTTTACCTCCGGCCTTAAAGAACTGTGCCCAAGCAAAGCGTCGCATTTTAGGTGTGACTGTGGGGTGTGAGGTGATGGTGGCTCCCTGATTGTGTACGGCAGCGTATGGTACGCTGGTACCAACAGTGACCTGTGCGTCGCCAGGTACATAGCGTATTGAGCCGTAGAGGTTCTTGCGAGCCGACATGAGAGGGCCGTATTGTGAGTTGGCCGAATTTCCATCGGCCTGTTGCCGGCGTGTGATGGGCCAAGGGCGCAGTCCTCCATCGACATAGCCACCCCGTCGGAAGTTATCCTGAAAGTGGTCGGTGGCCATGCGGCCTATCTTGACCGGAAGCCGTCGGTGTATGGCATCGCGTATTTCCTTCTCTTTGGCCTTTACAAGTGCTGTGAACTGTTGTGTAGTCATATACGGTATTTGTTTTTGGAGCGTAAGTCTTTTGCCGTGATCTTAACCGGCGGTTCGAGCGAAGCCTGCAGCTCGTTGAGCTTGCGCAGGCCACCTTCGACGGCATCGGGGCCGTCAGCCGGATATTTGAGGTTGAGGGTGAATAGCTTGAACTGATCTTCCAGTTCCTTCATGTGCGGGTTGTCGCGCTCGTCCTGGTTGAGGATGAGGTTGCCTTCGCGGTTGACAGGTTCCAGGTTCGCCTCGATGCGCGTAGCCTTATCCGTTTTCTTTTCCTCGTCGCCTCGGATATAGAGGTCGATGCCCTTTTCCTTGCGTACCTTCTGCACGAGCGGTTTGAACACCTGCTGAAAGAAAGGGTCCTGGAGTTTGTTGTTCTCCATGTAGCAATATACGTTTGACTTGCCCCCCACGAACTGGAGCAGTTGCACATACCAGTCGATGAACTCCGCATTGAGTGCATGAGCGAGCCTTGCCTTGATGACGTAGAGTTTGTCGGCGAGTTTGCCAAGGAGCATGACCGCCTTGAATGACACGCCCTTCTTTCCCTTCGATTCACCCGGTGCCGGGTCGCCGTAGATGACCAGTGCGCGGAACTTCGACAATGGCGGCACCTTGCCATAGACCACCTCTTTGAAGATCTCGCCCTCGGAGATGGGGTTGTTGAAATACTCATGCTGCTGAGATAGTGTGGATATTTTGGAGAGTGTGCGGTCGATATGCTCCTCCGTGTTCTTCTCCGGCCATGTGCTGCGTCCGTTCTTGTCGCGTATGTTGACAATATCCCAATTATCGGCAATCTCTCCGGCACGGGTGATACAGCAGTCCTTGGCAATGATATTGCCGCAGAAGATGATGAGCGTGGGTTCGCTGGTAGAGCGCGTAGGATATAGGGCCTGCTCCCACCACTCCCAGCGTTTCTGAATGATGTCCGGGTTCTTGGTGTCCTCGTCGGTGTCGAAGTCATCGACCAACAGCACGTCAGGACGTATGGCCTCATTACGCGAGCCACGAGGCGACTGTCCGGCACCGATGGCCCGGAAGGCCACACCACCCTTGGTGATGAACTCGTCCTCAGTCCATGCGCCTATAGACTGCTGCTTGCCGTAGTAGGCAATAATGCGTCCGTTGGCTTCGAGATTAGCCCGGTATGGTGCCAGGAGTCGGATGGCGTTATCCTTGGAGTTGGAGGTCAGGATGACGTTGCGTTTCCGTCCCGTCAGCGTGGCGAACATGACGATGAACATGGTGATGGTGGATTTTGCCAGCTCACGCGACCATGAGAGCACCTCGTACCATTCATCGTTTGCCAGTATGCGGCGTATCGCCTTTTTCTGGAAGTCGGCAAACTCATACTTGGCATAGCCGGGGAAGAAGAACTTGATCCACTCGACGGGGTGCGCCTCGAGGTGTAGTCGGTGGCGTTCCCGTTCGGCCTCTGTCATGGAGGTGTCAACAGGCGTGGAGCGGTAGATATTCTCCTTGTATTTCTCCCAGTCGAGGAGCGCATTTTTATCAATTTGCTTCATTTTTCGTTGATTTTGTTGTTTGTTTCAAAATAAATGCTTACCTTTGCGGCAGAAATAGCGTTTGAGGGCGGCCCCAGATTTGGAGTTCTGGTCAGTTTCCCACTTTCGCTATTTTCTTTTTTAGGAACTTTAGAATGTTCGGAGAGTCCGATATGCTGTGCAAAATGAACTCACCAGAATCAAATTCCCATACGATAATATAAGCATCTATATCTTCGACATGTGTCTTGAAAAGATGCGATTGTATTAGTCCGTCTCGGTCTTTATGCTTGTCTGCCGGTCCAAGATATTCAGCCTCCCTTAACACCCTCTCGATGTCGAGCAGCATTTGATGCTTTTCAGCCATATACATAAATGGCTGGTTAGTCCATTCGTCCACACTGGCGCGAGATACCATTATCTTCTCCGGGAAGTTGGGATTTGTCAGCATCTTACCCTGTACAGCTTTTCTTGCCTCCTTCTTACGCTCCTTCATAGTGCGTTTCATTTCTGCCGTGCGGTCGATGCAGCCGTCAATATATGGGCAATGATAGCAGTCTTTTATCCGTGCTGTGAATACGTTTTGCAGTCGTGCTTTGACAGTCGGATTATAGAAGTCACAGTGTTTGCAATCAGCGGGGAAATAGGGGTGGTCTTCGGAAAAGACGGACTGAGTTATGCCGGGATTGTCTTTCAGGCCGGGCTGGGGGTTGTTTCCCGACGGAGAACCGTCGGGCACGGTGGCTGGCACAGTGGTGGGCGGTTCGTCGGTGGAGGTGAGGTCACACTTGCAGTTCCAGCGGTCGCCGGGCCGGTGCTGGTCCCAGAAAGGATGATCGATGGGAAGAATGGTGTTCCAGAAGGGGCGGTGGTCTTCGCCGGGGTTGGGGGAGGTGGATGGTAGCCACTTGAGGTTGGGGAGTATGTCCTTTTCTGCCTGGAACTGCTGCCAGTTGGCGGCCTGTCGTGCGCGGAGTACGGCAGTGTTGTATTCCGTTTCGAGCCAGTTGTTGCACTGGTGCGAGGCGATAGGCAGCACCTCTTCCTTCCACTGTTTGAATGGCTTTAGATTGCCGTTAGAATCGAGGAGGCGGGCGGCCATGTCATTCTGTGTGCGGTGTACCTTGAAGGCTGAGAATACATCCGTAGAATGGCGCAGGGCATCGGTGAAGGGGTCTTTACCCAAGGCGGGGAAACCGCCTTGCACAGTCCCCTCGCTTACAGCCTGCCCCAGCGTGTGCGCAATGGCATTGAACAAGTTCGCCTCAATGTCGGTGTGTGGGTTGAAGTCGCGCCGGTAGATGTTGCGAAGGGCAGCGGCAATGATGTCATCGGAGATAGAAACGCCTGAGGCCTCAGCCTTGATGGGCGTGATGGTATCGCGCCATACGGGACATTCGGCAGAACCGTAGTAGAGATTATTGACTACCACTCTAAAGCTGCCCCCCGGCTTCGAGGGGCGCGTGCGAAAAAACCGCTCAGGATGCCTTTGATGGTACGGCCTTTCTTTTTCCCCTTGTCCTTATCTTCCGGCTGCTCGCCCGGTTTCTTTTTAGGCTTCGGCTCGTCGGGGTCTTCGCCTTGATCGTCCTCCCCCTCATGGAACTGCATGCCAGGGGCGGAAAGCAGTTGCTGCATGAGATGGTCGTCTTCGAGCTGTTTTTTCAGCTGGTTATAGTTTTGCGGTTTCTCGATGCCAAACGTCTCATAGAGATAATCGTCGCTGATAGGCAGACGGTAGTTAGTAGAGAGTTGGACCAGGATGTTGGCCTTAGCCGTGAGGTCGATATATTTGGGTTCAGGGAAGGTAAACTCCCCGCCCTTCGTGTTGATGCCCATGGCGGCGAAAATATCCACCATGTCGTAATTGAGGACGTTCAGGACGTATTTCTGGTCGGCTTTCAGTATCTGGTCCTCCTCCTTTTTATGGACGTTGCCCAGGGCCTCGCTGCCCGTTTCCTGTGCCTCTGTGGTGAGCGTGTTGCCCAGAAAGAGCTTTGACAGTTCCTTGTTACATCGTTCACAGAGGTTGTCGTAGAGGTCGCTGGAGCCGGTTTTGTTGCCGGACTCGATAAGCTGCAGTTCCACGTCGCGGGCATGGATATACTTTTTTAGAGCGCCAGCCTCCTGCGCGTCTTGAATAACGCGACGGCGTGCTTCCTCGTCGCCTGTGTCGTAGGTGTAGTCCTCGATGGGCATACCGAATATCTCGGCGAACTGCGCCCAGTCGGCCATATCGTTACGTTTGTAGATAACCCATGGTGCTGCCTTCATGAGCAGTCCCAGGTCGCGTGGCTGTCCTACGAAGAGCATATTGGGGAATTCGTCCCACGACGGACCGCTGATTTCCCCCTGCCGGCGCATGATGGTGCGTCGCACGGGGTCCACATGCTTACGCGGTATCAGGTCGTAGTTTACCCAGCCGTGCTCGTCACGGTAGAACTGGAAGAGCGAGAAGCCGTAGAACTTGGCCTCGATGATGTCGCCAATGAGCCTGTCGAACCACGGTGATCGCAGTTGCTCGTTGACAGCCTCGTCAGGGTTTCCGTTACGCTGGAAACATATCTCAGCGGCATTCACTGCATCCCGTCGTCGAGACATGACCGAAGTGAGGTGCGTGTCGATGGTGATGTCCTCGTAGAGGTCGAAGATTCGTGTACGGCGGTAGTAGTCGATGTTGTCGGCAGCGCGTACCGCGTCAATGAAGGTACTGATGTCGATGCCGAACCTCTTTGGCGGTGACAACAAAATGGTTGACGGCCCTTTTTGTCCTGGCAGCGGTCGCAGGCCGCCAGTAGTGATGCGCTTGGCATTATTTTTTTTTCTGCTCATTTTTAGAAGTGATTATGACGTTTGTGGTTAGAGACGATGCGGAAGGGCTGGTTAGCAATCTGCTTTTCCTCAGTGGCCAGCGGTGCGCCCTCGATAGAGATGGTGCCGGCAGCTACCGCTTTGAGCCATTCAATGGCCCGCTCATATCGGTCTTTGCGGAGCTGTGAGAGCTTCATGGGATTGTGGATAGAGAAGATGTGGTAGATGGCAATGTCGAGTGCCATCATCAGGACGAGCTGGTGGCGGTTGTCGCCTTCCGCAGAGAAAAGCGCGTCGCAGTCGTAGCGTCCGCAGAGATAGCAGCGCATTTCGGCGACGGCCCGGTCCTCGCAGATTTCCACAAGGGTGTTGTCCTCGCGTGTGAGCGCATCCAGGATTTCGCGGTGAATGCTTGCGTCGTAGTCGGTAGTATTGATGAAGTTGTTCATATTACAATAGGGTTTTAATGAAAGCGTCTGCCAGGCGTGTTGTGTCCTTTGCCTTTTCAAGGTCGAGAGGCCTGAGCCATTCTATGAATTTTGTGAGTACGCTGATGACATCGGCGATGCCCACTTCCGTTTCCATTTGCTTGATGGACTTAGACAGCTTGCCGATGATGTCGGCCTCCGGTGCCGTGGCGAAGCGCTGTCCTTCCTCCCGTTCCTCAATAGCCTTGTTGATGGCTGCCACCTGTCGGTAGAGCGAGCGCACCTGCTCCTCCCGCGTCAGTGTGAGTGCCGTTCGCTGCTCCTCCCACTTGTTCTGGCGAATCCAGTTAGACACCGACACGCGGCTGACGCCCACGCGGTCGGCAATTTCCTGTTGTGTGAGGTTCTCGCGCAGGTAGAGGGTCTTGGCCCAGTCGCGCTTCTGCTGATTAGTAAGTTCTGCCATATACTTCTTATAAATTTTTGTGCAAAGGTAGGTCTATAAAGGGAAACGGGCAAATCGGGTCCGCATGATACAACTTTATAACGGCATGATAACGCTATAAAACGGCATGATGCGGAGCCGATTTGCAGGGGTGTGGGAAAAGCATTTACTTTGCACCGGAATTCAGCGCACGACGCGAATGAAAGCAATGAAAAAGAGTATCATTTTCGGTCTTTTGCTGGCGATAGCCGGTATCATGGCCACGGGCTGTAGCTCCTGTCAGTCCGAAAACAAGAAACAGGATGCTGCAGAACTGTTGAAGCTCGGATCAGAGCGGGTCATCTCCACCCACCGAGAGGGAGTGTTTCTGAACACCCCGAAGGATTACTGCCTGAAATGGATGCAGGCAGAGGCAACCTGGACGGCCTTTCTGACCGACTCGACCGCTGCCGATGCCACTCTGATGGAGGTGACCAGCGGTTTCCAGGCTCAGAAGGTTGTGAACGGGCATGGTTCCACTGTCTGTAAGGTCACGATTGTCACGACGAACACGATGGCCACGGACTCGATTGTGCTTGACCACTCGTTCTACTTAGACAACTACCCCCTGAATGACAAGCCTATAGTGCTGTCGTTTGAGGATGCGCGACGTCAGGCCCTGGAAGCCAACTGCCCTAAACCCAAGACCCGCGTGGCCGTGCTTCGCTCCCCCTTGGGTCCGGTGCATGTAGATGACGCCTATTACATCTTTGCCCCTCCCGGCGGTGCCAAGCAGCCGTTCATCTTTGTCAATGCCCGCACGGGCGAGGTGAGCACGCACAACCCTGCTTTCCCGATGGCAGAAAATAAGTGACTTAGAAGGAGCACATCGATGAAAAAGATATTCAATATTATTCCCGGCAATGGCAGTTGCTGCCTGCTTCTTTACGGCGAGATAGGCGGTGAGGTGCGCAGCGGTGACGTGATGCGCGAGTTGTTAGAGGCTGAGCGCAGCTACGGTCGCATCGACGTGCGCATCAACAGCAACGGCGGTGAGGTGTATGCCGGCATCGCCATCTTCAACGCCCTGCGCCAGAGCAAGGCCGACATCCATATCTTCATAGACGGCATAGCCGCGTCGATGGCCAGTGCCATAGCCCTTTGCGGCAAGCCTGTAGAGATGAGCCGTTATGCGCGTCTGATGATCCATACGGTGCGCGGCGGCTGCTGGGGCACCAAAGACGACATGGCCGCCTGTATCAAGGAACTGGACGTGCTGGAAGGTGTCCTTTGCTCCATGTATGCCGCCCGCCTTGGCAAGAGCGAGAGCGACATTCGCGGTGCCTATTTTGACGGCAAAGACCACTGGCTGACCGCTCAGGAGGCTTTGGAGCAAGGCTTTATAGACGGTATCTACGACATAGAGGACACCCAAGCGGCAAAACCGCTTGGCACACTGACGGACAAGTCAACGGCAGAGGAGATATACGCAATATTCAATAACCGGCTTCTTTTGGAGCCACAAACAGAAAACAAAATGGGATTATTAGACGAACTGAAAAAGAACCCGAAGTTCAAGGACTGTGCTTCGGAAGAGGCTGCGCTGCAGATTGTGGCCCAGCTGACCCAGACGGCGGGTGCTGCCGAGGCAGTGGCCGCAGAGAACGCAACGCTGAAGGCCGAGAACCAGGCTTTCAAGGACAAGGAGGCCCAGGCCTTTGTAGCCCTGAAGCAGAAGATGCTCGACGACGCTGAGAAGTGCGGCAAGATCAACGCCGTGTCGCGTCCTGCTTTTGCAGCCCTGTTGGAGAGCGATTTCGAGAAAGGCAAGAAAGCTCTGGAGGAGCTGGTGCCCACGAAGCGTGTGGTTGACGAGCTTGAAAAGCCCGGCGAGGTGAAGGAGAGCGCGTGGGACAAGCGCAAGGCCGCCATTCAGGCCAGGTACGAGGAGCACCGCTACATCTAAGCAAATTACGATTTACAGATTTACCATTTACAGTTTAGCATTATGGCAATTATTATCAAAAACACCAACTACAACGGCGAGGTACTGGAACGCCTTTTTACCCTCGCCGTGCTGGGGTGCCAGATTGTGGACAAGGGCCTGATCTGCGTCATTCCCAACGTGACCAAGAAGCTGAGCATCCCCCGTCTGAAGACCGGTAAGATGCTTCAGAAGTCGAAGGAGATGCCCGACGACCGCGACTCGAAGGGCGGCTGGAACTATTCGGAGCACGTGCTGGAGCCGAAGGAGTTCATGGCCTTCACGACCTTCAACCCCAACACTCTGTACAACATCTGGCGTCCGTACCAGCCCACGGGCCCCCTCGTATTCACCGAGCTGCCTCCCAACGTGCAGAGCCAGCTGCTCGATGCCCTGTCAAAACAGGTGCAGTTCGAACTTGGCGGCCACTACATCAACGGCGTGTATGGCGATGACGACGACCACCTGTTCAACGGTATCCTGTACCGCATGGAGCAGGACGGCGACGTGAAGCGCATCTCGACGGCCGAGACCACGATGATAGGCAAGCTGTATGCCCTGAAGGCAGCCGTGCCTGAGACCATCAAGGAGCATCCGAACCTGCGCTATCTGATGAGTCTGGAGGACTGGGAACAGTACGACCAGGAGCTGACCGAGCGCGAGCACAAGAACAGCGACGAGACGCAGCTGAACCGCAAGATGTTCAAGGGCGTGAAGATCGAGACGCTTGCTGGCTGGCCAAGCGGCCTTATCATTGCGACGCTGTGTGCTCCCGACGAGAGCGGCAACCTGTTTGCCGGTGTGAACCTGCCGAGCGACGAGGACGTCATCCAGATTGACAAGCTGACCAATGCCGGCGAACGCTACTTCTTCAAGATGAAGCTGGAGATAGACACCAACATTGCCTTTGGCGAGGAGGTGATCGTGCTGGACACCCGCGCCCAGAAGCAGTTCCCCGTGACGAACAAGACGCTGAGCATCGACCCCGTGAACTGCGAGTTCACTGCCGACGGCGGTGCCGAGACGGTGGAGGTGAACGCCAGCGGTGACTACCACATCGTGGGCAAGACCCCTAAGGGCTACAGTGTGAAAGACCTTGGCGGAAGGCTTGCCATCGTGGCCGAGCCCAACCGAGGCACGAGCGACGTGACCGGCACGGTGACGCTGGCCCTCGACACCGACGAGAGCAAGACGGCCACCCTGACGTTGACCACCACTAAGGTAGGAGGCTGACCATGGGCGAGCTAAAGCGACTTGTCATCCACTGCACGGCCACCCGTGAGGGTCGGGAGGTGAGCGGCGCCGAGCTCCGGCGCTGGCACACCTCGCCGAAGTCGAAGGGCGGTCGCGGCTGGAAGCAGGTGGGCTACTCTGACGTGATACACCTGAACGGCGGTGTGGAGAATCTGGTGCCCTACAACGAAGACCAGACGGTTGACCCGTGGGAAGTGACCAACGGTGCCGTAGGCTACAACAGCACCAGCCGCCATGTGGTGTATGTCGGCGGGATAGGCATGAACGGCAAGGAACGCGACACCCGGACAGCAGAACAGCGCAAGGCGTTGGAGAAGTATGTGCGTGCGTTCCACCGTCAGCATCCCCATGCTGAGATCGTGGGCCACCGTGACCTTCCCGGCGTGGCGAAAGCCTGCCCGAGCTTCGACGTGAAGCAGTGGCTGAGAGAGATTAAACTATAACAAACCAAGCAGCGAGAGGCAATATGTTCGACACGATGCTACAATTCCTGCAGTGGGCCATCCCCGGAGGCCTTGGTGCCGCCATAGCGTGGCTTGTGAGCCGTAAGGTGCGCAATGCCCGCGAGGCGAAGGAGGTGCATGACATCTACCAGACGATGTATGCCGACGTATGCCGCGAGCTGCAAGAAATGCGCAAGGAGAATGAGAAGCTTTACAAGGTTACGACGAGACTGGAGCGTGCTGTGTCACGTGCTGTTGCTTGCCGCTACTGGCCTGAGTGTCCTATCCGCACAGAGCTGCCGGAGCAGCCGAAGCGTGGAGCAGTCGTCCACCATGGGCGACACCCTCAGGGCGGGCAGCACCGAATACGAGACTCAGGAGACCGTAGTGCAGGGCGTGAAGGGCGACACACTGAGCCTGACGATCCCGATGGTGGCGATACAGAGCCTCCCTGACGGGGCCGCGTTCACGAAAAAGACGGGCCGTACCCGCCTGTCGCTGACACGCAAGGGTGACGCAGTGGTGGCCGAGGCCGAGACTGACAGCATCGGCAGAGAAGTGAGCCGCTATGAGCGGCGTGCCCGGGACAGCCTGCAACACCGCACCACCAATGCCACCAATAAGACCATAGCGAAGGAAAGGCCTCCCAACGGCAGCCGGACGATATGGGTACTCGTAGGCATCGTGATCACCATCAGCACAATCCTCGTGCTAAAAAGACTATTCAAATAACATTAAAAAACAGTTAGAACAATGGCAGACAAGACAAGAACAAAGGTTACGAAAATCATGGGATGGAAGGACTGCGAAGTAGAGCAGGGCGACACCATCTATGACGACATCAAGCAGGGAACCACCAGCCTGAGCCGCGAAGAGGGTCAGGAAGAGGAGTCCAACCTGGAGAGTGGCGAGGCCGAGGGCTGCTACAAGGCCCCCGACAAGTACATCCTCGAAATCAAGCGTACCATCGGCCCCACCGAACAGGTGAAGCCCGGCTTCAAGGACAACGTGGGTGACGTGGAGGTGCGTCCCACGAAGAAGGGAGCCCGCACTGTGAAGCTGACCGGCGTGAGCCAGGACATCAGCGTGGAGTACGACTCCACTGGCGGTGCCGTGGAGGTGCTTCGCTGGAAGACCAAGGGAGCCGTTGACGAAGAAGGCAACCTGACAGACATTACCATCGGCACCGTGCCGACAGCCTGAGGTGGAGGGCGTGGCAGAACCACGCCCCACACTATGGGGAGGTAGCTCAACGGTCAGAGCGCAGTGTCATACGGCTGCACGATGCGGGTTCGAGTCCCGTCCTCTCCACGATATGAACGAACAGAATGAAAGAGAACTTGCCCACGCCCTTGCGGACATCATTACGGCCCAGCCCCATGAAATTAGGATTGGCCGCAAGACGCTACGCCTCTATCCGGTGACGCTTGCGAAGACCTTTGTGCTTCGCCGCTGGATGGACGCGCTGGAGATTGATGCGAGCCTCTTGAAGGTAAACCCATACGTGGAATGTCTGCGTCTGGCCGAGACCCAGCGTGAGAAGGTGGCCGAGATACTGGCCGTTCATTCAGCCCCCAACACCCAGAAGGATCTGCACGACAGCCGTAGCCGTGCCATGAGGCGCAACCTCTTTGCAAGCGTGAAGACGGATCACCTGGCAGGCCTGCTGATGGCCGTGCTGACGCAGGACAAGACAGATGAGCTGACGCAGTACCTCGGGCTGTCAGCCGAGCGCGAGCGACTGACGGAAGTGCTGGCGCTGAAGCGCGAGGGCTGCAAGAACAACCTGAGCTTTGGCGGGAAAAGCATCTTCGGTGCCTTTATCGGCCAGTTGAAGGAGATGGGTTACACGGACGAGGAAATCCTGTTTGAGCGCAGCTACAGCTATTTGCGGCTGATGCTTGCCGACAAGGTGACCAACATTTATCTAAGTGACGATGAGCTGGAGAACTTGCCCCAGAATGCCGGTGGCACGCTGCTGGACGGCGACGATGACAGCGACATGGACCAGTTAGAAGCACTGATTAAGGCTGGCGGTGAGAAGAGACCCCAATAAACAGAGTAGGCAATGGAAGAAGTAAAGATACCCATAACTTTAGACGACAGCGGCTTTGGCACTGGCGCGAAGCGCATCATAGACCGCATGGAGGACACTCAGAAAGAGGTGAACAAGACCGGCATGAGCGTGGACTACTTTGCCAAGCACATGCAGAATGTGTACCGCCATTTTGACAAGTTGACAGCAGCCGTGCATGAGAACACTGCAGCCATTGGCAAGGACAGTCAGGCAACCCGTCAGTTAGGGCGAGAGTTCGACGAGACCGCCGACAAGGGCGTGAATGGCTTTGGCCGTCTGGAGAAAGCCGCAATAGGCTTCTTCACAATCCAAAAGGCGAAGGAGTTTGTTGGGAAGGTGTATGATGTGCGCTCCGAGATTGAGAAGCTGGAGACCAGTTTCCGCATTCTTGTCGGTGACAAGGCGAAGGCCGATGCCCTGTTTGCCTCCATCAGGAAGTTTGCCGTTGAGACCCCGATGCAGTTGAAAGACCTGGCCGGGGCAGCGCAGACCATGATGGGCTTCGGGATAGCCACGGAGGACGTGATGGCGAACCTGGAGGCATTGGGCAACGTGTCGATGGGTGACAGTCAGAAGTTCCAGAGTCTGGCCCTGGCATTCTCCCAGATGTCAGCCACGGGCAAGCTGATGGGGCAGGACTTGCTACAGATGATCAATGCCGGCTTCAATCCTCTTGACCAGATGGCAAAGACAACGGGCAAGAGCATTGCCACCCTAAAAAATGAGATGAGCGAGGGAGCCATCAGTGCCGACATGGTGCGCCAGGCTTTCATTGACGCGACGAGCGAGGGCGGCAAGTTCAACGGCATGCTGGAGGCACAGAGCAAGATGATGGCTGGAGCCTACAGTAACCTGCAGGGAGCCATTGGCGACATGCTGAACGAGATAGGCCAGAAGAGCGAGGGAGCCTTTGCCACGGCCATAGAGGGTGCCACCGACCTTGTGAAGAACTACGACAAGGTAGCCTCAATCATACAAGACCTGATCGTGGCATACGGTTCCTATAAAGCCGCCTTGTTGGTATGTAATGCCGTAGAGAAAGCATCGGTGAGCGTGAAGCAGGCTATGGCCGTACAGGAAGCCCTTCTGACAGCAGAGACAAAGAAACTGGCAGCAGCACGCGGCATCAGCCTTGCAGCTGCGAAGGCCGAGCTGGGAGGTGTGAACTTGCTGACAGTTGCAAAACTCAGGCTGACGGCAGTCACGAAGTCGCTGACGGCTGCCATGATGGCCAATCCTTACGTGCTGGTGGCTATGGCCGTTGCCGGCCTGACATTCGGCATCTACAAATTGGCTACGGCAGAAGATGCAGAGACAGCAGCCCGCCGGAGGGCCAATGAGGAAATGAAAACATTCCAGGATCAGCTGGACGATCAGAAGAACAAGATACAGGGGTATATCCAGACCCTGCAGGACAGCAACGCCACAGAGTACCAGAAAGTCGAGGCGTGGGAGATGCTGAATAAGATGGCACCCACACTGACGGAGAAATACGACCGGGCTACGCTTGCCACGATGGATCTGGCAGAAGCCAATAAGGAACTGACGGAGCAGGCAGAACGACAGAACTATGACCATTTGCGCGAAGAACTTGCTAAGTGGCAGAAAGAAGTGACCAGACTGAAGGCTGCACTTGATTCCCCTATAACAAACATGTATCAGCGGAAATATGGAGGCGGGGTAAGCCAGTCAGAACTGGATGCTGCACAGGCAAAGCTTGACGAGTATGCAAAGAAACTGGCCGAGATAGACCGCATACGTGCGAAGATGGCCGAGGACAACAAACCGCTGGAGATACGTATTCAGGAAGCCAACAGTAATGCAGAGGCCAAGGCTGAGATATACAACTTCTACAAGCGTGCGGCAGACCTTGCCGGGGAACTGAAGACCGCCCACGACATAGCAGCCGGCACCATAGCCAACAGCAGTATCCCACAAGACTATGAGGCCATCGCCGACAGTGCCAGGCAGAAATACGACGCCCTCATTGCGGAACTGGAGGAGGACGTGGAGAGCCTTAGGACTAAGGTTGCAGAAAGTCCGGCCTCGCTGGAACTGGAGAAAGAGCTGAAGGGCAAAGAGCAAGTCCTTAACGACCTGCTGCAGATGAAAAGAGAATGGGCATGGAGCGGTGCAACTACCATTCCCCTGACCTTCCAGCTTAATTTCAATCAGGTGGAGAAAGCCCTGCGAGACGCACAGAGCGGAGCGGGACGAAATACCGAGGGTATGAAATGGGTAACGGACTACGTTTCCCTGGCTGGTGGTCATTATGAAAAGGATGATGCCCATGCGGACACCCGCACGGCAGCGCAATGGAGGCAGCAGGCATACGGAAACTGGAAAAAGGCCCAGAAAGCCGTCAATGATTTCTGGCAGAAGAAGGAAAGCATGGATAAGGCCACCTTTGACAAAGAGTATGACCGGCTGAAAGGCATTGCAGACCAGGCGAAAAAGGACTATGACAAGTTGAAAGGCCCCAAGGGTGACTCAAACAAGAAGAATCCAGCCGTGGAACGCGCCAAGAAACAGCAAGAATACCTTGCTCTTATCGAGAAGCAGCGTGTAGAACAGGAGCGTGCCGTCAGGGACATGGAGCTATCGACGTCGCAGGCCGAGATTGACGCGATGGAGGCGGGAACCCACAAGACCCTATCCCAGATAACGCTCGACTTTGAGAAGCAGCGTGAGGAGATTGAACGCGGATATGAAGATTTGAAGCAAAAGAAGATCGAGGCCGCCAAGCGGCTGTGGGAGTCCAATCCTGCCAACCAGAACACCGTGTTCGACCCCTCGAAGGTGAACACCGGCTACACAGCCACTGAGACCGCCAACTATCAGGCACAGATAGCCGCAGCCATGGCCGAATATGTTCGTGCGATAGCCGACATGGACATTCCCGACCTGCCCCCCTCCTATATTCAGGACCGCATCAAGGAAATTAAGGCAGCCTATGAGAAGGAGATCAAGGCTATCCAGGCAGAGGAGGCAAAGTTGAAGGAGTCGCAAGGCGGGGACCTGACGCAGGAGCAGAGCGACGATTACGTCAAGAAATACACTGCAGCCCAGAGAAAGATGAGCGACGGTGTAAAAGCCCTGGAGAAAGCCGAGGTGGAGCGTGGCAAGAAGAAATACAAGCAGTTGCTGAATGACTTCAAGAGCTACGACCAGAAGCGCCGTGACCTGGAGAAGAAATACAATGAGGACATGGCCGTCTATGCTGCCCAGCGCCGTGCCATCGAGGTAAGCGGTGGTGACACCACCGAGATAGACGAGAGCATAGCCGAGCGTACCCGCCAGTACAAGCAGGACGTGCAGGCCCTTCAGAATGACATTCTTACCGCCTCCGACTTCTATACAAAACTCTTTGCCGATGTTTCCGAGAAAGGCTACAAGGCCCTGCGAGACTTCTACCGCCAGGCAAAAGAAACGCTGGACAAGGCCAAGGTGCTGGGCGACGGTGTGGAGATAGAGATACCAGTAAAGGATGCCAACGGCAACTTTGTGAAAAAGGCCGTGAAGGTGACACTCGACGAGTTCCAGAAGATGCAGAAGCAGGTGAAGGTGATACAAGGCGAGATGGAGAAGGACAACCCCTTTGCCGCCTTCAAGGGAGCCTGGAGTGAGCTGAAGGACGCTATGAAGAAAGACGGTGACGTGTCTGGCTCATTGAAGAAACTGAACGCCAAGGGCAAAGAGCTGACCAGCACCATCAACGGCTGGGGTGACAGTTTAGGTGCTGTGTTCGGCGACCGTTTCTCCAAGTCCATTGACGAGGCCATGACGATGGTGGACGGCGTGATGGATATGGGAACCGGTATAGCCCAGATTTATTCCGGCGACATCGTGGGTGGTATCACCAACACGCTGAACGGCCTGAGCAGCATCGTCTCACTGTTCAGCTCCTGGAAGGAGAAAATGGAAGAGATGAAGCGCCAGTGGTACATTGCCGAGATAGAGACCGCCCGTGAGCTGCGCAAGGAACATGAGGAATATGCTGGCATCCGCAGTACCATTTCCGACATCATCAAAGGTCAGGAAGAATTGAACTGGCTCATTGCGAAAGGCTTTGCCAAGCCCAGCAGCGTCTCGCTGTGGGAGGCTCAGAACGAGCAGCTGCAGGAGTACAAGCGTAACCTGACGGCAGAGCAGCAGGCATACGACGACCTTTGGAACAAGCTACAGGGAAGCCGTGGCTACTACGAATGGGGCAACTCCTTAAACGGCGGTTCCGCAGAGTGGAGCCTTCGCGGATATAGTGCCGAGCAAATCCAACTATGGTATAACCAGGACAAACTGTCAGATGCCGCCCGTGACTATTACGAGGCATGGGTTGACAGCGGGAAGAGCGTAGAAGAACTGCGCGACCATATAGAGGAGTGCTATGCAGCGATGCAGGAGATGGTGATGGGCATGAACTTTGACAGCTTTCTCTCCAGCGTAAAGAGCAACCTGCAAGAGGCTCGTGGCGACGTGAGCAAGTTTGCCGAGTTTACCGAGGACACCATTATAGATGCGTTGCTCAATGCCTTCATGTATCAGGAGCTGTCCAAGATGGTGGAGCCTTTATACAATGAGCTTTCCGAGGCACTGATTGACGGCCGTGCCGACGAAGACTTCGTCAGGAACTGGAAGGAGAAATACGTCAAGACCATGAGTGATGCTACCAAGCGGCTGGAAGAAATCTCCGCTGCGGCCGGTGTTGATGTATTCAGCGGTGACGAGACAACAGACCCCAAGGAGTACTTTGAGAGTTTGCGCGACATGTGGCTCTCGACGCTGACAGACATGGAAGCCGACGGCGCAGCCTGGAAGAGGGAGATACTGCGCGTGATGTTCGAGGACCTTGTGAACGAGCAAGTGCTGGGCGACGACTTTGGCGAATGGCTGGAGAACTGGAAAGAGCGCTACAAGGCCGTGATGGACGACGCCACCCTGAGCGACGAGGAGCGCGCCAGGCGGTTAACCGCCCTTATGGAAGAGCAGACCAGGAAACGTGAGCAGCTGGCACAGGAGGCTCAGGAGATTGCCGACGGTCTGGGCTATACCAAAGAAGTAGAAGAAGCCAAGAACGCTTTCAGCGACCTTCGTTCCACGCTGCTTGACACGCTGATGGACATGGACTCCGATGCCGCAGCCTGGGGCAAGAAGATACGCGAGACCCTGCTTCGCGAGATGGTAGAGAAGACCATTGTGGAGAGCATGGGCCTTGGTGAGCAGATGGAAGCTTTTGGCGGGCAACTGCTGGGCCTGATTACCAATGAGAGCCTTGGCGACGCGGAGCGCCAGCAACGTATAGACGAAGTGCTTTCCTCAATGGAGGAAGCCTTTGGAAAAGCCTCGGAACTTGTGCAGAAGATGCGTGACACCCTCGGAATCGGCAAGGAGGCAGAAAGCCCGGAGTCGCCCTTCAAAGACCTCCGGGCGCAGTTCCTTAACACCCTTATGGACATGGAGGGTGATGCCGAGGATTTCCGCAAGCAGCTGAACAAGACCTTCACTCAGTCACTGATTGAGAAGTTCGTGATGAATGACGAGTTTGACGAATATCTGGAAGAGTGGAATGAGCGTTATATGTCCATTCTGAATGACAGCAACAAGAGCCAGGGCGAGATAGAGGCCGCTTTGGATGCCATGATAGAAGAACTGGTGCAGAAGCGCGAAGTGACGCTGGAGGCAGCCGAGCGTCTGCGTGAGCGTCTTCAGGAAGCGGCCGAGGCAGACACGACCTTCAAGGATATAGCTGACAGCTGGGTATCGACGCTGATGGACATGGAAGCCACTGCTGATGACTGGGCCGAGGACATAGGCAGGACCATGGCCCGCAGGATTGTGGAGCAAATGGTCCAGGCCCAGATGATCCAGCCACTGCTGGACCAGCTTCAGGAGGCCTTTAACACAGCCATGAGTGCAGACGGAGCCACTTGGGAGAGCGTGCTTGGCGAACTTTCCCCATGGGTAGAGCAGTTAAAGGTCGCCTTTGGCGACATGCAGCCGATGGTTGAGCAGATACTAAACGCCTTCGGCATATTCAAGGAGGTGGAGGAAGAAGTGAAGGACGGCTTCGGCGACCTGCGCAGCACCTTCGTCTCGTCGCTGATGGACATGGAGGCCGACGCCGACAAATTTGCGAAGGACATTGCCCGTATGATGACGGAGCAGATGGTAGGCAAGATTATCGAGCAGCGTTTCCAGAGCCAGCTGGATGCCCTGAGTGCTGCATGGTACGACGCATTGGAAGCAGGCGACACGTCGGCTTTGGAGCGCATACGCCAGCAGCTGATAGAGTTGCAGCGACAGTGCGGCGAAGCCGTGCAGCCCCTGCTTGACGACCTGCGCGAAATAGAATACGTCGAGGAGGTTGACGAGACTATCACCTCGATGCGCGACACATGGCTGAACGCGCTGATGGACATGAAGGCCGGGACACAGGACTTCGTGAACGACATCAGGAAGTTGCTGACGCAGAAACTGGTGGAGAAGTTCGTGCTGGGCACACAGTTCGACTCCTGGTTAGCCGGCATCCAGAGCAAGTACGACGGCATCCTTGGCAGCGGCATGGGCGAGCGCGAGATGGCCGAGGCCATGCAGCGCCTGGCCGCAGAGTGGGAGCAGAAAGCCAGGGACATGCAGGAACAGACGGAGAAGATATTCGACCTGACAGGCTGGAGTGCTGTGATTGAGCAGCAGAGTTCGCCCCTTGCCGACCTAAGAAGTAACTTTGTAAGCACGCTGATGGACATGGAGAAAGACGCTGAGGACTTCGCCACTGACATATCGAAGCTGCTGACGGAGGCATTCATCGACAAGTTCGTGCTTGGTGACGAGTTTGACAAGCGGCTGGCCGAGTGGCAGGAGCAGTATGCGAGCATCATGCGCGGCAACTATTCAGAAGAAGAGCGTGCGCGCCTGCTGAAGGAGTTGCAGGCCGCCATTGCGGCAGCCAAGGAAGGCTATGCCGAGGAGGCTCAGGCCATCCACGACCTGATGGGCAGCGGCAACTCAACAGACCAGACAGCCACGGCAAACATGGCCGACAAGGCAACCTACGAGCAGTTTGAGACCTACCTTGGCATAGCCGTGGCGCAGCAGATGGCGACACTGCAGGGCAACGTGGTGCGTGAGCAGATACTGAGCACGCTGCGCGGCATGAACGGTATCACGAGTAGCGGTGGCGGTGACACCATACGTGAGATACGCCAGCTGCTGAACACGACGAATGAGTACCTGCTGGACATCAGACGGTCGAACCGCGCGATCCTGGACCAGTTCGGTGCAAAGATAGACAACATCATCAGCAAACTAACAAGATTATTATAAGATGGCAAAAGGAGAACTGTATTTCAGACGAGGGGAAAGCGAGTGGGTTGATGCCTACGACACCTACGGAGTCTCGTTAGAGACCGAGGGACTGAGCAAGCTGATGACGCCCGCCCCCCACAAGGAGCCTGTCCAGAACAGGAACCTTGCGATGAACGGAACGGCGATAGTGGGCGGCGTGGGCTACAAGGACGTGAAGACGCTGAGTGTGCCGATGCACCTGACGGCGCGGACAAGAGACGAGTTCCTGTCGCGCTATGCCGCGTTCTGCACGGAGATACTGGATGCCGGCTGGATTCACCTGCGCACGAAATGGCAGCGCGGCGTAGTGTACCACCTGCGCTATGTGGACTGCCAGCCTTTCTCAGAATATAACCTGAAGATGGCGAAATACACGCTATCGATGGAAGAACCGAACCCGAACAACAGAACGTAAGCAATTATGGCATTTCCAGAGACCTACGAATCAATCGTAAAAGAAGAGAACGTCAGCGACGGCGGCTCCGTTCAGATGGAGTGGAACGCCACGGCCGGAGAGCCGATAGCAGCCGGCACGGTGTGCCCCATCGACGGTGACTATCTGCTGTTCTCGACCTACTGGCCGAGCCAGACATCGGCCTACAGTTTCCGTTATGCGCCGAAGTTCCTGCACCGTCTGGCCCAGACGGACTATCTGCCCTTCTACTTCAAGACTAAGGCCGTGACAGGCACAGATGCGGAGGGCAACGTGACCTATGAGGACATTGTGCTATCGACCTACCCCTATACAGGCAACATCGGCACCATAGCGCAGGCGGTAGCCGACTGTCTGAGCGACCATGGCGACCTTGGAGCGTGGACAGCGGACACGAGCGGTTTGAGCAACAACGTCATCCAAAGCATCAACTTCGACGGTGCAACCATCAAAAGCGCTGCTGCAGCCATAGCGGATGCCTTCGGTGTGGACTACCACTTTGAATGGAGCAGTCACACGCTTCGCTTCGGGGCGTATGACGGTGGCGGCAGCGCTCCGGAGTACGGCACGGCAGCTGTGGGTGAGAACGGCGTGACGGAGAGCGCCGGTGTGCTGGTGTCGGCCACTGATGGTGGCATCCAGTACAACACGTTCCGCATTCTGGGCGGCACGAAGAACATGAGCAAGAAGACGCTGAAGGGACAGAACGTGCAGGTGACGGAACGGCTGATGCTTGACGGTGACAGCATTCTGGGCGGCGGCAGTCCGAAGATCATGAAAGACCTGGTGTTTGATGACATCTACCCGAAGATGGAGCTATGGATGTACGACGTGCATGAACGCCGTTGCTGGCTGACGGACGAGAACGGGAAAAAGATAGTCGATTCTCAGGTGACGAATCCCGAGACCGGTGGCATTGAAACAACATACAAACAGTATTCGAAATGGTATTTCAAGCTGGCCTACTGGAACGGCACTGAGCTGGTGCCGTATGTCTTTGACAAGAGCCTTATCATAGCCGGCCTGCCCCTGTCGCTGGTGTTCCAGCCCAACTATACCGACGATGCGCTGCCCCAGCCGCTGGTAGGCAGGGAGTTCGAGCTGACCTATTTTGACGCGGCCAGTCCTGCCAGGGAGAAGGAGGCCGATGACATAGGCGACGGCTACCAGCCAGTGCATGGCGAGTACCGCATCATCTTCAAGGTAGATGGCGGGGTGATTCTTCCGTCGACGAGCATGGAAGGCCTGCACCCCTACGGCGGCGAGATGAGCCAGAGGAATAACAAGGTGACGCTGACGAACGTTGCTGTGGATGACGTTTACAAGGCTGCGGCCAAGGCAGAGCTGCTGCAGGCCGGAGAAGCCGCTGTGAGTGCCTACCGCCGTGACAAGAGCAGCTTCACCTATCTGACATACGGTGCCGCCCCCTCGCTTGGCGGCGGTATCACGAGTGTACGCCGTGACCTGATAACTGGTGAGGTGCAGTACACCGTTGGTGACTATATGAGCAGCAAGGGCCTGATAGGGAGGCTGAGCGACAAGATAGACACCATACAGGCCGGCGGCAGCAGTGGCACGAAGGGCGAAGATACCGGTGTGAGCGGGCGAGGCGGTGTGAGCGAAAGCAGCATTCCCCTGTTGTCACGGCTGATGGGCAGCGGCAGCGTGGTGAAGGACTCGCTGACAATACTGAAGGAACTGATTCTCGGTACGACCGGCCACGGTGTGTGGATTGACGCCAACGGTGACGCGAGCATGACCATCGGCTCGCTGACGGTTCTGGGCACTACCCACCTGAACGAGATAGACGTAAACCATATCAAGCACACCGGCGGCATGCTGGTTGTCACAAAGGCCAATATCATCGTTGACCATGTGGAGCACCTGACTGGCGGCCTGGACAAGCTGTACTTCCGCAGGGTCGATGGCAACGGGCAGAGAATCTACAACCAGTTTGAGGTTGGCGACCTGGCACTGATGATGGTGTTCAACGAGGCTCTGGACGGAAGCATCAACCGCTATTTCTGGCGGGAGGTGTCGGCCATAGACGATGGTAGCGAAGAATTCGGCTACATAACTTTGCTGCCATCAAGTGCCAGCCATTCAGAGCCCCGAGAGGGTGACGTGGTGGTGCAGCTGGGCAACACGACGAAGGCTGAACGCCAAGGTGCGACGGTTCTCGGCGGCAGCGGCCCCAATGGCGGTTTCTTTGCCGTGTATGACGGTTTTAAGACCTGGCACGACGCTGCGCCCCAATTAGACAACTACGCCACCGCACTTACCTATATATCGCCGAAGAAGAACAAGATAACGGGCGACTTTATGAGCATTGCCGGTGATGACTTGAAGGAGCAGCTTGATGCTCTGCAGGCTGCGCTGCTGAGTGTGCGTCAGCAGGGCGACAAGCAGCTGGTGATATGGTATGGTGACGATGACGCGCCTCTGCCCAACTCCAGCGATCTTGACCATTGGAATGACCCTGCAAAGGACTGGCACGATGCCGACGAGGCGGCAGGGAACACAGACCAGCAGGAACTGCATCTTGAAGACGTGTACTACCTTCGCCGGAACAATACCACCCGCAAGGGAGGCCGTGCATGGCAATGGACGTATGACCCCGCTTTGGGGAAGTTCCTGTGGGTAGAGATTACAGACGCCGACACGATAGCCGCCCTGGAGGCCGCCGATGATGCCGTGGCAACGGCCAATGAGGCCAGGCAGAAGGTGGAGAACCTTGGCGATGACGGCATCATCAGCGCAGGAACCGAGAAGAGCCAGATGCTGATACAATGGCAGGACACGGTGGCCGAATATGTGAAATACACGGAACAGGCCAGAGACTATGAGCTGGAGAAAGAAGTGAACGGCGGTGAAGGCGTGAACATCATTTACACCCCCTATAACGACTACGAGCGCAAGTACAGGGCACTGGCTGTGATGCTGAACGGCGGGAAGACCGAGAGCATCAACAGCATCATGGCAGGAAATGCCGTACCCGAGTGGCTGGCCACGCTGAACACAGACACCGTGCTTTCGGAAAACGGCATATCTGACCCTGATGACTACCGAGACGTATGGACGGCCTATTTCAACAGCCGTGGTGCGCTGCTTAAAGCCATTGAAGTAGCAGCACGGGAAAAGACGGAAAAAGCACAGGAAGATGCCTCTAACGCCCTCAGCCAGATTGGAGACATGGGCAGTGACAGCAAGCTCGACCCGAGCGAGAAACTGACCGTGAAGCGGGAGTTTCTGTCCGCCTGGCGTGAGCGTGATGCACAAGGCGGAATCCTTGACCGCTGCATGGATGGCAGCGTATATATCAATGACACCATTGAGACGGGCTTTGTGAGTCCCTATAAGACGGCATTCCTCGCCGTGGCCACCTATCTGAACGGCAGCAACGGCGCATGGACAGACACGCCTTACCCAGTGGCCAATCAGGATGACTACATTCCGCTATGGCTGCATAGTGAGCGCATGAATACCACTGAGACCATCGACGGCGACACGTGGCGCAATCTGTGGTCAGCCTTCTACGCTGCACGTACAGCCCTGCTAACTGCCCTCTCTGATGACGCAAAGGACAGAGCCGACAATGCCCAGGACACGGCAAACAAGAAAAAGCGCGTGTTCTCCACCGCTGCCAATGAACTGCCTCCAGCTCCCTACGATGTTGGCGACCTGTGGGTCAATGCCATTTGGTACACTGAGAAGGACGGCGTGCGCACGTTCAAATGGACTGGCGACGTTCTTTATTGCGTACAAAGCAGGAGTACCGATACCAATAGGAGCATCAACGACTGGAGTGACGCTGCCAGCGGCACAACTGCCAAGATTGCCAATCTCGGCACTCAGATTGATGCAGAGGTAAGAGACCGCAAGAACGGCACGAGTAGCCTGCTGAAGCTCGACCCGACAAGCGGTAGCCTCACTGTGAATGTCTATGATGCTGCCACCGACACATGGTCAAGCATAGGATATATCGAGTTGGCTCTTGCGAGAGGTGCAAATGGCATATTCAGCAAGCTCAATCTCACAGCCGACAACGTGGAGTTCAATGCCAGCCTTGTGTCGGTCATTGCCAAGACCTTAGAGGCACGGGCCGACCTCCTGGACTTCAAGGGCGGCACTGTAAAGATTGATGCGGAGAACATCAATTTCTCCGGCCAATCGGTATCTATGAGAGCCAGTGATACTTTGGCACTCAGCGGCGGCACGATAGACCTGACCGGCTCGACGGTGAAACTTGCTGCTGGCAAAGTGGACTTCAGCACCGGCACGTTTGCGCTGACGGGGAAGACGCTGACGTTCAGCGGCGGTACCATTGACATGACGGGCTCGACGGTGAAGCTGGCAGCCGGTAATGTGGACTTCAGTACTGGCACGTTTGCGCTGACGGGGAAGACGCTGACGTTCAGCGGCGGTACCATTGACATGACGGGCTCGACGGTGAAGCTGGCAGCCGGTAATGTGGACTTCAGTACTGGCACGTTTGCGCTGACGGGGAAGACGCTGACGTTCAACGGCGGTACCATTGACATGACGGGCTCGACGGTGAAGCTGGCAGCCGGTAATGTGGACTTCAGTACTGGCACGTTTGCGCTGACGGGGAAGACGCTGACGTTCAACGGCGGTACCATTGACCTGACCGGCTCGACGGTAAAGCTTAATGCCGACCAGATAACATTCACCGGGCGTAGCATAGACCTCACTTCTGCCACCGTCAAAATGAACGCCGGGCAACTGACATATTCGGGGCAGACGATAGACCTGACGGCAAGCACACTGAGTCTGAACGCGAGCCAGATAGACTTTACTGGCACGGACTTCACCATCAGTGCTGAGAGAATCAATTTCAAGACGGGAAACTTTGCCATCAGCAACGGAAGCGACAACACCTTGTCCGTAGATGCTTCTGGCAATATTACCGTCAAGGGCACCATCAATGCGGAAGCAGGGTATTTCAAAGGAGAGTTGCAGGGCGCAACAGGCACTTTTGCAGGCTCCCTGAAGTCGAACGACAACAAGGTTGTGCTGACTTCCACTGCTGTCAGTACATGGGGTTCAAGTTATCTGTGGAGGGGATTTGCCGTAACAAACAACGGATTAATGGGTGGTGACCTTGCCACGATAGGAGCTCGTCTTAACATTAGTGGTAATGACTATGGCCGTATTGCACTCGCCAAGCGCCCCACAGGAACCTATGATGACAAAAGCGCAGAAATCAATATCATTCTGAGTGCTTCGGACGGTTCTATTCAGTCAAATACAGTCAGTGCAGGCACAGGCGTTTTCAGTAGGCTCAATGTAAATAACTGTCTAAGGCAGAACACATCCATCATATTTAGGACTTTTTATAAGAAAGAAATAACTGCGAACAACACGATATATGATTTGTCATCGTCCAATGGCGACACCCAGATAATAAATTCTACAGCGGATGGCGGCGATGGCAAAGCAGGGGTTATACTGCCTCCGCTTTCGGACGTATATACTATGTTAGGATTAGAGTCCGGCACGAATTTCTGCGTCCGTTTCTTGGTATGCGCCAATCTTGGATCAAACAACTTCTATGTGTATGGAAGAAATACCAGCAAGACATCAAGCAACGAATATCCTTGGAACGACAACAAATACCCGCTGATTACGCACTGGGACAGTGGGCAGTGGAATAGAGTGGAAATGGGAGCAGGCGACTCCTTGGAGTTCCTTCTTATCTACGATTCATCGAGGACAGCCACTATCGACAACTTCGATACAAAATATACGGCGAGAATCATCAACAGACAAAATTAGTAATTATGAGAATTGATTTTTCAAAAGTCCAGATTAAGGACATCGAGGGCAACGCACAGAGCGTTGACATCTCGAAGGAGTTAGGTAACATGATGTATCTGAATGCTCAGGACATCGCAGTAGCAGACCTTGGCCATGACATCTACCACAAGAAGGAGGTGGAGCTGAACAAGGAGCAGGCTCAGAACGTGAAGGCGTTCATCGACTCTGGCTTCAAGGCCATCGTGAAGCGTGAGCTGCTGCCCTTACTTGACAAAGCAGAATAAGGAGATGGCACTGAAGCATATCACCCTGCACGTAACCCGCCAGGAGGCTGACGGCAGCGGACGACGAAAGACCGTGCGCGTGAAGGTGGCCGACACCGACGTACCGGAGCTGGCAAGCGGCAAGGGCATGAGGAACGTACCCCTGCTGCTGACCCATGCCCTGAGCATTGGCGGTGAGCGGGTTGCCGAGCGCATGGGCTTCGACTACCTGTTCAAGGAACCCGTGGACGGCGATGCGGTGGGTGGCGGTTTCGTACTGGGCGAGGAGAAGGGCTTCCCCTACGTGTTCGGCGTGGCCACTGACGACCCGGAGGTGTGGGGCTTCGTGTTAGAATGACATTAAAATGACATACGAACGATGGCAGTACAAAAGATAGAATATCCAAACAAGGTGCGCGGCGACCTGTTCACGACGGCCAACGCCAATGAGGTGAAAGCAGCGGTGAACCATAATGCCGACGAGGTGGCCGCGCTGGCTGGCAGCGTGAGCAGCGTGAGCCAGGGCATGACGAGTATCAGCCAGAGCGTGGCCTACCTGAAGGAGAGCCAGAAGCAGCTGAAAGTGACGATGACCGAGACGACGGCGAGCGTGGAGCCCGGCAAACTCTACGTGTGGGGCAGCGTGACGGGGCTTAACCTGACACTGACGGGCGGAACAGCCGGACTGAAGAATGAGTACCAGCTGCGCTTCACCTGCGGCGAGGGCTTCACGTTGACGCTGAACGAGGCAGTACGCTGGGTGGACGAGCCTGAGTGGGAAACCGGCTGGACGTATGAGGTGAGCATAGAGGACGGCCTGGCCGTGAGCGCGGGATGGGAGGCCCAGGGAAGATGAGCACTTTCCGCAGAAGACTGATGATGGCGGCACAGGCCATTCTGGAGTATATAGGCTGCTGGCACCACGGCGAGGCATGGCGTCACGGCGAGGCATGGTAACTAATACAATACGATTATGGGCAAGAAACCGAGAGTTATAGACGAGGTCATTCCAAGCCTGCAGACCCCGTGGGCAGGAACTGACGAGAACGGCGAGTGGGGTTACGACAAACGACGCGTGGAGGAGCGCATCAAGTCCAGCTTTGCGGAGCAGGAAACGAAGACCGACCAGAAGCTGAGCGGTGTCCGCGTGAACGGTGCCGATGCCCCGACGGACAGCCGGGGCGTGGCTGAGATCAGTGTGCCATTGGTTGACTCCAGCCTCTCTGAGAATAGCGACAACGCCATAGGGAATCGTGCGGTGGCCAAGGCCGTAGGACAGCTGCAGGAGGCCATTGGCGAGGCCGGCAAGGTAAAGGGTATCACCATCAACGGAGTGGCGCAGACGCCTAATGGCGAAGGCATCGTGAATATTCCCATCGACACCATCGATGTTGACGAGAGCCTTGATGCGACGAGCACCAATGCCGTGAGCAACGCTGCCGCCACCCAGGCTATCAATGAGCTGAAGGACGGCTTCGGCAGCGGCCTTGACGCCGACGTGGACCAGGATGCCGGGACGGTGACGCTGAAGCTGACGGACAAGACCGGACGGTCGCTGAGCGAGGTGGAGATACCGATGGGCGGCGGTGGCGGCGGCGACGGCACTGTGTCGAAGATCGTGGTGACGGCAGCCGTCAGCCAGAGTCAGGTGAAAGAAGGTGGCAGGAGTGTGCTGACATGGCGCTATGACCATGTGGACGGCGAGGGCGTGAGCGACGGTGTGAAGGCGACGGTGGAGATCATCGTGAGACGCGGCACGACGCAGACCTACTACGGGACGCTGCATGACGTGGCACCCGGCACGAGTGACACGCTCGATCTGACGGACTACCTGCAGGCTGGAACGGTGGACATCTACGTGAAAGCCACCTGCACAGACGCAGAAGGTGCCACAAAAGCGAAGCAAGCCTATACAACCGTTCAGGTGGTGACGCTGAACCTCAGTTCGACCTTCGACATATCGGCAGCCCTGCAACGTGGCGGCTACCAGAATGAGACGGTGGAGGTTCCCTTTGCCGTTACCGGCAGCGGCAGCAAGACGGTGACCCTCTATGTGGACGGCGTGCAGCGCCAGAGCAAAAGCATAACCAGGAGCGGCACGACCAACGACGCTTTCACGATAGACACGACAGGCATGACGTCCGGCCGTCACAACATACAGCTGGTGGCCGAGCGTGACGGTCTGCTTAGCGACAGCCTGTGGATGGACTTTCTGGTGGCCGGTGGCGACAGACCTTTTATAGGTCTTCGGATCACGTTCAAAGACGGCAGGATATACCGAGGGAACTACATGCCGGTTGTTGAGGCAGAGCAGTACGGCCAGCTGGTGCAGGACTTCGCTGTGTGGAACGCTGAGAGCACGACGAGCGCAGTGACGGTGACGCTGGACGGCCAGGCGGTGAGCAGCATGACGGTGAACCGCCAGGTGCAGCAGTGGACTACGCGGCTGATGAGCGGCGGCAGGAAGACTGTGCTGCTGACGTGCGGCGCCACGACCTACCAGTTCTTCCTTGACGTGACGGAGAGCAGCCTTGACGTTGGCGAGGCGACGCAAAGCCTGCAGACGAAGCTGACAGCCACAGGCCGTAGCAACAGCGAAACGGCTCCGGGGGACTGGGGCGGCATAACGACGATGGATGGCGTGGACTTCAAGTCGAGCGGCTGGTTCAACGACGCGCTACTGCTGAGGAACGGTGCCGGAGCGACCATAGGCGTGCGGCCGTTCCTTCAGGATGCTACGGGCAGCGGTCTGACGGTAGAGATAGAATACCGGCTGACGAACGTGATGGACAGGGATGCCGACGTGATACACTGCATGGAGCCGAAGGCCGGCAGCAGCTACGGCAAGGGTTTCAGCATCAAGGCCGGCCAGGTGCAGCTGTACACCGGCGACACGAAGATGGTGGACACCCCCGACCAGGACGAGCAGGGACACACAATACAGCGGGAGCGCCCCATCGGCGTGGCCATGGAGGTGGCGAGCGACGAGTGGCTGAAGGTGGCCTTCGTCATCCACACGCGGAGCACGGCGAACACGAGGGAGGGCAACAGCCTGATGTGTCTCTACATCAACGGCGTGCTGTCGAAGGTGGACCAGTACACGGGCGACTTCATGCAGGAGGAGGCTCTTCCAATCAGGATAGACTCGACGTGGGCCGATGTGGAGGTGCGAACGGTGCGCATCTACGGCAGGGCGCTGACCAGTGCCGAGGAGCTGGGGAACTGGATCGTGGACCGCCAGACGGCGCAGGAGATGGAGGCCAAATACACGAGCAACGCCGTGCTTGGCACGGACGGGCGGGTGAGTGCCGACATTTTGCGCAGCCGTGGTCGCGGTGTGATGGTGATTGTCCCGGAGAGCGCGGTGCTGGATGCCGTGGCCGCCAATGACAAGAAGGCCGACTTCACGGCCTCAAAGATGTACTGGTATTCACCCTTTGGTGAGCAGTATGACTTTGTACTGGAGAACAACTACTTCCGGCTGCAGGGAACGTCGAGCACGAAATATCCGCGAAAGAACTGGCGCATCTACCTGGCGAAAGGCCCTGAGGACGGCGCGAACACACGCCTATATGTTGGCGGCGAGCTGGTGAGCGGGCGGAAGTATGCGCTGCGGCCCGGCGGCATGGCTATGAACCTGTTCTGTCTGAAGGCCGACTATTCTGACTCGTCGATGGTGATGAACACCGGCGGCGCGAAGCTGTTTGACCAGATAATGAAAGATCTGGATCTGCTGACCCCGCCACAGCGATGGCAGAAGGAGCACGGACAGGAGATTACCGTGAGACAGGCCGTGGACGGCATTCCCTGCGACCTGTTCGTGGCCGACAGGGACGGCGGCGAGCTGACCTACTACGGACAATATAACCTGAACAACGAGAAGTCGAAGAGCGGCAAGCTGTTCGGCATGGAGGGCGTTGACGGCTTCGAGCCAGCGTGTCCTATCGCATTTGAGGCATTGAACAACGGCAGCGAGATTTGCCTGTTCCAGAGTGCGGGGAGCGCGGGCAGCGAGGAGTTGGAAGCCCAGCTGCAGTCGAAATTTGACGATGGCTTTGAGTTCAACTTCCCTGAGGACGTGTACTACAACACGGCAGTAGCCCAGAAGAAGATGGGCGCGAAGTACAAGGCAGAAAAGAACCTGGCGACGCAGGCCCAGCGGACGGCGGTGAAACGCTGGCTGGGCTGGCTGTATGACGTGACCCCAGCTGCGATGAGGGAAGCCCCTGACTACGGCACGACGGGCGGCTGGGACAAGAGCAAGTGGGTGTCGTCCCGTTTCAAGGCCGAGGCAGGCAGCTACTTCGACGTGACCCACCTGCTGACGTATTTCCTGTTTACGGACTACTGGGCCTCAGTTGACCAAAGGGCGAAGAATATCCTGTGGCGAACGTGGGACGGCCTGAAGTGGTGGGCCACATACTACGACGGCGACACGGCACAGTCGATTAGGAACGACGCCTTCATGGCATACCTCTACAATATCACCCGCGACACATGGGACGCAGAGGCAAGCAAATGGGCGTTTGAGGGTCACGACTCCTGGCTGTGGTGCCTGGTACTGGCGAACTTTGAGGAGGAGCTGCGTGCGGCAGCCAGCGCCCTGCGTGCGAAGCTTACCGACGCGAGACAGCTTGAAATGTTCAACGTTGAGCAGATGGGCAACTGGTGTGAGCGGCTGTACAACGAGAGCGGCTGGTTCAAGTACGTGCAGCCTTTGCTGGAGGGTGTCGTAGAGAACGGACAGGTGAAGAAGTACAACTACCTGTACGGCCTGACCGGCAACCGTGAGAGCCACCGCACGGCCTTCCTGACGCAGAGGGGCGCACTGTTGGATGCGAGATATGGCACTACCACCTACCAGAGCGACCGCATAACTTTCTATGCCTCGCGCAAGGCCGGCGATGCTGCCGACACGGTGAGGATCAAGAGCGGCGACCTGTACTACTACGGCTACAGGACAAACAACGGCGACTTCCTGGACGGTCCAACGAAGGCCGACAAGGGCGAGACGGCGAGCCTGACGTTTGAGGGCACGCTGGCCCTGAACGACCCGCTGAACCTGTGCGGTGCGAGCCGTATCACTGAGCTGGACTGGCGCGACGGCCCGTCGTGCGGCGGCAACTTTGAACTTCAGGCTTGCCGCATGCTGCGTGTGCTGAACATGAGCAACGAGCGTGGCACACAGATGCAGACGAGCCTGGTGCTGGCAGGACTGAGCACCTGCATCCAGTTGGAGCAGATAGTGCTGACAGGGCAGCAGGGCGTGAGCAGTGGTGGCGGCGGCCTCGACCTGAGCGCACAGACGAAGCTGAAGGTGCTGAGGGCCGGAGGCACGGGTCTGAGCACGGTGACACTGGCCGAAGGTGCGCCTGTTGAGACGCTGATCCTCCCCTCGACGCTGACACGGCTGCGCCTTCGCTATCTTCCCCTGTTGCAGAATGCGGGGCTTACGGTTCAGGGCTACGGGAGCATTACGCGGTTTGAGTTTGCGGAGTGTCCCGGCCTGGACTGGACGGCCTTGCTGGGTCGGCTGACGAACGTGCGCTATATCCGCGTGGAGGGTCTGAGCGGAAAAGTGGACGTGGCGACGCTGGAGCGTTTCAGGAACCTTGGCGCGGTGAAGGCCGACGGCACGGTGACAAATGACTACTGCGGTCTGGTGGGTGACGTGGAGGCCTCACAGTATATTGATGACAACCTTTATGCGGAGTATCAGCAGATATATCCGGAGCTGACCATCAGGCAGCCGGAATACACGATGATTGAGTTTGACGACTCGGTGAGCGACGATGCGAATGTGAGCAACCTGGACAACCGGACGGGCTACAAGTTCGGTACGGACTATGTGCCGAGCGGCCACATAGCCAGTCTGCTGAGGCAGCGGCACCGCGTACTGGCCAAGCTGACGAAGAAGCCAACGAGCCGGACGATCACCCACGCCGGCGTGGAGACCTTGCAGAACAACACGGACGGCGAGATGACCATCTTTCCCCTGCACGACAGCGACTCCAGATACTACGCCGACGCCCAGGACGTGAGCCAATGCACTGAGGCGAAGCTGGACAGCACGGAGGGTGACTGGATGATGCTGGAGCCTCACCGATGGACGAAGGGTGTGAACGACTATCTGAACCAGAAACACTACAGCTGCTACAGCGTGAAGAAGACACGTCCGGCAACTCCCGACGTGGACGTGCTGACGCTGGATGACATCAGGGCTGCTGGCAACGTGCGTCAGGGCTATAAGATAATGACTGGCAAGCAGACACTGTCGGCGAGCTATACGGCAGACAGCAGCTACTCTGCATGTATGCAGCCGGTATCGGGCTATAAGCGAGTAAGGTTCCCCGGCATTCCCGGCACGAACTTGGCCGGTGCCATTTTCACAGATGCCAGCGGTGTGGTACTGGAGAGCATTATCGTCTCAACGGTCGGCATGAGGTTTGAGGCTGGCATGTACCTGATAGCGGACGTGCCGGAGGGAGCGGCAAACCTGGTGTTCTCCGTTCTGAACTCAGCGGACAACAGCGACGTGGTGCTGGACGCGAAGGGTGAGCGTATAGAGGACATGGAGCCTGAGTGGGTAGAGACGGACGAGTACCTGCTTGGCGTGAGCGGCTGTTCATCGGTGGGCTCACAGCTGCGCTCATGCGTGGTGAGCGGCTCGACGACACACAGCCTTCCCTGGACAGACTTCCACTACTATGCCCAGCAGCGCGGTCTGCAGCTGATAGACGGCCTGATGCACAATGACATCGGCAACCTGTTTTTTGCGAAATACGGACGGCGTGACAGCCAGATGCAGTGCGGCGCAGGTTCGCACACGTCAGCCCGCTCGACGGGCGCAACGGCCCGGCTGGGAATGCAGGACACGGTGAACACGAACGGTGAGACCGTCGGCGGCGTGGAGGGTCAGGGCACAGCCTTCTACAAGACGGTGAACGAGCTGGGACAGGTGACCTTCACGACGATAGCGAGCACGAACTGCCTGGGGTATGAGAACATCTATGGCCATAAGTACGACATGATGGACTTAGTGGACGTTCCGAACACCAGCGGGAAGATCCGATGGTGGCGATACAGGATGCCGGACGGCAGCGAGCGCTGGGTAAAGGCGAAGGATAGTGATGGCTGGATTACAGGTGTGGCACACGGTCTGTATATGGACCTGGTGCCCGTGGGTAACATGAACGGCAGCAGTACAACATACTATCCCGATTATTATTGGCAGAGCACTGCAGCAGGCCGTGTGGTCTATCGCGGCGGCAGCCACGCGTATGCGTATGGCGGCGTGTCGTACGCGAATGCGAGTTACGCTCCGTCGGTTTCGTACTCGAGTGTCGGGTCGCGCCTGGCCTTCAGAGGGAAAATCGTGAGAGCGCAGAGCGTGGAAGCGTACAAGGCGATTGTCGAGGCAGCGTGAGCGTAAAGCGAGAAAGCGTGCGCGAAGCGCAAAACGGGAGCGAAGCGACAAAGCGTCATGTCCGAGGAACGAGGACATCAACAATACGGGCGTAAGCCCGTCGGATTTTGAAAATTTTGAGTAAAATATGGCTAAAAAAGAGTATCTTTGCACCCTGAAAGCGGCAGAACCTCTCATAGGCCGTGTGGTCTATCGCGGCAACAACAACGCGAATGCGAATGGCGGCGTGTCGTACGCGAATGCGAATAACGCTCCGTCGAATTCGAACACGAATGTCGGGTCGCGCCTGAACTACAACCGAAATAAAAACAAATCGGCGTACAACAAGGGGAACGTGTTCCCACCGTGGAGCCGAGGGAGGGGAGCCACAGCAACAGCAGTCAATGACTGGAAAGCTGAAAGACCACGTGAACGGGTAGAGTTTGGTAGGGCTTTATAGTCTCGAAGAAGTCAGGCCCAAAGGCTGAAGGCCGCAAGGCCACTGTAATAAACAAAAATGCAACTATGCGCAGAGAAGGACATATCATCGAGGAGATTGTAGAGTACGGCAATATGTCGGACTCCTTCGACCAGGTGCTGCGCGGCACAAAGCGGAAGAAAAGCCGTCAGGGCCGCTACCTGATTGAGCATAGGGACGAGGTAATTGCAAAGCTGACCGCCGACATAAGCAATGGTACGTTTGCCGTGAGCAGCTACCGTGAGCGGGAAATCGTGGAGGGAGGTAAACTGCGCAAGATTCAGGTGCTGACGATGTACGACCGCATAGGCGTTCATGCCATTATGGCCGTAGTGGATAAGCACATCAGGAGGCGTTTCATACGCACCACCTCGGCCAGCATCAAGGAGCGCGGTATGCACGACCTTCTGGAGTACATACGGCGTGACATGAAGGAAGACCTGGAAGGGACACAGTTCTGCTACAAGTTCGACATCAGGAAGTTCTACGAGAGCGTGAACCAGGATGTATTGAAGCAGTGTGTCCGCAGGGTTTTCAAGGACGGGAGGCTGATCCAGATGCTCGACGGCTTTATTACGATGATGCCGGAGGGAATCAGTATTGGCCTCAGGAGTTCGCAGGGGTTAGGAAACCTCCTGCTGTCTGTTTGGTTAGACCACTATTTGAAGGATGAGTGCGGAATCCGGTATTTCTATAGATATTGTGATGACGGTGTCGTACTTGGTAAATCGAAAGCGGAACTATGGATGATTCGTGACGCGGTGCATGAGCGCGTTAGGGAGATAGGGCTGGAGGTGAAAGCCAATGAGCGCGTATTCCCCACAAGCGAGGGCATCGACTTTCTGGGCTATGTTATCTATGACGCGGAGCATGTGGAACTGCGCAAGCGCATCAAGAAAAAGATGGCCAGGAAGATGCACGAGGTGAAAAGCAGAAAAAGGCGGGCAGTGCTGACGGCCAGTTTCTACGGAATGGCCAAGCACGCCGACTGTAACAAGTTGTTTAATAAATTAACAGGCAAAACAATGAAATCATTTAAGGATTTGAAAGTCGCTTACAAGCCGGAGGACGGCAAGAAGCGCTTCCCCGGTGTTGTAGTGAGCATCAGGGAACTGGTAAACCTGCCCATCGTGGTCAAGGACTTCGAGACGGGCATCAAGACAGAGCAGGGTGAAGACCGCTGCATCGTGGCCATCGAGCAGAACGGCGAGGCAAAGAAGTTCTTCACCAACAGCGAGGAAATGAAGAATATCCTCGCGCAGATTAGGGAAATGCCGGACGGCTTGCCGTTTGAGACAACCATCAAGACGGAGAGCTTCGGCAAGGGTAGAACCAAATACGTTTTCACATAATATGAGAAGAGTCGAAGGAACATCAGACGTGCGTCTCGTTGAGTGCGTGAACCCCGTCAAGGGTAAGTGGCGCATCCGCTGGGACGTGCAGCCAGGAGAGGACGGTGCTGCCACCTATATGGAGGAAGAATTTCAGCACAAGCCAACAGTAGAAGAAATAAGAAAAACCATCGTAGGTTGGTATAACCGGCAGACTGACGAAGCCATCCTGTCCGGGTTTGAGTATGACGGCAATATGGTATGGCTGTCAAGCGAGAACCAGTTTGACTATAAGGCAGAACATGACTTGGCCGTGCAAACCGGCGGTGCGACCCTGCCTGTCACATTCAAGCTGGGTACAGACGAGCAGCCAGTGTATAAGACGTTTGACAACCTGGGCCAACTGACGGAGTTCTACAGGCAGACGGTGCTATATATCAGGGAAACACTGGCCGCCGGACGGAAACGGAAGGATGCACTGGATATGTCTCTCTACGAGACCTGATGAAGCCTTCGGGGGGCAGGCTAAAAAAGCCCCCGGCCTGTTAATATAGACGCCAATCATTATTAACACATTAACGCCACAAGTGCGCAGCCGGGGGCTAAGCCTCCTGCCGCACTTGTGGCATTTTTGTGTGATATAATAATGATTGGCGCTGCAAAGGTAAACAATTTTTTTGAAATGACATTATTTGAGGTATTAAACTTTCATAGGGAGCTGTTAAATCGGCTCGTTTCGGTGGGATTCAAGACGGATGACTGTCGATTTATAGGACTTTATGCAGACTACAGGCGTATGCTGGAGAGCGGCGAGAAGGTGACCTATATTGTATCAACCCTCTCTGATAAGTACGGGGTCTGTGAGCGCAAAGTGTATAGCATCATCAAGCATTTTGAAACCGACTGCACGGCTCGTGCAGTATGATTTGCGTCTGCTGTTCTTTCCTCTCGCTGATTATTCCGACCTTTGCAGCCGATTTAATCAAGTGAGACAGCAAAATGAGAAAACAGTATTCATCAGCTCCACTCCCTTTCATGGGGCAGAAGCGGAGATTCGTAAAAGAGTTTGTGAAGGTGCTGAAGGCCTACCCCGACGGCACAACATTTGTGGATTTGTTTGGCGGTTCCGGCCTTTTGTCGCATATTGCGAAATGCCAGAAGCCAAACTCAAAGGTAGTGTATAACGACTTCGACGGCTATCACAATAGGCTGGAGCACATCGGCCAGACCAATGCGCTGCTTCAAGAACTGCGTGAGATAGTGGCCACAGTGCAACGCCATCAGCTCATAGTAGGGCTGGAACGTGAGCGAGTGTTCGACTGTATTGAGAAATATGAGAAGCGCGACGGCTATGTGGACTATATCACCATATCGTCGAACATCATGTTCTCTATGAAATACCGCCTGAGCATCGAAGAAATGCGCAAGCAGGCTCTGTACAACAACATCAGAACCACGAGCTATCCGGAATGCCCGGACTATCTGGAAGGGCTGGAGATTGCATCGTGCGACTACAGGGAACTGTATGCACAATATAAGGATGACCCGACGGTGGTGTTCTTTGTTGACCCTCCTTATCTAAGCACTGAGGTCGGCACCTATCAGATGTATTGGAAACTGTCGGACTACCTCGACGTGCTGACAGTTCTGGCAGGACATCAGTTCGTCTATTTTACCTCTAACAAGTCATCCATCATCGAACTGTGTGACTGGATGGGCAAGCACCCTGACCTTGGCGACCCGTTCAGAAACTGCAAGCGTGTTGAGTTCAATGCCACGCTGAACTACAGTTCGACCTACACCGACATCATGCTCTATAATAAAGCCGCTTAAACATCATTCTAACAATATTATAATGGCCTATGAACAAGTATTACCAAATTCTGTCAAAGGTGCTTGCAAATGGCAAGTGCCAGACAAACAAAAAAGGAAGTATCAAGTACCTCCTAAACGAGCAGCTTTCACTCACACCAGCCGATTTGCTCGACATCTTCGAGAGCCACGGCATTGCAAGGAAGAAACTGAAAAGCGAACTGCAGCTATTCATGAAGGGCGAAAGACAGGTTGAGAAATACCGTGATGTCGGCATCAACTGGTGGGATTATTGCGGATCGATCCTGGTCAACAGCTATCCAACCTATTTTGAGAAACTGCCAAGACTCATTGAGAAGATAAACCGAGAGAAACGGAATTCGAAGAATTATGTCCTTTTCCTCGGTGAGACCAACGCAGAGAGCAACCAAGCACCTTGTCTCAGTCTTGTGCAGTTCCAGATTGACGAAGGTGAACTGGTCGTCTCTGCATATCAGCGAAGCAGTGACGCAAATTTGGGATTACCTTCTGATATTTACCATCTCTATTTGATGGCTCGACAGATTGATTTGCCTTTGAAATCTATCACGCTAAACCTCGGAAATGTTCACATCTACGAGAATAACATCGAAAGGACAAAAAGCCTTCTCGAAGGTGATGAAAACGTCAAGTTTGACCTCAATGTATGAGGACACAAAACATCAACTTAACTGTTTGCAAAGGTACAAAAATAAATTGGATTGAGCAAATTTTAGCGCACAAAAAAGCCCCGAAATAATCAGTATTTTCGAGGCTTTTTTGATGCTTGATTTTGGCTTGAGTGTTGGATAATTCCAAGACCATTTCGTTTTTCTTTTTGACTTGGAATCAAGGTCGTTTCGTTTTGGAAAGGCCAGAAAAATCGTTTTGCGGATTATAGAAAGGAAAAGCAGGCTAAAGCCGAGGTACAGCAAACCAAGACCAACTACCAGAA
>CAMHUC010000024.1 GCA_946188155.1 uncultured bacterium | reverse complement strand
TGCACGGCCTTCCAGTCGGTGATGTTGTGCTCCTCGGATGAGAAGCTGATGCCGATCTTGGTGACGGGTCGCCCGTCGAGGCGGTATTTCTCGGCATAGCCCTTCCGGTCTATCTGTGTCAGAGCATGGCATGGGGATAGAGACACCCTACGCAATCAAGAATATCATAAAAAACCGTCTATCCCCTCTATTGTTTGCCATAACATATTGCGTGTCAACTGGTTAGTTGTAGACGGATAGCGATTTATCCATCTATGTACCCTCTATGTACCCTCTATGATTTCAGTTTAACACTATCTAAGGCTCCTTTAGCCTCATAGGCTGCTTCTGTCGTTAGTATAAAGCCTTCTCTGCGGTAGAGGACAGGCTGAAATCGGAGCAAGCAGTCTGTAAGCTATCGCTTTGGACGGTCTAAACGTTCTTGCGCCTATAGGCAAAAGTTCTTGCGCCTATAGGCAAAATCACTTGTGCCTATAGGGCAAACCAGGCAGTATCCCGGCGATGGATAGATGGATATAGATGGTACATAGATGGATAAAGTACAAACCATCTATGATTAAACGGCTGATGCACAGACGGTTGAGGAAAATCATAGTGGGATAGATGGATAAGATGACTGAATCAGCTTTATCACCCACTTATTGACGGCGCAAGCGGTCATAACTTTACACCCTAGTTCAGAAGTAACTGGGTGCCGTTCAGAAGCACCGCATCCATGTTGTCAACCACACGGGCGGTTTCCTCACGCTCGCGTCCGAGTTCATCATCAAAATCCAGTGACAGCTGGTTGCCATTGGCCTTCAACCAGCACAGGGCTTTGGTGTAGAGACAGGCCACCTCATCGGCAGACTCAGCCGTGCCAAAATTGCGAACCTCTTTATAATATCCTCTCGCTTTACTCACGGCAACTACGGTAATGCTGCCAGAGCGGTTCTTCTTCTTACGTATATACATGGTGCAAAGGTAAGCATTTTTTTGCTTGCGCCACCCTGCGCCACCAAATTATTTTTGTAACTCCCTGATTTTCAATGTGCGCTATTTAATGGCGCAGAAAGTGATGAAGTCAGGAGATCCCGTTGAGAGCAACGGAAGGATGGGGAATAGGCATTAAATGTTACCATAAGAGCATCTTCGTGGCTGCAAAGCCTCGCGTGTGGCCATAAAAAGACTGTCAAATGAAAGACTTAAATGAAAAAGCTTTGGGAAAATACAAAGAAAAATGATTTTTCCCTTGGTATTTTGCTCATTTCGTTGTATCTTTGCCACAAAAAGTAAGGGATTCATAGATGGGAACATATATCAATACTGGTAATGCAGGATTTCAGTCGGCTCGCAATGGCGAGTACGTCGATAAGTCGGAACTGATAGCAATTGTAAATGCTACGCTGTACACCGAACGGAGGTTTACGTGTGTCACGCGTTGCCGTCGCTTCGGCAAGTCGCTGGCGGCCAAGATGCTGAATGCATATTATGACCGGTCGTGTGACTCCAGAAGTCTGTTTGCAGATTTGAGGATTGCACAAGACCCGTCGTTTGAGAAGTATCTGAATCAGTTCTACGTGATTTATTTGGACATGACAGCATTCGTTACCCGCTTTCATGATGACAGTATCTTAGAGCATATAGACTCGGAGCTCATCGAAGATATTCATACGGCAATTCCCGATGTACCTGTCCGTGAGGATGATGACTTGATGAAGTATCTCATCAGGGTTAATGCTGCCATCAATCAGCAGTTCTTCTTTATCATCGATGAGTGGGATGCCATCTGCAGAGAGTTTGCCCCAGGTTCTGCCACAATGAATAGTTATGTAAGCTGGTTGCGTCGCATGTTTAAGGGTTCTGATGGCGTTAAGATCTTTGCGGGTGTGTACATGACAGGCATCTTGCCCGTGAAGAAATACAAGACGGAGTCGGCACTCAATAATTTCATTGAGTACTCGATGATTGACCCTGGCGAAATGGCTCCACTTTTCGGTTTCACCAAGACAGAAGTAATGACTTTAGCTGATAAATACGGGTTTGACTTAGATGAGCTGGAGAAGTGGTACGATGGTTATCAGATAGGCGGCGAATGTTCTATGTTCAATCCTAATAGTGTGATGCAGGCGTTACGTAGGAAGTGGTGTTCAAGCTATTGGGCGGCCACTGGCGCTTACGAAGCTGTGGCAAACTATATCAAGATGAATTTTGATGGCCTGAAAGATGATGTTGTCTTTCTGCTTAGTGGAGGTCGGGTGAAGGTTAATACCACCAAGTTTCAGAATGACGTGTCTATCATACAGAGCAGGGATGATGTTCTGACGGTATTGATTCATTTGGGATATCTGTCGTATGACAGAACCCGTCGAGTGTGTTACATCCCCAACTGGGAAGTTGCAGGCGAATTGACCAATGCCGTGGAAGATACTGGATGGAAGCATGTGGTCAAAGCTTTGGAACAGTCGGAACGGCTGCTTCAGGCAACGCTCGAGGGTGACGAGGAGGCTGTGGCCCGTGGCGTGGATGCAGCTCACGACGAGCATACGAGTATCCTTTCCTACAATGATGAGAATTCGCTGGCCTGCGTGCTGAGTATCGCCTATTATTATGCCAAGAACGACTACATCATGCATCGTGAACTGGCTTCAGACAAAGGCTTTGCGGACATTGTGCTCATCCCCCGGAAGAATGTTGACTCTCCTGCCATCGTGCTGGAATTGAAATACGACAAGGATGCCGATTCGGCCATCAGTCAGATCAGACGAAAACAGTATCCTGCGAAAATCTCGGACTATACGGACAATCTGCTGCTGGTGGGTATCAATTATGACAGGCAGCAGAAGAAGCATGAGTGCCATATAGAGCGCGTGTAGCGCAGCGAAATAAAGGAAATAGGATGAAAAAGTGTAAAACATTGATTGCCGTTGTCTTGCTGTCTGCTCTGCAGACGGTGGCCCAGACCGTTGTGAAGGTCGGTGGAGTCAGCTATTCGCTGACTTCTGACAGTACGGCTCAGATAGACAAAAACGAAGGATGCAAGGGGGATGTGGTAATCCCCGACAGTATCGAGTATGAGGGGAAGCGCTACCTGGTGAACACGATGGTGAACGGTGCTTTCTGGGGGGCGCGGGTCAGTTCGGTATCGCTGCCGGATGCCATCACCACCATCAGCCCGAATGCGTTCTATAAGTGTCCGAACCTGCGACAGGTGAGATGGCCCGCACGCCTTGAGGTCGTTGGCGAGGCAGCCTTTTTCATGTGCGAGGCCCTGGAGTCGGCCGTGCTGCCGAAGGGTGTGAGGGAGATACAGCGGAGTGCTTTCTGGCGATGCCCCATTACCAGTCTGGTGCTTGGCGACAGCCTCCGGACGATCGGGCAGCTGGCCTTCTCGGACTGTAAGCTTGTCACGTCGCTGGTGCTGCCGGCCACGCTCACCAGTCTCGACGGCAGTGCCTTTATGGGTTGCAGTGGTCTGCGGCTGATAGAGTGCCGTCGGGAGGAACCATTGAAGATGAAGGATGGCAACTACTTCGCCAACGCCATGAAATATTTTGGAACGCTGCGCGTGCCCTCCATGACGCGCAACACCTACCGTCACCACAAGGACTGGAGCGCATTTGCCAACATCGTGGAGGACAATAGCGGCGTGGAGACGGTTGACGTACACATCCGCTGCAACGACCTGGGCACGGTTTCCACCAACGGACGGCAGGTGCAGGGCTCAGAAGGCAAGACCGCCGACCTGTGGCTTGAAGCCGTGCGAGGCAACGACCTGAAGCTGACCTTTACGCCCGTCATCGGCTGGGCCTACCTCAAATCGGAAACGGAGGTGACCCGTCTGGTGCTCAATGGCGACAGCATCTCTCCCTATGCGGTGCGCGACAACCGTTATGTCATCCACGCCATCGATACAGATACAGACATCGACGTGACCTTCAGTCTGAAACCTCGTCAGCTCTTCGTCCGGCAGGGCGAGGGTGGGGGCATTGGCATCCGTTATGGTATGTACGACTACATCAGGGCAGCCATCCGCCCCAGGGAGGGCGCGACTGCCAAAGCCTTCTTCAACGGCACGCCGGAGTCCTACTGGGATGCCTTCTGGCCGAAGCATGACGGCTACTATCAGTTCGGCAACATCTTTGAGAACACCATGCTGGAGGTTAAATATAATAAATAAGGTGTATATGAGCATGAAGAGAATATATCCGTCGATACTACTGACAGCAGCCTTATTGCTGACGGCTGTTGTCGAGATTAAGGCACAATCCTTCGACTTCGAAGCTGACGGCCGACACTACACCCTCACGTCGCCGACGACGGTGACCCTCGAGCAGATAGACCATGTTGGCGAGGAACTGACGGTGAACGCCACGGTAGACTATGAGGGGCACCAGCTGACGGTGACAGCCGTCGGCGGCAGTCTTATACCCTATACCAACCGGAGCATCATCCGGCGCGTCATACTGCCCGAGACTATTGAGACCATTGGCTATAGAACTTTCGTGACCTGTGAGTCGCTCCGGCAGATTAACCTGCCAAAGGGTCTGAGGGTCATCGGGAGCGAGGCCTTCAACGGCTGTAAGCAGCTACAGATTGATGCCTGGCCCGACAGCCTGCGTACCATCGGCGAAGATGCCTTTGCGGGCTGCAGCTCGCTCGGCGAGGTCGTGCTGCCCGAACGGCTGGAGTCGATAGGCCGCTGGGCTTTCAACTATAGCGGTGTAACGGTAGTCCGCCTCGCCAGCCGACGGGTGAAGCTTGGCGACGGCGTGTTTCGGCATTGCGACCGTCTGAAGTCTGTCACTGTCGAAGGCGATGTGCTGGTAGCCGTCCCTGAAGAGATGTGCTGGAACTGCCAGTCGTTGGAGTCGGTGGTATTCAAGGGCAGCCTGATTCAGACCGATTCTTACATTGCGTGCTTTGTGGGCACCAGGGCTTTCCATGGCTGCCCGGCGCTGACAACGCTACAGCTGCCCCAGGGTGTGACCTCCATTGGGAGCAATGCCTTCGAGGGATGCAGCAGTCTGGAGAGTATTCAGCTCGACAGGCAGATCACCTATATCGCACCGGAGGCATTCCTCGGCAGTGGCCTGAGGCAGATTGAGCTGCCCGAGATGCTGACCACACTCGGTGGGGCCTGCTTCTATGATTGCAGGCAGCTGGAGTCGCTCACGCTGCCACTGCGTATCGACCATCTGATCGGTATCATCGATGGAGCGTCGGCTGTGAAGCGGCTGGAGGTGAAGCAGCGCGTGCCGCAGAATATCACCCCGTGGGACTTCTACGAGGTGTATGACAAGGTGACGCTTGTGGTGCCTGCCGGGAGTCGTGAGCTGTATGCCCAGCACGAGGCGTGGGGACAGTTCAAACAGATAGAGGAGGCTGAGCCTGAGGTGTATACTTTCTATGCCGACATCTCTGTACATGGTCATGGACGCCTGTTCTGGAATGGCCGCGAGTGTGTCGGCGGCGAGCACTTTTCCGTTGCCGAGGGCGAGACAGTTAGTATTCGACAGGAGCCGAAGAATGAGCGTGACTCCGTGATATGGCTCAACTTCACCGACGACAATTACACGAACGTTCAGCTCCATCGGGATAGTGTATATACGTTTGTCGTCGACAACGACGTCAAACTTTATGCAGGCTTCCAATCAATGATAGAATCCCCGGAGCTGGTGCAGGTGACCATCCGTCAGGCCGACCTCGGCGATGTTGCGTTGGGCATAGAGAAAGGCCGTAGCCTGGAGTTCACCGTCACCCCCGATGAGGGCTGGCAGGTGAACAGCATAACGCTCAACGGCGCGGACATCACAGACAGACTCGCCGACTACCAGATCCTCGCCACCGGACCGTTGGAGGGGGATGCCGAGATCCGCATCGCCTTCGAACAGAAAGGGGCTGACGGTATAGGAAGTGTCGGCGGGGCCGCTCGACTGCGCGTTCATGCCGTCGGCAATATGCTCTACATCGACAATGCCGAGCCTGGCGACATCAGCGTCTACAGCCTCGACGGCAGGCTGCTCCGGCAGCTACAGACTTCCGGACAGTCAGTGAGCGTCAGTATGCCGACTAACAACGTCTACATTATTAAGAATGGCAAGAAAACAATCAAGATAGGATTATGAGATACAATGCAGGACAGAGCCGTGAGGGCGAGTACGACCATTATGTGGTCAGTGAGCCGAAGCCGCTTCTGGAGTGGCTCTTCGAAAATGTGAAGCAGACGAAGACCAAGATCAAGGCCACGCTTCAGGGCCGGGGTATCAAGGTGAACGGCAAGACCGTGTCGCAGTTCGACTTCCCCCTGGAGCGGGGCATGAAGGTGGCGGTGAGCAAGACCAAGCGCAACCAGCAGGGCTTCAAGAGCCGGTGGGTGAAGATTGTCTACGAGGACCGCTGGCTCATCGTGGTGGAGAAAGCCGAGGGCATCCTCTCGATGGCTGCCGGCCACTCGACGCTGAACGTGAAGTCGGTGCTCGACGACTATTTCAAGAAGTCGCGCCAGAAGTGTACGGCCCACGTGGTGCATCGGCTCGACCGAGACACCAGCGGGCTGATGGTCTACGCCAAGGACATGGATACGGAACAGATACTTGAACATAATTGGCATGATATCGTCTACGACCGCCGCTACGTGGCCGTCTGCTCCGGTGAGATGGAGCAGGATGACGGCACCGAGGCCAACTGGCTGAAGGACAACAAGGCATACGTCACCTATTCCTCGCCTGTCGACAACGGGGGCAAGTATGCCGTCACCCACTGGCACGTGCTCGACCGCACGGCCGACCACTCGCTGGTGGAGTTCAAACTGGAGACGGGGCGGAAGAACCAGATCCGTGTGCATTCGGCCGACATGGGCCATCCCGTATGCGGCGATACGAAGTATGGCAATGGCGACGACCCGCTGCACCGCCTCTGTCTGCACGCCTGGCTGTTGTGCTTCACCCATCCTGCTACGGGGGAGCCGATGGAGTTTGAGACACCCATACCGACGGCGTTCAGGAAATTGTTTTAATAAGAGGTGAGAGGTAAGAGAGGTAAGAGTTTAGTTTATGGAGAATATAGGTTATTATCTGTTTATGCTGGCAGCCATCGTGGTGGCCTTCCTGATAGTGAAGAGGGTGGTGAGCTGCCTGGTGCGCTCGGTGGTGCTCATCGTGCTGGCAGTGGTGCTGGGGTACGTCTATTATATGTATCTGAGGTAGGGCTTACGGCTTTTCATTTTCCGCGTTGAATATCTCGTCGAACCTTGCCTTTAGTCTCGTCGTGTCGGCAATCAGTTGGCGCAGCTGGTTGAGTTGCTGCTCGTTGGGAGAGTGGGGGAGCCACAGGCGTATGTAGCCATTGGCAGAGTACTTCTCGTCCATGTGCTGCTTGAAGCGCTGCCATTGTCCTTGCCTGTCGAGCTGGGGATAGTTGGACAGGCCATATTGGATGGTTCGCCGTATGACGGTGTCTACGTCGATGTCGCGGTCGGCCTCTGCAATGATCTTACCGTAGAGGCTGCGGGGGGCACGGCTGGCAGAGGCACGGTGATCCTCCACGGCCTCGCGCATAATCTTGATTTGTTCTGCCGAGAACCATCGCTTCAGTCGGGCGTCTGCAGCGAGTATCTTGCCGCCCGTCAGATGGTGGATGGCCCGTGGCCCTGACATGCCCAGGTCGTGATAGGCTGCTATGGTATATGCCATGTTGATGTCGGCACCGGTAATCCTCACCAGTTCCATAGAGCGTCGAATGACCCGGGTGACATGCTCCAGGTTGTGGGCTCGGTCGAAGTTGGCGTAGCGGGGAAGAATCTTCGTCTCTATGTATTCTACAAGGTCAAGGCTGGGAGCATTCATATCGTTGGAGATTTGGAATTTGTGTGCAAAGATACGAAATTATGCCGATATACGGAAACGATTTTGGAAGATTAACGCGCTTCGCCCTATAAATAAAGGCATTTAGAGTGAAAATATGTCTTAGCATTTAGGTTTAATGAGTGGCATCCCTGAACTTATAAGAATGTATTTGCCTAGCCCTATTTATCATAATGCTGATTCTCGTAAAAAATGGAGGGTTAAATCAAATGGAGTAGCTTGAATATCTGATACGCTTGTTCATCGCACCGTCATGTGGAAGCATCCCTGCTTAACTTCATATTTGATGAAGCAGCGTTCGGACTGCCGCATGTCACGCAGCACTTCGGAGAGAACCCACTTGAGCGTGTCGTTCTGAACTTGGCGACGGTGCGGGCCTTCGGGATCTTCAACGGTGCGGTAGCGGTTGTAACAGATGTCGAAGGTGGTACCATAGAGATGGCATGAATTCTCGGTGGCATTGCCGTTGCGACGGCGCAGCTTCTCAACATCTTCTTGTGACCGCAGCACGCTGGTGACAATCAGCTGGTGGAACGGCACGCCCTTGACGTAGAGCGAGTCGAAGAAAGCCTGTCCGATGTCCTGAAGGAGCACTGCAGCGCGCGGCACGAGATACGGGATGCTGGAATACAGTGGATCGACGTGGTAGTACGGGCTGGAGCCAATGTATACCAGCTCGCGTTTGCGCATCTCAGCATCCTCACGGTTTTTGACGGGGCTGACGCCCCACTGGCGGGCGGCTGCGAGCTGAACGCTGTTGGTGTCGGGAAAGGCCTCGGCATAGCTGGGAACGGAGCGGATGGGATGGAATTTGAGTGAAGAGCGAAGAGTGAAGAGTGAAGAATTTGCTGCCGCCGAAGTTGGCTTCCCTGATACTGCCGCCACGGTATCAACAGAGGCCGCAGGCTGCTTTATGACACGGGGTTCGGCGACAGACGGAAAGACCCATCTGACGATGGCAAGCAAGAGGACTGTGAGTGCGAACGCACGCAAATATGCATTTTTTGTAATCTTCATCGATATTTTTCTTAATTCGGGCGCAAAGTTACGAAGATTTTTTGTAATTTTGCAGGCAAAATAAAAAAAGGTGATTGAGAAGCATCTGGTTTTGGAAGATATAGACCCCGTGGTGTTCTACGGTGTTGGCAATGCGAACCTGCAGATAGTGCGTTCGCTCTACCCTAAGCTGCGCATCGTGGCCAGGGACAACGTGATACGCGTGCTGGGCGACGAGGAGCAGATGGCTGCTTTCGAAGAGAGCGTGGAGCGACTCAGGCACCACGTGGTGCGCTTCAATGCGCTCAAGGAGGAGGACGTGCTCGACATCATCCGAGGCCATCGCACGAAGGACGTGCCCGACGGCGTGGTGGTATACTCCATGTCGGGCCGCCCCATCAAGGCACGCACGCAGAACCAGCAGCGGCTCATCGAGGCATACGAGAAGAACGACATGGTGTTCGCCGTAGGCCCCGCAGGTACCGGCAAGACCTATCTCTCGATAGCCCTGGCCGTGAAGGCACTGAAGGAGAAGACTGCCAAGAAGATCATCCTCTCGCGACCGGCCGTGGAGGCCGGCGAGAAGCTGGGATTCCTGCCCGGCGATATGAAGGACAAGATAGACCCCTACCTGCAGCCGCTCTACGACGCGCTGGAGGACATGCTGCCGCAGGTGAAGCTGCAGGACATGATGGAGAAGCACGTGATACAGATAGCCCCGCTGGCCTTCATGCGAGGACGCACGCTGAGCGACGCGGTGGTAATCCTCGATGAGGCCCAGAACACCACGCCGGCACAGATACGCATGTTCCTCACACGCATGGGCTGGAACACGAAGATGATTATCACTGGCGACATGACACAGATAGACCTGCCCCACTCGCAGAAGTCGGGACTCATCGAAGCCCTACATATATTAAATAATGTGGAGGGCATCGGAGTAGTCAACCTCGATCGCTCCGACATCGTGCGCCACAAGCTCGTCACCCGCATCGTGAATGCCTACGAGGCTTTTGACAGAGAAAGGGAATCGAAGGAGCGGGGGCACGAGGATAGAAAACAGTAAATCCGTAAATAGTAAATATAACAATGTTGAAAGCATTAACAAAGACAGACTTCCACTTCGATGGACAGAAGAGCGTGTATCACGGCAAGGTTCGTGACGTGTATAACATTAACGACGACCTGATGGTGATGGTGGCTACCGACCGCATCTCGGCTTTCGACGTGGTGCTGCCCAAGGGTATCCCCTACAAAGGACAGGTGCTCAACCAGATAGCAGCCAAATTCCTGGACGCTACCACCGACATCTGCCCCAACTGGAAACTCGCCACGCCAGACCCGATGGTCACCGTCGGCCTGAAGTGCGAGGGATTCCGCGTGGAGATGATCATCCGCGGCATTCTGACCGGTTCGGCCTGGCGCGAGTACAAGAATGGCTGCCGCGAGCTGTGCGGCGTACGCCTGCCCGACGGCATGAGGGAGAATGAGCGATTCCCCGAACCTATCATTACCCCGACGACGAAGGCCGACGAGGGTCACGACATGAACATCTCAAAGGAGGAAATTATCGCACAGGGCATCGTGTCGGCCGAGGACTACGAGCAGATGGAGAAGTACACCCGCAAGCTCTTCGCTCGCGGACAGATGATTGCCCAGAAACAGGGACTGATACTGGTGGACACGAAATACGAGTTCGGGAAGCGTGGCGACAAGGTGTACCTGATAGACGAGATCCACACGCCAGACTCCAGCCGCTACTTCTATGCCGACGGCTACGAGGAGAAACTGGCCAAGGGAGAACCCCAACGACAGCTGTCGAAGGAGTTCGTGCGCCAGTGGCTCATCGACCACAACTTTATGAACGAACCCGGACAGACGATGCCCGAGATTACCGACGAGTATGCTCAGAGCGTCAGCGACCGCTACATAGAGCTTTACGAACAGATTATCGGCGAGAAATTCGACAAGGCAGAGGCTGATGGCGACATCGCCGAGCGCATTGAGATGAATGTGAAGGGCTGGCTGGGAAGCAGGACCACCCGTTAGTTCCCGCTGGCCCAATCACGTAATCCCGTTATAACGTTATCCCGAAAATAGTTAGCTATGGGCTATCAGCAAGAGTCGATAAAGCCGTACGACCAGCAGGCAGGCAAGGCTGAGCAGGTGGAGCAGATGTTCGACAACATCGCGCCTACCTACGACAAGCTGAACCACCGCCTGTCGTGGGACATCGACCGCTACTGGCGGCGCAAGGCCATCGCCCAGCTGGCGCCCCACCGTCCGCAGTCAATCCTTGACATAGCCACGGGCACTGGCGACTTCGCCATCCTCGCCACAGAAATGCTAAGCCCTGAGAAGCTCATCGGGGCCGACATCAGTGAGGGAATGATGGAGATAGGACGGCAGAAAGTAAAAGCCCGGGGACTGGATGCCATCATCAGCTTCGAGCGGCAGGACTGCCTGGCACTCTCCTACCCCGACGCTATGTTCGATGCCGTAACAGCCGCCTTCGGCATTCGCAACTTCGAGAACCTCGACAGGGGGCTACGCGAGATGCAACGCGTGCTGCGACCGGGAGGACGTCTTTGCGTGGTGGAACTGACAACGCCCGTCGGATTCCCCATGCGGCAGCTGTTTCACTTTTACTCACACACCGTGCTGCCCGTCTACGGACGACTTATCAGTCACGACAACAGCGCCTACGCCTATCTGACGCGTACCATCGAGGCCTTCCCACAGGGTGAGCGGATGGTGGAGATACTCAGGCAGGCAGGATTCAGCGAAGCCTCTTTCGATAGACTCACCTTCGGCATCTGCACCCTCTATACGGCAAAGAAATAATTCATAATTTATAATTCATATCACTATGGTGGACAAATACGGACTAATCGGCTACCCTCTGGGGCATTCGTTCTCCATTAGCTACTTCAACCAGAAGTTTACCGATGAGGGCATTAACGCCAAGTATGAGAACTACGAGATACCGAGCATCGACATTCTGCCCGAGATTCTCGACAAGAACCCCAACCTGAAGGGGCTCAACGTGACTATACCCTACAAGGAGAAAGTGATGAACTTCCTCGACGCCATCAGTCCAGAAGCCAGAGCCATTGGAGCCGTCAACGTAATCCGTGTCACTCACGAAGGGGGTAAGACGCGGCTGAAAGGCTTTAACAGCGACGTGATAGGATTCACCAAAAGCATAGAACCGATGCTCGACCCGAAGTGGCACAAGAAGGCCCTCATACTGGGCACCGGAGGGGCCTCGAAGGCCATCTGCTACGGACTGAAGCAGCTCGGCCTGGAGCCTGTATTCGTGAGCCGTTACGAGAGACCGGGCACCATTCAGTACCAAAGCATCACTCCGGAGGTAATCAAGGAGTACAACGTCATCGTCAACTGCACTCCCATAGGCATGTATCCCAATACCGAGGAGTGCCCTCCCCTGCCCTATGAGGCTATGGACTATCACACCATTCTCTACGACCTGATCTACAATCCCGACCAGACACTCTTCATGCAGAAGGGAGCCGAACAGGGGGCCGACGTGAAGAACGGGTTGGAGATGCTCCTGCTACAGGCCTTCGCATCGTGGGAGTTCTGGCATGGCAAAGAGAGTCTATAGTTGAGAGATGGGAGACGCCGTAGAAATAGTAAATAGTAAATCCGTAAATAGTAAATATCATGGTAGGTGACAACAGATATATGATGCGCGGCGTGAGTGCCGCCAAGGAAGATGTTCATGCTGCTATCAAGAACATCGACAAGGGTATCTTCCCGCAGGCCTTCTGCAAGATTATACCCGACATACTGGGCGGCGACCCGGAGTATTGCAACATCATGCATGCCGACGGAGCCGGTACCAAGTCGAGCCTGGCATACATGTACTGGCGTGAGACGGGCGACCTGAGCGTATGGAAAGGTATCGCACAGGATGCCATCGTGATGAATACCGACGACCTGCTCTGCGTGGGGGCCGTGGACAACATCCTCGTGTCGAGTACTATCGGGCGCAACAAGATGCTCGTTCCTGGCGAGGTCATCTCCGCCATCATCAACGGCACTGACGAGCTGCTCGCAGAACTGCGGGAGATGGGCATCGGCATCTGGCCCACGGGAGGAGAGACGGCCGACGTGGGCGACCTGGTGCGCACCATCATCGTTGACTCTACCGTCACCTGCCGTATGCGTCGCGCCGACGTCATCGACAATGCCAACATACGCCCCGGCGACGTCATCGTGGGACTCTCCTCCACGGGGCAGGCCACCTACGAGCATCGCTACAACGGAGGCATGGGTTCCAACGGACTGACATCGGCCCGTCACGACGTGTTCGCCAAGTACCTGGCCGAGAAATATCCCGAGAGCTACGACCACGCCGTGCCCCGCGAGCTGGTGTACAGCGGCAAGTATGCCCTTACCGACTCCGTTCCGTATACTGAGGCATTACAGCAGTCGGCCGAGCTTCCCGACATGGGCCAGCTGGTGCTCTCCCCCACCCGCACCTATGCCCCCGTCATCAAGCGGATCCTCGACGAACTGCGCCCGGAGATCCACGGCATGGTACACTGCACGGGCGGAGCCCAGACCAAGGTGCTCCACTTCGTCGGCGACAACTGCCGAGTGGTGAAGGACTCGATGTTCCCCGTTCCCCCACTCTTCCAGGCCATACACGACTGCTCGGGCACCGACTGGCGCGAGATGTACCAGGTGTTCAATATGGGCCACCGCATGGAAATCTACGTCCGTCATGAACTGGCCGAACAGGTCATCGCCATCTCGAAGTCGTTCAATATCGATGCTCAGATTGTCGGACACATCGACGAAGGCAAGAAGAGCCTGACCATCAAGAGCGAGTATGGAACGTTCGACTATTAAGACGCTCCTGACAGTATCCGCCATGCTGCCTCTCGCAGGATGCTCTACCCTCGTGGAGGACTGGGTGAGCCCGGCGGTGGCCACCAACCTGCAAGGGGGCTTGCAGAATGCACAGACCAACCATCAGCGCAACAAGGGCGACGACAAAAGACTCTCCAAGGAGCGCGAGAAAATGAAACAGCAAGGCAAGTGCCCCGTCTGCTCTGGCATGGGTAAGTCACCCGACGGTCTCTACACCTGTGATGCCTGTAAGGGTACGGGAAAATATAGTGAATAATGAATAATGGTTACTTTAATATATGGCAGAAACAAACAATAGCATACTCGAAAAGCTCGACGGTCTGGAGGCCCGCTTCGAGGAGGTGTCGACCCTAATAACCGACCCCAGCGTGATAGCCGACCAGCAGCGCTTCGTGAAGCTGACAAAGGAGTATAAGGACCTGGTCGACATCATGGATGCCCGCAAGCGTTACATCGCCTGTCTGAACGGTATCCGTGAGGCCAAGGACATCCTGGCCAACGAGGATGACCCCGAGATGAAGGAGATGGCCCGCGAGGAGCTGGCCACCAACGAGGCCCTTCAACCAAAACTTGAAGAAGAAATAAAGATTGCGCTGATACCCAAGGACCCAGAGGATGCCAAGAACGTGCAGATGGAGATACGTGCCGGTACGGGCGGCGACGAAGCCTGTCTCTTTGCCGGCGACCTCTTTAAGATGTACAAGAGCTTCTGCGACTCCAAGGGCTGGAGCCTCTCTATCACCAGCGTATCGGAGGGTGCCGTCGGCGGATATAAGGAGATCGACTTTGCCGTCAGTGGTGCCGACGTCTACGGAACGCTCAAGTACGAGTCGGGCGTGCATCGCGTGCAGCGTGTGCCGGCAACGGAGACTCAGGGACGCATGCACACGTCGGCAGCTACCGTGGCCGTGCTTCCCGAGGCCGACAAGTTCGAGGTGCATGTCAACGAAGGAGAAATCAAGTGGGACACCTTCCGCAGCTCGGGTGCCGGAGGTCAGAATGTGAACAAAGTGGAATCGGGTGTCCGTCTGCGCTATATGTGGAAGAACCCCAACACCGGCGAAACCGAGGAGATACTCATCGAGTGTACCGAGACGCGCGACCAACCGAAGAACAAAGAGCGCGCCCTGAGTCGTCTCTACACCTTCATCTACGACAAAGAGCACCAGAAATATATGGATGACATCGCCTCGCGCCGCAAGAGCCTCGTCTCGACAGGCGACCGTAGTGCCAAGATCCGTACCTACAACTTCCCGCAGGGCCGGGTTACCGACCATCGCATCGGCTACACCACCCACGACCTGCAGGGCTTCCTCGGCGGCGACATCCAGGCTATGATCGACGCCCTCACCGTGGCAGAGAATGCAGAACGCATGAAAGAAACGGAACTTTGAAAATTAAATACTGGAAAAAGATATGACACGAGATGAACTCATTAAGCAAATCCGCGAGAAACAGTCGTTTCTCTGCGTAGGACTCGACACGGATATCGACAAGATTCCAGAGGCCGTGAAGAAACTCGTTGATGACCAATGCAAGGATGAGGATGACCGCCTGTCGATGTACATCTGCGCCTTCAACAAGCTCATCATCGATGCAACAGCACCCTATTGCGTGGCCTACAAGCCCAACCTGGCCTTCTACGAGGCCTATGGCATCGACGGACTCTATGCCTACCAGCAGACCATCGCCTATCTGAAGGAGAAACACCCCCACCATTTCATCATCGCCGATGCCAAGCGCGGCGATATCGGCAACACGTCGAAGATGTATGCCAAGGGCATCTTCGAGGGCCAGGCCACGGCCGATGCCCTCACCGTGGCTCCCTATATGGGTGAGGACTCCGTGACACCCTTCCTCGGCTACGAGGGCAAGTGGGTTGTCCTGCTGGCCCTGACCTCCAACAAAGGCTCTCACGACTTCCAGCTCGTGGAGGATGCCCAGGGGGTGCGGCTCTTCGAGAAGGTGATACAGCAGTCGCAGCAGTGGGCCACCGACGAGCAGCTGATGTACGTCGTCGGTGCCACTCAGGGCCGTATGTTCGAGGATATCCGCCGCGTGGCCCCCACCCACTTCCTGCTCGTGCCAGGCGTAGGAGCCCAAGGTGGAAGTCTGGAGGAAGTGTGCCGCTATGGTATCACCAAGGACTGCGGCCTACTGGTGAACTCCAGCCGTGGCATCATCTATGCCTCTAAGGAGCAGGACTTCGCACAGGTGGCCGCCCAGAAGGCCCGAGAGCTACAGCAGCAGATGTCAGAAGAACTGAAGAAGGCCGGCGTCATCATTTAAACAAAAATGTCAATATGGCAATATCTCCCTCGCTATCCATGCACAGGCCATAGCATCTGCAAGGGCATGATGGTGGTTTTCGAGGGTATAGCCGCAAAGAGCAGAAATAGTGTGCAGTTGATGGTTCTCGGCCTGCGGAAAAGTCTTGCGGGAGGCTATGCAGGTACAGTAGAACGGATAGTCGGGATAGTCCATCTGGTAGCAGCGAAACACTGCCTTCAGACAGTTTTCGTCGAAGGCTTTGTTGTGAGCCACCAGGGGCAAGCCCTTAATCATCGGCTCTATCTGTTTCCACACTTCGGGGAATACGGGGGCATTATCTGTATCTTGGCAAGTGAGCCCGTGCACCTGTGTATTCCAATAATCATAGTGGTTGGGTTCGGGCTTAATCAAAGAGTAGAAGGAATCCACCATCTCACCATCCCTCACTATCACCACGCCTACAGAGCAAACGCTTGTCCGCTCATGGTTGGCTGTCTCAAAGTCTATTGCTGCAAAGTCTCTCATTTATTCTTACCTTCCTTTGTGTATTTTTGCGGCAAAATTAAGAAAAATATTCGAAATAACAAGATGATTGGGATAAAAACCTAAAAAATTTGGTGGATAGAAAAAAAACTATTAACTTTGCACGCAATAAGAATCACATTGTTAATACAAATGATCGACGGAAGATACGAAAAGGAGAAACTGCTCGGCCAGGGTGCCTTCTCTGAGGTATGGAAAGTGAAGGACACGCAGACAGGCGTGACACTGGCCCTGAAGATATATAACCCGACAAACGGCATTGACGAGGACGGCAACGAGATGCTGACCCACGAGTTTGCACTGATGGTCAATGCCAACCACAAGAACCTGCTGCGCCCGCTCTTCTTCGCCACATGGGAGAACCGGCCCTACCTGATACTGCCCTACTGTGAGCAGGGCAACATCGGCAAGATGGTTGGCAAGATGACCGAGGACGAGGCTTGGAAGCTGCTTCGCGACTGTGCCAGTGCCCTGAACTATCTGCACGCGATGAACCCGCCCATCCTGCATCAGGACATCAAGCCTGCCAACATTCTGCTGAGTGACACCGGCGACTATATGCTGACCGATTTTGGTGTCAGCACACAGGCCAAGCAGTCGCTCAGCCGCGTGTCGAACCAGGAGAAAGAGCTGCTCTCGGCAGGCACCATCTCCTATATGGCCCCTGAGCGCTTCTCGCGCAACAACCTGCCTATCATGGCCAACGACATCTACTCGCTCGGCTCTACAGCCTACGAAATGCTTTCGGGCGACCTGCCCTTCGGCAACGACGGCGGCCTGCTACAGAAGAAGGGTGCCGACGTGCCCGAACTGCCCGGCAACTTCTCGCCCCTGCTGAAGCGCACACTGGAGAAGTGCCTGGAGGCAGAACCCTGGGCACGGCCCACGGCCAGGCATCTGGAGGAGATTGCCGAGGAGGCCGTGAAGAACCCAGCATCGCGCAACGTGATTCCCGAGAGCTTCAACGCCACGACACCCGACGAGGTGCGGCAGAGCCAACTCGACGCTGCCCAGGCTCATCAGGCTCGCCCCACCGTGATGGGACCTCAAGTGGAATCCCTCATCCGGGGCACCGTGATGGGGCCTGCAGCAGAAGCTCCTCTGAACGGTACTGTGATGGGGCCCGCTTCGGGCACAAATGTTGCCAATCGCTATAACTCGGCTAACCCCTACAACTCTGCCAATCCCTATCAGTCGGGTAATCCCTATACAAGCAACAGCGTGCAGCCCCAGGGCAGCTCGAAGAAATGGATATGGATAGTACTTGCACTGATTGCCGTAGTCGGCATCGGAGCAGGAGCCTACCTTATGCTCTTCAATAGCGAGACAAAGGAGGCAGAAGTGGCGGTCGCCCCTGCCGAACAGCAGAAGCAGCAGGAGCAGATGGAGCAGGCAGAGTATGGATTAGCAATGGCACTGTTCAATAACAAAGATAGTGTAGAAACAGCTCTGAATCGCATGACGGAGTTAGCCAACAAAGGCAACAAGGATGCTCTTTTCGAAGTGACGAGGACATACGCATTCGTGCCCCTTGACACCGAGTCGGCAAACCGGAAGAAAGCACTCGGCTGGGAGCTGGATGAGAACAATTGTCCCAAATCGGAATCTACCAAGCGCGAAGCCATTATATGGCTTCAAAAAGCCGTAGCCGAGGAAGTGCCTAACTTCCACAAGTGCCAATACTGGCTGGCCCTCTGCTATCTCAACGGCCTGGGCACTGATCAAGAAATCGAAAAAAGCAATTCACTTCTCATTCAAGCAAGAAGTGAGGCCATAAAATGCAACGATGACGAGACGAAGGAGAAAATAGAAAAAACACTTCACGCCATATCCGAAAAACAAAGTAAACAGTAACTATGAGGAATATTTATATCACAGCACTGCTCTTCTTGGCAACAAGTGCCGTTGCACAAGTACCCCGATGGAACCTCCACCCCAAGTACGACAGCATCGAGATGCTCGGCAACGGCTACTATGTGGTTTCGAACAACGGTAAGTTTGGCATGATGAATGCAAGCGAGAAGGAGATTGTGCCACTACAGTATGACAAGGTGTCGCCCTTCAACTCCAATGCTGCCCTGCTCTACAAGGGCGGGCGCTTCGTGGGCTATATGAGCGATGAGGGCCGCGTGAAGGAATACGCCGCCGGGCAGTATGACGCGGCGGAGCAGCCCTCGTTCTACGACGGCTACCTGCTGGTGAGCAATATCAACGGCTACTTCTTCCTCCGTGGCTCCGACGACGAGATTGTCGGCCCCTTCACGGGTGCCATGCCCTTCACCGAGGGATATGCCATCGTGAAAGTGCCTAAGAACCCCAAGAAGGTGCTCGGCGGCGACTACACCATCCAGGTGCTCTCAGCCAAGAGCGGCAAGCTGGTGAGTCTGAACCTGGGAGAATACGACACCGACGACATCGACTTCATTTCGAGTGTGAGCAACGGCAAGAGTATCATCGTGCTGAAGAAGCGGTTCCACGAGTACGACTTCACAAATAACATGCTGACCCCAATCCACACCGACGGCAACATCACCAACAAGAAGAGCCGCGTGGTGGCCAACGAGCGTCCGGTGAACGTGATTAGTGGCGAGGACGGCTTCCTTGTTCAGTTCAAGATGGGGCAGATGACCTTCGACAAGCTGATGCGGCTGACCAGCATCACATACGCCGGACAGGCCAAGAAGGACATCGGCGTGCCACAGGTGGTGAAGGAAGAGAAGAAGAGCCCCATACAGAGCAAGGCCTTCCCTGGCACCGACCTGCTGGGCCTCAACTACAACGGCAAGGAGATACTTTCTGCCCAGTTTGAGAAAGTGAGCCTGCTATGGAACAACGAGGCACTGGTCATGACAGGCGGCAAGTATGGTGTCGTCACCGTCGACCCTAACCACAACTGTCGATTCGTGCTCAACGACAACATGGCTATCGGCTTTGAGCATAAGACGGCTACGACAAGCGTCAAAGTGGTATGCCCGCCCTATATGAAGCCCTCGCTGATGACCCTCAACAGTGAAGACGAGAACTGTCATATCAACATCGACACCCGCAAAGAGAATTCCAACGTGGAGACGTCGGTGCTATCCTATCAGTGCTCGATGAACATCCCCGACGAGATAGGCCTTGAGAAGAGTTCCACCAATACGAAGTTCGCCCTGAACTACGACGGCCTGAAGCTGACCTCAAAGATGCTGTCGTTCGACACCTGGTATGTGAACAACTACACCGTACAGATACTGAAGCATGCCATCGAGGGCTCGGCCCTGAACATGGAGATACTGGTCAACAACAGTGCGCTGGGTGGCAAGAACTTCTTCCGCGACGTTGCCGTTGAGGCAGAAGACTCGGTAAAATGTCATATAACGAAGATCACCGAGGAGATGTACCAGGCCCGCTTCTACGGCTGGAAAGACGGCACGCTGCGCTTCAGCGTAGACATCACCGAAGACGGCTGCCCCACCCTCTCCTACGCCCGTAGCATAGCAGTCAGCACAGGCAAGAAGACAAGTAAGGCCACCGAGGAGACTCCCGTTGTAGCACAGGCAAAAATCAAGCGCAGGGCAAGGCCCGCCCCCAAGAAGGAGGAGAAGAAAATGATATTCTACTAACACACACATGAAGCGGGGACTGGTACTGGAAGGCGGAGCCATGCGCGGCCTGTTTACGGCCGGCATCATCGACGTGATGATGGAAGCCTGCATTGAGCCTGACGGACTGATTGGGGTGTCAGCAGGGGCGGCTTTCGGCTGCAACTACAAGTCGAGACAGCCGGGCAGGGCAATCAGATATAATAAGAAGTTCGCACGCGACAAACGCTACTGTAGCTGGCAGTCATGGCTCAAGACGGGCGACCTCTACAATGCCGAGTTCGGCTATCACATCGTACCCAGGGAATACGACATCTTCGACGACAAGGCTTTCGATGAGAACCCGATGGCATTCTACGTCGTCTGTACTGACGTTACTACGGGTAAGGCCGTCTATAAGCAACTGACTAAATCGACACCTACTGCCTACGACTGGATACGCGCCTCGGCCTCCATGCCGCTGGCCTCGAAGGTGGTGGAGCTGAAGGGCTGGAAGGTGCTTGACGGCGGAGTGGCCGACTCCATCCCCCTGGCGTACTTCGAGAGCATCGGCTACGACCGCAACGTGGTGATCCTCACCCAGCCCGAAGGCTTTCAGAAAGAGCACAACAGGCTGATGCCGCTGATGCGTATTGCCCTGCGCCGCTATCCTAAGATGATAGAGGCTTTGGACACCCGCCATGTGATGTATAACCGTCAGCTTGAATATGTACGCCAGGCAGAGCAGGAAGGGCGCTGCCTCGTCATCCGGCCAGCGACGGCCATCCCCATCGGCCACGTATCCCACGACCCGGAGCAGATGCAGCGCGTCTACGACATGGGGCGACAGACTGGCTTGGAGCGTCTGGATGCCATTCGCCGCTTCTGGCAAATTATGAAATAGTAAAATTGTGTATTTTTTGAAATGCGAATAGATATCATCACCGTACTGCCCGAAATGCTGGAAGGATTCGTTCACGAGTCCATCCTGGCCCGTGCAGAGAAAAAAGGCCTGGCCGAAATCCGGCTTCACAACCTGCGTGACTACACCCTCGACAAGTGGCGTCGAGTTGACGACTACCCCTACGGCGGCTCTGCCGGTATGGTCATGCAGTGCGAACCCATCGACCGCTGCATCAGTGCCTTGAAGGCCGAACGCGACTATGACGAGGTAATCTTCACCTCGCCCGACGGTGAACGGTTCGACCAGCACACCGCCAACGAGCTCTCGCTGAAAGGCAACCTCATCATCCTGGCCGGTCACTATAAAGGTATCGACCAGCGCATCCGCGACCACCTCATCACAAGGGAGATATCCATCGGCGACTTTGTGCTGACGGGCGGCGAACTGGTGGCTGCCATGATTGCCGATGCCGTAGTACGGGTGGTGCCAGGCGTCATCGGCGACGAGCAGTCGGCCCTCTCCGACTGTTTCCAGGACGACATACTGGCAGCCCCCATCTACACCCGACCTGCCGACTACAAAGGATGGAAAGTACCTGAAGTTTTGCTCAGCGGCCATGAGGCGAAAATACGCCAGTGGGAACTAGACCAGGCACTGGAGCGGACGCGCCGACTGCGTCCAGACTTGCTGAAAGAGAATTAAAGAAAACAGATGCCCCACTCTCTGTGCAGGGCATCTGTTTTTTTATTTATTAGCGAAACGTTCGGCCTGTTGACGAATCAGCTCGGAGTCGTTGAAATAGTCTATGCGCATCGACTTGCGAACCTCGTCCATCGTCTGCGCCCCTACCTCGCGTGCCTGTTCCGTTCCTTTCTTTAATATATTATAGATTTCGGGGATATCCTTCTCGAACTCTGCGCGGCGCTGACGCATCGGCTCGAGGAACTTGTTGAGAACCTGATTAAGGAACTTCTTGCATTTCATGTCGCCCAGTCCGCCACGCTGATAGTGGGCCTTCAGCTCGTCGAGGTTCTGATATTCAGGCAGGAACTCTGCAAAATCCTCATCCGTAGAGAAGGCATCCAGATAGGTGAATACGGCATTGCCCTCCACATGGCCAGGGTCGTTGAGGTTCAGGTGCTCCGGGTCGGTGTACATGGAGCGTACCTTCTGCCACACCTCGTCGGCAGAGTCGGAGAGATAGATGCAATTACCAAGACTCTTGGACATCTTCTCCTTACCGTCAGTACCGGGCAGACGACGGGCAGTCATATTCTCTGGCAGCATGATGTTGGGCTCGGGGAACACCTCACCATAGGTCTGGTTGAAGCGGCGGGCCAGCTCACGCGTCACTTCGAGCATAGGCTCCTGATCCTCGCCCACGGGGACGGTAGTCGACTTGAAGAGCAGGATGTCGGCAGCCTGCGATACCGGGTAGCAAAAGAAGCCCAGCGGCACGCTCTCACCCTCGAAGCCGCGCATCTTAATTTCGGTCTTCACCGTAGGGTTTCGCTGAACTCGGCTCACAGAGATGAGGTTCATCAGATAAGTGGTCAGTTCTGCCAATTCTGGTATCTGGCTCTGAATAAAGAGTATGCACTTCTCTGGATCGAGACCTGCGGCAAGATAGTCGAGGGCCACCTCTATGATGTTCTGCCTGATTTTTTCCGGATTGTCGGCATTGTCGGTGAGGGCCTGCACATCGGCCATAAAGACAAACATTCGGTCATAGCCGCCCGCATTCTGCAATTGGACTCGACGGCGCAGAGAGCCAACGTAGTGACCTAAGTGGAGTTTACCGGTAGGCCGGTCACCTGTCAAAATTACTTTTCCCATAAAAATATATATTTTCGATATAACTATTTCCGATTTGGGTGCAAAGGTACAAAAAAAGCCACATATAACGCTGCTGTTAGGGGATTATTTTCGATTCATACAGAATTTTTCGCCCAGCAGGAAGCCTTCCTCATAGAGCCGTTCCAGCTTATCCACGTCGCGGCAGATACGTTCCACTTCCATCGGGCGTTCGGGGCGAATACATACAACTTCGCCCCAGTCCTCCATCCTCTCTACCAGTTCCAGCTGTTTGTTGTATTCCTCCACCCTGCGACTCAGGGCTACTCTAAGGCGCGGATATTCCCCATAGAAAAGCTTCGGCACCTTGATGTCAGGTTCACTTGAACGGAATCCGCGATTTCTGGTGAGTATCAAAACGTTAGGAGAGAATCCCATGTCTATGGCACGCACCACCGGAATACTGTCTACAATCCCCCCGTCGAGCATAGGCACCCCGTCGACATAGGTTATCTGCGACACATAGGGCAGACTGCTGGAAGCCTTTACGATAGCGGTCAGGCGCCTGGCATCGTCCTTTTCCGAGAGATACTCCACACGGCCCGTCAGACAGTTGGTAGCCACCATCTCGAACACGCCGGGATTACGCCGGTAGGTATCGAAGTCGAAGGGAACAATCTCATTCGGGAAACGTTCGTAGAGAATATTCGGGTCGAAAATACTGCCTTGGGTGAGCAAACTCTTCAAGGATATGTAGTCGTACTTCTGGAGCATGTCGATATTGGAATAGCGGGCACGGCGCGGCTGGCGGCTCATGTACGACAACCCGTTGCAGGCTCCCGCCGATACTGCCACCACATAAGGGAAATAGAGTTCATGCTTCATGAAAGCATCCAGCACCCCGGATGTAAACACGCCACGCATGCCTCCACCCTCCAACACAAGACCTGTTTTCCTACCTATCTGCATAATTATTGCAAAAATTTTCTGCAAAGATAATGCATTTAAATAAAAAATGTGTAACTTTGCAGACAATTTGACTAATAATAGCGAAAACTTGAATTATGTTTAGCAAAGAGACCTATATTAAACGTCGTGCCCTGCTAAAAGAACTGGTTGGCAGCGGGACTATCATCCTGTTCGGCAACAACGAGGCACCGGCCAACTATCCGGCGAACAGTTTCTCGCCGATGCGCCAGGACTCCACGTTCCTATACTACTTCGGACAGCACCGCGACGGGCTGGTGGGCGTTATTGACATTGACAACGACACCGAGACACTCTACGGCAACGATATCGACGTGGAGGACATCGTGTGGATGGGCTTCACGCCTTCGGTAGCCGACCTGGCTGCAGAGGTAGGCGTAGGAAACACAGCTCCGATGGCAAGCCTCAAATCCACTATCTCAAATGCCAAATCTCAAATCCACTTCCTGCCTCCCTATCGCCACGACACGATGCTGCAGATCATGGATCTGACAGGCATACACCCCATGAAGCAGAAGGAGGCGGCCTCGCTGAAGCTGATAAAGGCTGTAGTGAAGATGCGCTCTACGAAAGAACCCCAGGAGATAGCGGCCATCGAAAAGGCCTGCGACGTGGGTTATGTGATGCACACGACGGCTCAGCGGCTTATCAAGCCAGGTGTGACAGAACGCTATATCGGAGGACAGGTCGACGGTATCGCCCGAAGCCTGGCCTGCTGCGTGTCCTTTGCCACCATCTTCTCTCAGCATGGAGAGATCATGCACGGCAATCCCTCTGATGCCAAGTTGGAGGCCGGCCGCCTGGCACTCTGCGATGCAGGATGCGAACTCGACGACTACTGCTCCGACAATACCCGCACGATGCCCGTCACAGGCAAGTTCACCCAGCGGCAGCTGGAGATTTATTCCATTGTGGAAGCCTGCCACGACTACGTGCTGAAGTTGGCCAAGCCCGGCGTGAAATATGCCGACGTACACTTTGCCGTGTGCCGTCTGATGACGGAACGGCTGAAGGAGCTGGGACTGATGAGGGGCGACACCGACGAGGCAGTCAAGGCCGGTGCCCACGCCATGTTCCTACCTCACGGACTGGGACACATGATGGGTATGGACGTTCACGACATGGAGGGGCTAGGCCAAATCTACGTGGGCTTCGACGAGGATACGCGCCCCAACCTGGAGCAGTTCGGCACCAACTGCCTGCGCATGGGCCGCAAGTTGCAGGAAGGCTTTGTAGTGACCGATGAACCGGGCATCTACTTCATCCCCGCCCTGATTGACCAATGGAAGGCCAGGGGGCACTGTCGGGATTATATCAATTTCGACAAGCTGGAGACCTACAAGGACTTTGGCGGCATACGTATCGAGGACGACCTGCTGATTACTTCCGACGGCTGCCGCTTCCTCGGCACGAAGCGCATCCCCTATCACCCGCAAGAACTGGAGGAATTTATGTCAAACAACTAATTATAACTTATGAAGAAGATTCTAACCATCGCGCTCATGGCCACAATGGCTCTCAGTGCTTCGGCTGCCAAGAAGAAGGCACCCGCTAAAGACCAGAACAAACCCGTCTTTACCATTATTAAGGAGAACCCCATCACCAGCATCAAGGACCAGAACCGCTCTGGCACCTGCTGGGACTACTCCACCCTCTCCTACTTTGAGGCAGAGATCCTGAAGGCCACAGGCAAGACCTATGACCTCTGCGAGTCATTTGTGGCCAACAAGACTTACATGGAACGTGCTATCCAGGTGGTCCGATACCATGGCGACTGCCAGTTTGCACAAGGCGGTTCGGCCGAGGACGTGCTCCACACGCTGAAGACCCACGGCATCTGCCCGGAGGGCGCAATGCCTTTCCCCGGCTCCCTCTACGGTGACTCACTGAACAACTTCAACGAGTTCTTCGGCGTACTGGAACCATACGTGGCAGCTATCGCCAAGAGTGACTCAAAGAAACTCAGCAACGCCTGGAAGAACGGCATGCAGGGCATCCTGGACTCCTATCTGGGCAAGTGCCCTGAGAAGTTCACCTACGAGGGCAAGACATATACGCCGAAAGAGTTCGTGGCTTCGCTGGGGCTGAACCTCGACGACTATGTGAGCATCACCAGCTTCACCCATCACCCCTTCTATACCGCCTTCGCCGTGGAGGTTCAGGACAACTGGCGCTTCCCGCTGAGCTATAACCTGCCGATGGACGAGATGATGCAGGTCATCGACAACGCTGTGGCACAGGGCTATACCATCGCCTGGGGTGGCGACGTGTCGGAGCCAGGATTCACCCGTAAGGGACTGGCCTATGCCGTCGACACCAAGAAGACCGAAAGCCTCGCCGGCAGCGATATGGCCCGCTGGCTGAAACTGACAGCCGAGAAGAAACGCAACGTCATCGACTCGCTGGGCTGCAAAGTGCCAGAGATAACCGCCACTCAGGAGATGCGCCAGGAGCGTTTCGACAACTGGGAACTGACCGACGACCACGGCATGCTTATCTACGGCTGTGCCAAGGATCAGAACGGTAAGGAGTACTATATGGTAAAGAACTCCTGGGGAGAGTCGGGCGACTATAAGGGCATCTGGTATATGACCAAGACTTTCATCGCCGCCAACACCATGGACTTCCTGGTCAACAAGAACGCCATCCCTGCAGAAATTCGCAAGAAACTGGGCATTTAAGGAAGAAATATTCCTATAATTAGGTAAAAAAACGGCATAATCTGTTAAATTTCCGGCAGATTATGCCGTTAATTCATTTTTTATTCTTATCTTTGGGGCGTAATTTGCATTAATAGGCACTTACACATCAAAGCGACAAGAATAAAAAATAATATATAAATGCATTTCAAATGGAATTACGAACCACCCACATCAGAACAAAGGACGGCAGCTAAGGAGCTGGGAGAGAAAATCGGCATGAGCCCGATTCTCGCAGGCCTGCTCATTCAGCGTGGCATCAAGACAGAGAGCGCTGCCAAGCGTTTCTTCCGTCCGATGCTAAACGAATTGATAGACCCGTTCCTGATGAACGACATGGACGTGGCCGTAGACAGGCTCAATGATGCAATGGGGCACAAAGAGCGCATTATGGTCTATGGCGACTATGATGTCGACGGATGTACGGCGGTAGCTTTGGTGTACAAGTTCCTACAGCAGTTCTATTCCAACATTGAATACTACATTCCCGACCGCTATGAGGAGGGGTACGGTATCAGCAAAAAGGCGTTGGACTATGCTGCCGAGAAGGACGTAAAACTAATCATCGTGCTCGATTGCGGCATTAAGGCAATCGAGGAAATCAGTTATGCCAAACAGCTTGGCATAGACTTTATCGTGTGCGACCACCATGTGCCGGATGACGACCTGCCCGAGGCTGTGGCCATCCTCAACCCCAAGCGCGAGGACTCCACCTATCCCTTCAAGCACCTTTGCGGCTGCGGCGTAGGCTTTAAGTTTATGCAAGCCTTCGCTAAGAACAATGGCATCCCCTTCTCCCGGCTCATCCCCCTGCTCGACTTCTGTGCCGTCTCGATTGCCGCCGACATCGTGCCGGTGACAGGAGAGAACCGCATACTGGCCTTCCACGGACTGAAACAGCTCAACCAGAATCCGTCGGTAGGCCTGAAATCGATTATCGAGATATGCGGACTGACGGGGCGCGAACTGACCATGAGTGACATCGTATTCAAAATCGGGCCACGCATCAATGCTTCCGGACGAATGCAGAGCGGCCTCGAAGCCGTTGACCTGCTGGTGGAGCGTGATTTCGAAAAGGCACTCGCAGAAGCCAACCGTATCAACGAATACAACGAACAGCGCAAGGATGTGGACAAACAGATGACCGAAGAGGCCAACCTGATTATCGAAAAGCTGGAGAGTCAGAAGCACCACGCCAGCATTGTGCTCTACGACGAGAACTGGAAGAAGGGCGTAGTGGGTATTGTGGCCTCACGCATGACCGAACTATACTATCGCCCGACGGTGGTTCTCACCCGTAGCGGCGACCTGGCCACAGGCTCTGCGCGCAGCGTGGCAGGCTACGACATCTATGATGCCGTAAAAAGCTGCCGTGACCTGCTCGAGAACTTCGGCGGCCACACCTATGCCGTCGGACTGTCACTCAAGATTGAGAACATCCCCGAGTTCCGCCGGCGGTTCCAGCAGTATGTCACAGAACATATTCTGCCCGAACAAACCGAGGCCACGATAGATATTAATACGGAAATAGACTTCAAGGACATCACCAAGAAACTCCACAACGACCTGAAGAAGTTTGCACCTCACGGTCCTGGCAACGAGAAACCCGTATTCTGTACGCGTAACGTCTACGACTACGGCACGTCGAAAGTGGTGGGACGGCAGCAAGAGCACATCAAGCTCGAACTGGTTGACTCCAAGTCATCGAACGTGATGAACGGCATCGCCTTCGGACAGAGTGAGGCCGCACGCTACATCAAGTCAAAGCGCTCGTTCGACATCGCCTACACCATTGAGGAGAATATCTACAAGCGAACCGAGGTGCAGCTACAGATAGAGGACATCAAGCCAAGCGACGATGGACAATAGGCATCGGGGCATTGTCAAGAAAGAGATGGCGACATACCTGTCTGTCTTAAAACGATATTGGGGCTACGACAACTTCCGCGGTATTCAGCGGGAAATCATCGAGTCTGTAGGCAGTGGCCACGATACACTGGGCTTGATGCCTACCGGTGGTGGAAAGTCGATAACCTTCCAGGTGCCCGCACTCTGCAGCGATGGCACATGTATTGTCATCACACCCCTCATCGCCCTGATGAAGGATCAGGTGCAGAATCTCCGTAGCCGAGGCATCCGGGCGGCAGCCGTCTATTCCGGACTCTCCCGCGAAGAAATCATCGTCACACTCGAGAACTGCATTCTCGGGAACACCAAGATACTATACGTGTCGCCTGAACGACTGTCGTCCGAACTCTTCCGGACAAAGTTGCGCCACATGAACGTCAGCATCATCACCGTCGATGAGGCACATTGCATCTCGCAATGGGGCTATGACTTCCGGCCCTCCTATCTGAAGATTGCCGACATACGTCACGACTTGCCAGGCGTGCCTGTTCTCGCTCTCACGGCAACTGCCACGCCTTCTGTTGTCCAGGACATCCAGGATAAGCTGACGCTCTCCACCGGAATATCCGGAAAAACCGGAACATCCGGAACATCCGGAATATCCGGCTTCAACGTATTCCGCATGAGCTTCGAGCGAAGAAACCTTGCATACGTCGTGCGCCACGCTGCCGACAAGCGCGAACAGCTTCTGCATATTCTTAACAGCGTCACGGGCTGTGCCATCGTCTATGCGCGCAGCCGGCGCCGTACAAAAGAGGTAGCCGAGCTGCTTGCCAATGATGGTATCAGTGCCACTTTCTATCACGCCGGCCTGGAAGACACCGTCAAGAACAGCCGTCAGAACGACTGGCAGCAGGACAAGGTGCGGGTGATGGTGGCCACTAACGCCTTTGGCATGGGCATCGACAAGCCCGACGTCAGGTTGGTAATCCACATAGACTGTCCTGACAGCATCGAAGCCTATTTCCAGGAGGCAGGGCGTGCCGGACGCGACGGGAAGAAGGCCTACGCCATACTGCTATACAATGAGGCCGACCACCGAAAGCTCGACAAGCGCATCAGCGACACCTTCCCAGAGAAAGAATACATCAAGCAAGTCTACGAGCATCTGGCCTACTATTATCAGATTGGTGTCGGATCGGGCTTTCACGCCACTTTCGAGTTCAACATCGACGACTTCTGCCATAAGTTCCACCATTTCCCCATCCAGGTGGACTCTGCCCTGAAGATTCTCAACCGCGCCGGTTACATCGAATATACCGAGGAGCAGGATAACCAGGCACGCGTGATGTTCACCGTCAACCGCAACGACCTGTATCGGCTGGAAGGTAATACGGCTAATGAAGACAAGGTGATTACTGCTCTGCTGCGCAACTATAGCGGACTGTTCACCGACTACAACTTCATCGACGAGAGTTTCGTGGCCTCGCAGTGTGCGCTCCAGCCCCAGCAGGTCTACCTCATTCTTAAAAGCCTCAGTCAGAAGCACATACTGCACTTCATTCCACAAAAGAAAACACCCTACGTACGCTATCTTCAGCGACGCGAGGACATGGAGCAGATACAGATACCTCCCTCTGTCTACGAGGAACGCAAGGCCCTTTACCGCAAACGCATACACGCGATGATAGATTATGCCACCTGCGACAATGTTTGCCGCAGCCGGCAGCTACTGCGTTACTTCGGAGAGACCGACAGCCACGATTGCTGCCAGTGCGACGTGTGCCTCGACAAACCTGGAAAGTACTCGAACGATTCCTTGCTAACGCCCGAGGCCAGTGCCATCCTCGAGTTACTGGCTGACGGCAACGCTCACCCTATAACAACGCTGAACAGCATCCATCTTCCGACCGACAAGATAGATGCTGCTCTCGATTATCTGATGCATGAGGAATACATCGTCCAGGAGGACGGCTTCCTTAGAAAAGCCTAAAACTCCAGCTTCAATTGCCGTTCGTCCTCATTATCGTGTTCATGACAATAGCTCGAACCGTCGAAGCAGTGGGTACACAGTTGACACTTCGGCAGACCGATGGCCTTCACCAAATCCTCCAGCTTGGCAAACTTAAGCGATGTCAGTCCCAACCTGCGAGCTATCTCATCCACCATCCGCTGATACTCTGTCGAGTCGGTTGTGGCGTATTTCTCCAGATTCTTTTTGTCGTCACCCTCAAAGTCCTTGATGATACGGCGGGTAATCAGCTCCATGTCGCTCTTCGACGAGGTGAAGCCGATGAAGGGGCAACCGTACACAAGCGGCGGGCACGAGATACGGCAATGTACCTCGCGGGCACCATAGTCGAAGAATGTTTTCACGTTGTCCTTCAACTGAGTACCGCGAACGATGGAGTCGTCGCAGAACACCACGCGCTGCCCCTTGAGCAGTGCCGGATTGGGTATCAGCTTCATCTTAGCCACCAGAGCACGCCGCTCCTGATTTCCCGGAGTGAACGAACGCGGCCATGTCGGTGTGTATTTCAGCACGGCGCGCTTATATGGGATGCCCTTGCCCTCAGCATAGCCTAAGGCCATCCCTACCCCCGAATCAGGCACACCGCACACGCTGTCAACCTCCGTCTCGTCCTTTTCGCCCATCATCCTGCCATTGGCTTCACGCACCTCCTCTGTATTGATGCCATTATAGTCGGAAGCGGGGAATCCATAGTACACCCACAGGAACGAACAAATCTGCTCTCGCTTAAAGGGTTCCTTGAGGACCTCCATCCTATCTGCCTGAATATAAACGATTTCGCCAGGCCCCAAGTCCCTCACCCGATGGAAGTCGAGATTAGGGAAGCTGGTCGTCTCACTGCTCACGGCATAGGCCCCCTCCTTTCTTCCGATGACTATCGGCGTGCGTCCCAGGAAGTCACGAGCAGCAATGATGCCGTTCTCTGTCAGCACCAGCATCGAGCATGAACCCTCAATCTTTCGGTACACCAGATTGATGCCCTCTACAAACGTACGGCCCATGTTGATGAGCAGGGCCACAAGCTCCGTCTGGTTGATATTGTTGGCCGAAAGCTCGCTGAAGTGCATGCGCCGCTCCAGCAGCTCGTCGGCTATCTCACGCAGGTTGTTAATCTTCGCCACCGTCACCACGGCATAGCGGCCAAGGTGCGAGTTGACGATGATGGGCTGCGGGTCAGTATCGCTGATTACGCCCAGGCCCTGTTGCCCCGAGAACGAGTCGAGCTCGTCTTCAAACTTCGAGCGGAAATAGTCGCGCTCCAGGTTGTGGATCTTGCGGCTGAAGCCCTTTTCCCTGTCGAAGGTGACAAGACCGGCGCGCTTTGTGCCCAGATGCGAATTGTAGTCAGTGCCATAGAACAGGTCGTTCACACAGCTCTTCGTGCTGACAGTTCCAAAAAATCCTCCCATACCTTATTATATAAAATAATAGAGGAACGATGCGATACCTTCGAGTGCAGGCTTGCGTTGTCCCTCTATTTCTATTCTGAAATCAATCTCTGCCTTGCAGATGCCGCGCAGATTCTGGATGTTGTGCAGTTTGGTGACCAGGCGTATGCGGCTTCCCGTTATGACTGGCTGCCCGAAGCGCATCTTGTCCATGCCGTAGTTCACGAGCATCTTGATGTTGTGTACCTCTATAATCTGATTCCACATGTAAGGCAGCAACGAGAGGGTCAGATAGCCGTGGGCAATAGTACTATTGTACTGGCTTTCCTGCTTGGCGCGTTCAGTGTCTACGTGTATCCACTGGTGGTCGAGCGTGGCATCTGCAAACAAGTTAATACGGTCTTGATTCACTTGCAGCCATTCAGAAACTCCGAGTTCCTCACCCAGATGAGCTGCAAATTCATCGTACGAATTGATGACTAATTTAGACATAGTTCCTGAAATTTTGTGCAAAGATACGCATTTTCCTTCATATAACGAGCCTCTTTACCTAAAAAATCGTTAAAAACCATCGATTTCTTAACTCTTCATTCTTCATTCTTAATTATTAGTCGTACCTTTGCACCCGCAAAAGCAGAATGGGTGTTTTCCAGAGTGGCCAAATGGGGCAGACTGTAAATCTGCTGTCTTTCGACTTCGGTGGTTCGAATCCATCAGCACCCACAAGCAAAAAGAGAGCTCGCTAATCAGCGGGCTCTCTTTTTGCTTGTCAGCCCAACATGTCATAATTATCGTCACAGAAAGTATGCTATACCTGCTATAATCAGTCATAACACACTTGTTATCAGGCCATAGAGTTATAGCACAGTTTGCGAAAACCATGCTATAACCGTGCTATAACTATGCTATAGATTGACGGAGCACGAGATAGTAGCCGCGCACGCCCGTGTTGCCGCCTCGCGGCCATCGGAGTGCCTTCAGGGCCTTGCCGAGGTTGGTGAGGTTAGGAACGTCGGCGGCCTTCAGGTGCCTGGAGAGTTCCTTCTGAATGGCGGCTACGGTCCAGAGGTTCTCACGTCTATGGTCGGCCGTGGGTTCGAAGATGACAGGCAGTACAGCCTCCATCGACGACTCCTGCTGATACGGCTGGTTGTGTTTCTGAATCTCCTGCTCGTCGTCAGAGGTGAACCAGTAGAGGCAGTCAGGGGCGCTCAGCTCCGCGACGGCCTGTGCATACATCTGCTTGTAGGGGATGCGGCCCGACATGTCGGCCTCGCCAGTCACCTCCACACAGAGATAGCGGCGCGAGCCGTCGCCCGAAGGTAGCGGTGTCAGGTCGTTGGTAGTGGCGATAAACGAACAGAGACGGGGCGTCATCGTGTACTGGTCGGAGCGCATCTTGCGCACCTGCACGTCCTTCTCCGTCAGCAGGCGCTTGATCTTGGCCTGCTCGCGGTCGGTCTTGGCGTTGTACTCGTCGATGCAGACGAGCCACATGCGTCCCAGCACGCGCTCCACCTGCTCGGCATTGTCCATCTTGATGTCGTCCATATAGTACTCCCGCATCGATGGCGGAAGGATGTTCTTGCAGAAGCTGGACTTCTTGATGCCCTGCCCGCCGATAAGCATCGGCACCATCGAGTTGCCGTAGTCGCGGTTGATGTCTAGGGCCTGGGCCACCATTGCCAGCAGCCATCGGTGGAAATATTTCGGCCAGAGTGGATAGTTCGTTGGCAGGCGGCGGGCAAAGTCCTCAATATAGTCGGCCTTGCCGTCCCACTGTCCACAGCCGGCGAGGAACTCGTGCACGGGATTGTAGTCGGGGACATGAGCCGACTCGATGTAGATGCGTATGTCGTTCATCCAGCTCTCGCCGCCCTCCTTCATCTGCTCCACCACAATCGACTTCAGCTGACGGTCGGTCAACGGCTGCCACTGCTTGAAAGTCAGGTCGTTAGGGCGGAACTCCGCCAGCTGCTTCACCACATTGTAGCGCAGCTCGTAGCGCCGGGCGAAGAAGTCCTCGATGAAGCGGATGATGCGCTCCTTCTCATTCATCTGCGAGAGGGTCTTGCCGTTGTAGGGTTTCTTGTAGACGCTGCGGAACACCTTTCTGACAACGTCGCTGCCCAGCACCTTGAAACGCAGGTCATAGCAGGCTCGCGAGACGCAGGCTTCCTCCTCCAGACGGGCCTTCTGGCAGTAGCCCGCCAGTGCCACCAGGCAGGCTTCGGCATTCTCGGGCTGGTCGTCGAGGGCCTTCATCAGGCAGGTGTAGTACTCCGTCTGAATGCGCTCTCGCTCATCGGAATCAGGATACCACACCACCCGGCCGTCGTCGTCGGTCCGCGTGCCCTCGTAGGGTTTCAGCACACTGTCCTCCTCGCGGACGACAGGCAGCGGCAGGGCTTCGGGATTATAGTAAAGCAGAGGGTCATGGCTCATGCGACAGCCACGCCAGAGCGACTGCTCGCCGACCAGCAGGTTGCACATCGCCAGGTTGGTATAGATGCGCCCGGCGCATTCGTGGGCCAAGCTCAGGAAGGCCAGATACCTGTCGGCATCCAGTTGCCGGCGACTCTTAGCAGTTGACTCCCAGGGCTTTGCACCGTTGCTGTAAGCGCAGCGCACCACCACCTTGAGCGTCACGCCGCTCACGCCTGCAAAGGCGAGCAGCGTGTAGGGCAGCTGGGCCACCCTGTTCTTAATCTCCGCCACCTGGCGCAGTCCTTCTGGACAGGGGATGTTGAGCAACAACAGCTGAGTGAAGTCGATGGGCTGCTCGAAGCCGCCCTTGCCGAACGTGGCCGAGAATATCAGGTAAGGCAGGCGGTCGGCATCCTTCAGAAGGTAGCGAGGAGCCCCTTGCTCTATCGCCAGGCGCGAGCGCAGGGCAACGGCAGCGATGCGGGCGGCGGCAGCCTGGGTTTCCTCAGAGCGCATACGGTCCACGATGGCATCGAGTTCTGTCGAGACGGGAGCCCCAGGCTCTCCTATCCTCGTCTTGAGCTTTGTTATCTTCATGATTCGCTTATTGCTGGTTATATAGTGGTGCAAAGTTACTAAAAAGAATTGAATTCAGCAAGGAAAAAGGCTCGAAAGTGGCGGAAATACCTTCTTTTCCGTTGCCGCAAGGCTTCAAACTGGGCATCAAGTGCCTTTGGAGTGGGGATGGCATGCTTTCCGGCTGGGAGTCAGAGCCGTCCAAACTACCCTTTGCGCACGCGCAAAATGCTTTACGCGCACACGCAAAGTACCTAACGCGGCAGCGCAAAATGAAAGAGCTTAAAAATGAGTGACTTCCTGCCTATAGCATAGTTATAGCTTGGTTATAGCATGGTTTTAAAGAAACATGCTATAGGCTTACCGTCTGATAATTAAGTACATACGCCATGCTATAGCATATATAGCACAGTCTCGAAGGTTTAAGTCTCAGTATAGATGTACTCCTGTCCCCTTTTGGTCTTCAAAAGCTTAGGACTCTCGCCCTCGCACCATTTGTCGAGCTGCTTGCGGGCTGAGTAATAGGTCAGACCGGAATGGTAGCTGAAGGAGCGGGCGGTGACGTAGCCGCGATACTTCTCCAGATTCTCCTGTAGTGCCTTCTCCAGCCGTGACTCATCGGCCATCAGCTCCAGAGAGTTGGGCTTGCTGACCAGTCGGAAGCCGTCGTCCCACTTCTCCAGCACCTTGTCCCACTGTTTCCCGGGATTATACTCCACCCCGTCGAACCTGACGTCGCGGCCAGTCACGTCGTCAGGGTCGGTAATCTCCCTGACGAACGCCAGCTTCGGGGCGAAAGAGCCGATACACGTATCTATGCGATAGCCCATCGCCATCAGCTCGGCGGCAGCCATCTTGAACACTTCGAAGGCCCGCGACAGCTCACCGTAGCGCAGCCCGTAGTTACGGCTGCAGTACTCGTCGACGCCTGTCATCAGCAGCTTGTCGCGCAGCGCCGAACGCGGATACAATATTCTTTTGCCGTCCTTCCCCTGGGCCGGGGTAGGATTCACCTCAAAGGGCATTCCACCTTTCTTCCTTGGCATATCGCGTACTTTATTTTATATATCGGGCGTAGAGAACTGGCAATTACAGCTTTTCTATTTCGTCGGCTGTCAAGCCGGTAATGTCTGCTATTTCCTCTGCCGAGAAGCCTCTGTCTTTCATGCGCTTAACGGTGTTCACGAGTTTTGCCTCTGTTTCCGTAATCTTTGCCTCTGTTTCCGCAATCTTTGCCTCTGTTTCCGCAATCTTTGCCTCTGCCACTTTCAATTTCTCTTCTGAGCGGCGACGGGCATTCTCCAGAGTCTTGGCAACCGACACATTGTCCCAGAACTTGTCGTATGCACGCATCTCTGCTGGGGTATAGGCAGCAACCTCCACAATTCTCAGTGCCTCGCAGACATCAGGGTTCTCCAACAGTTCAGCTGGGGCTTCCTGTGTCTTGGCGTTTATCTCTGTAAGGAAACGGAGCCACAGAACCTGCATCTTCTTTTCTCCAAGATTCTGCGGCTTGAATTTGGGTAACTCAATGAATACGAGCTGCAGTCCAGGTATAACCTCTTTGCTGTTGGCATGATGCACCAATTGATAGTGATGGTAATAGCCCTCGCTGTCGACATTCATAGTGGAGTTCACAAAGTTCAGAGCATAGACAGGTTGCAGCCCGTCGTAGTCCTCACCGATTTCCGACTGTGCGACGTATGCTTTCGAAGCATTAAGAAGTACGCGGTTCTTGAAAGAATCAGTCCACGTCATCTGCATCTCAACTATGAACTCGCGTTTCTTATTGTCACGGCAGCAGACATCAACGATGCTGTCCTTTTCCTTCAATGGACGAGAAGGCACTTTCTCTGCAGGCCAGTATTCGATGCTCTCCACTTGCTCGTCATCAGCTAATGGCAACAATGCATTCAACAAACTGATGACAAGATGCTTATGCTCACCGAATACTTTCTTGAATGTCAAGTCGGCTCTTGGGTCTAAATATTTTGCCATAAGTATTCCTTTTTCTATTCGAGTGCAAAGATACATATTAAAAATTAATAAACCAAAGGAAAACGAAGAAAAGCACATTAAAATCGGCAGGTTATGAGGCTTTTCCAAAAATTATTTGTAACTTTGCCCACTCAAACGCTAAAGAGCAAAAGATATGCAAAAGACCGTACTCATCACAGGCGCTACCAGCGGCATCGGCCTCGGCTGCGCCAAGAAGTTCGCCGAAAACGGCGACCGGCTGATACTCACCGCCCGCAGCCAAGAGAAGCTGGAGGCCATCCGTCAGGAACTGACAGGGAAAGGCTGCGAGGTAACCGTCCTGGCATTCGACGTGCGCGACCGCCATGCCGCCACTGCCGCTGTCAATGGCCTGTCTAAGGAATGGCAGCAGGTGGACGTGCTCGTCAACAATGCCGGCCTGGCACTCGGCCTGGAGCCCGAATACGAGGGCGCCCCCGACGACTGGGAGGCGATGATCGACACCAACATCAAGGGCCTGCTGACGATGACGCGCCTCATCGTGCCAAAGATGATAGCCCGCAACAGCGGACACATTATTAATATAGGAAGCGTGGCAGGCGATGCTGCCTATGCCGGCGGCAACGTCTACTGCGCCACCAAGGCGGCGGTGAAGGCCCTCACCGACGGGCTCCGCATCGACGTGGCCGATAGCGCCGTGCGCGTGACCAACTTGAAGCCGGGACTCGTGGAGACCAACTTCAGCAACATCCGATTCAAGGGCGACACCGAGCGCGCTGCCAGGCTCTATCAGGGCATCAAGCCACTGACAGGCGACGACATCGCCGACGTGGCCGTCTATGCCGCCAATGCCCCTGCCCACGTACAGATAGCCGAGGTACTCATCCTGGCCACCCATCAGGCCAGCGGCAGCGTGATTGTGAGGAAATAAGGGCATCAGAACCTTTGCCGCAACATGGAGAAAATCATTTTAGGCATTGACCCGGGAACTAACCTGATGGGCTATGGACTGCTGAAGGTGAAGGACGGCAAGGCACAGATGATGACGATGGGCGTGATCGACCTGCGCAAGTTTGCCGACGCCTACCTGAAGCTGGGCCATATCTTCGAGCGCGTGACAGGCATCATCGACGGCTACCTGCCCGACGAGATGGCCATCGAGGCACCATTCTTCGGCAAGAACGTGCAGTCGATGCTGAAGCTGGGCCGCGCTCAGGGCGTGGCCATCGCTGCCGCCATCCATCACGGCGTGCCCATCCACGAGTATGCGCCGATGAAGATCAAGATGGCGCTCACGGGCAACGGCTCTGCCTCGAAGGAGCAAGTGGCCGGCATGCTACAACGGCTGCTGAAGATTCCGCAGGAGGAGATGGGCAAATTCATGGATGCCACCGACGCACTGGCTGCCGCCTACTGCCACTTCATGCAGGCCGGGCGCCCGGAGAGCGACGTGAAGTATCGCGGATGGAAGGATTTCATCAACAAGAACCAAGACAAAGTAAGCAAGCGAAAGACAAAGAATGAAGACGATTGAACTGGAGAATGCAATAGCAAAGAAGCCCGAATGGGCAATGGCCGAACCCGTGAACTTCACGCTCGACGAGGGAGAGCACATAGCCATCGTTGGCAGGAACGGCAGCGGAAAGTCGATGCTGGTGGACATGATTACGGGGCGGCACCCGTCGTTCCCCGGAATGGTGAGATACGCTTTCACGGAGCCTTACAACAATCTGAAGCACATCTCCTTCCGCGACACATACGGCGGCGACAACGACCGTACCTACTTCCTGCAGCAGCGCTGGAACCAGATGGAGATCGACGAGCAGACGCCCACCGTGGGAAGCAAGCTCGAGGAGGCCTACCAGATGGCAGGCGAGGACACGCCAGAGCGACGAGCCCTGCAGCGGCACATCTACGAGCTGTTCCATCTGGAAACACTGCTCGACAAGTACATCATCCTTCTCTCAAGCGGCGAGCTGCGCAAGTTCAAGCTGGCCGCCTCGCTGTTCACCAATCCGAAGGTGCTCATCATGGAGAACCCCTTCATCGGACTCGATGCCCAGACGCGCGCCCAGCTGAAAGCACTGATGGGAATGCTGGCCAAGGAACAGGGCCTACAGCTCATACTGGTGCTGGCCAAGACCGACGATATTCCAGACTTCATCACGCATATCGTCGAGGTCAGGGACATGCAGGTTCTGCCGAAGAGGGTATCACAGAGGGACGGTTCTTTTGTTATACCGCATTCCGATATAACAAAAGAACCGTCCCTCTGTGATACTACGGCAGCAGAGGTCATCCGCTTCAACAAGGTGACCATCCGCTACGGAGAGCGAACGATACTGAAGGATCTCGACTGGACGGTAAGACGGGGCGAGCACTGGTCGCTATCGGGACAGAACGGCAGCGGCAAGTCTACCCTGCTCTCGCTGGTGTGTGCCGACAACCCCCAGAGCTATGCCTGCGACATCTCACTCTTCGGCCACAAGCGCGGTACGGGCGAGAGCATCTGGGACATCAAGCGGCACATCGGCTACGTGTCGCCGGAGATGCATCGCAGCTACAAACAGAACATCCCGGCCATACAGATCGTGGCCAGCGGACTGAAGGATACCATCGGTCTCTATGCAAGGCCAAGCGATGCGGAGAAGGAGAATTGCAGGATGTGGATGCAGACGTTTGGCATAGCCCACCTGGCAGAGCGCAGATTCCTGGAGATGTCAAGCGGCGAACAACGGCTGGTGCTCCTGGCCCGTGCTTTTGTGAAAAGTCCAGACCTGCTGATACTCGACGAACCGCTTCACGGACTCGACGACGCGAACCGCCGTATGGTGAAGGATATCGTTGACGACTACTGCCGAGCTGACAGCTCACGTACGCTCATATACGTGACGCACTATCAGGAGGAGCTGCCACGGTGCATCGACCATAGCCTGGTATTAGAGAGGACTTAGTCAAAACTTGAAGGCTACTTTTCCTCCATGAGTGCGGCAGTGCGGACGCGGGAGAGGGTCTCGGGCGTCATCTGCAGATAGCTGGCGATGTAGACCAGCGGTGCGCGAAGCACCAGCTGCGGCTGCCGCTTGATAAGCTTCTGATAGCGGTCCTGGGCACTCTCGAAGCGCAGCATGTCGGCGTGTATCTGGGAGAGGATAAGCGACTCCTCCAGGATTTTGCGGTAGAGAATCTGAATGTTGACGCTCTTCATGGCCACGGCCTCCAGTTCCGCCTTTGGCAGGGCGATGAGAATGGTTGGCTCGAGGGCCTTGATCTGCAGGTGTGTGGGCTGCTCACGGAAGAGGCTCTCAATGCACATCACGATATTGTTTTCGGTAGCCATGTATTCGGTCAATTCCTTTCCGTTCTTGAAATAGTATTGACGAACGAGCCCCTTCACTACCCAGTAGATGTTGGTACACGTCTCTCCCTCCCGGAGAATCATCTCGTTCTTCGCATATTTCATCGGCACGAGTATGCTCTCCAGCATATCGAGCTCTTCGTGTGTCATCGTGCTGTAGCGACGGGCCAGTTCACGGGCTACGTCTCGGGGGGTCAAGCTGTTGTTTGCCATAAATGATTAGTTCTAGTAATATGTTATTAGTCGAGTTTCAATACTGCGAGGAACGCTTTCTGCGGCACCTCTACATTTCCTATCTGTTTCATGCGCTTCTTGCCTCGTTTCTGCTTCTCGAGCAGCTTGCGCTTACGGCTGACGTCGCCGCCGTAGCACTTGGCGGTCACGTCCTTACGCACCTGCTTCACCGTCTCACGGGCAATAATCTTGGCCCCGATAGCCGCCTGGATGGCGATATCGAACTGCTGGCGGGGAATGAGTTCCTTCAGCTTCTCGCACATACGCCGCCCAAAGGTGACGGCATTGTCCTGATGCGTCAGCGTCGAGAGGGCGTCCACGGGCTCGCCGTTGAGCAGGATGTCGAGCTTGGCCAGCTTCGAGGGGCGGAAGCCGTCGATGTGGTAGTCGAATGAGGCATAACCCTTGGAAATGCTCTTCAGCTTGTCGTAGAAGTCGATGACGATTTCGCCGAGTGGCAGCATGAAGTGAAGCTCCACGCGATTGCCGCTAACATACTGCTGATCTATCAGTTCTCCCCGTTTGTCGAGGCAGAGCGTCATGATGGGGCCGATAAAGTCGGCGGCTGTGATGATGGAAGCACGTATGTAGGGCTCTTCGATATGGTCAATCATGGTCTGGTCGGGCAGTCCCGAGGGGTTGTGAACCTCCTTCACCTCGCCCTGCTTGGTATAGCACATATAGCTCACGTTGGGCACGGTAGTGATGACGTCCATGTCGAACTCACGGTCGAGACGTTCCTGAATGATTTCCATGTGAAGCAGTCCTAAGAATCCGCAGCGGAAGCCGAAGCCCAGAGCCACCGACGACTCGGGCATGAACGTCAGCGAGGCATCGTTCAGCTGTAGCTTCTCAAGCGAGGCTCGCAGGTTCTCGTAGTCAGTCGGGTCAATGGGATAGACACCTGCGAACACCATCGGCTTCACCTCCTGGAATCCCTCAATGGCTGCCTTGCAGGGATTGGACACCTGAGTGATGGTATCGCCCACCTTCACTTCGCGCGAGTTCTTGATGCCACTGATGATGTAGCCCACATCGCCCGTACGAAGCTCTTTGCGGGGGATCATGTCCATCTTCAGCACGCCAATCTCGTCGGCATCATATTCCATTCCCGTATTGAAGAACTTCACCAGGTCGCCCTGGCGAATCACGCCGTTGACGATCTTGAAATACGCAATAATACCACGGAAGGAGTTAAACACCGAGTCGAAGATAAGTGCTTGCAGCGGTGCTGTCTCGTCGCCCTCCGGGTGAGGTATCCGCTCAACGACGGCATCGAGAATCTGCTCCACGCCCTCACCAGTCTTGCCCGAGGCACGAATGATGTCCTCAGGGTCGCAGCCGATGAGGTCTACAATTTCGTCCTCCACCTCGTCGGGCATGGCCGAGGGCATGTCAATCTTGTTGATGACGGGGATAATCTCCAGATTGTGGTCGATGGCCATATAGAGGTTGGAGATGGTCTGAGCCTGAACACCCTGGGTGGCATCCACCACGAGCAGGGCTCCCTCACAGGCAGCTATCGAGCGGCTCACCTCGTAGGAGAAGTCGACATGTCCCGGGGTGTCAATCAGGTTGAGAATATATTTTTCGCCATTGTGCATATACTCCATCTGGATGGCGTGGCTCTTGATGGTGATGCCGCGCTCGCGCTCCAGATCCATGTCATCGAGCATCTGTCCCTCGGTGACCTGAATGGTCTTCGTGAATTCCAACATACGGTCGGCTAAGGTTGACTTACCGTGGTCGATATGGGCAATAATGCAAAAATTTCTGATCTGATTCATTAACTTACGTGTTCTTTGAAGTGCAAAGTTACAAAAAATACTTCTTTTCACCAATAGTTTTTGCTTTTTTTTGTAACTTTGCAGCGAAAAATAGAGTTCGTTATGAAAAAAACATTTCTGTTATTGCTGGCAGCTGCCGCTTTAGGGGCTTGTCAGGAGTCGATGGAGGACAGGTGCGACCGCGAGGCGAAAGAATTTACCCGCAAGAATTGTCCAACAATGATAGCCGATGAAATTATGATGGACAGTATGGCCTTCGAACGGTCTACTCACACCATTCATTATTACTATAAGCTGACGGGCAACTCCGACCGTGCCGATGCCTACAATAAGGACGAAGTGAAGGAGCTGCTCAGGAAAGAGCTAAAGAACACGACTGCCGTACAGGACTATAAGGACGAGGGCTATAGCTTCGAGTACTCCTACCGTTCGGCGAAAGACCCGAACACGGTCTACTTCGATGTGCTTCTTACGAAGAAAGACTATTGAGTTGGGGGGGAGGCGGTTTACGGTTTACAGTTTACAGATGATTACATTTGCTGGCGTTTGGCTTGCAAGTAATCAACTGTAAACCGTAAACTGTAAACAAGAGCAGATTACTCCGGCTGCATATTGGTGTAAACCGTCTGCACGTCATCGAAGTCCTCGAGCTTCTCCACCATCTTGTCGATGGTCTCGCGCTGCTCGGCAGTAACCTCCTTCAGGTCGTTGGGGATACGGGTGAACTCTGCGCCCGTCACCTCGAATCCGTTCTCCTCGAGATGCTTCTGGATGGCACCGAAGCTGGAGGGGTCGCCATAGATGGTGATGCTGTTCTCCTCTTCGTCCTCGTCGAACTCATCCTCCACGCCATAGTCGATCAGGTCGAGGATCATCTCGTCCATATCCAGTCCGTCCTTCTTCTTGAAAGTGAACACGGCTTTATGGTCAAAAAGGAACGAGAGCGAACCCTGTGTTCCGAGATTCCCGTTGAACTTGTTGAATACTGAGCGCACATCGCCCACCGTACGGGTAGTGTTGTCGGTCAGCGTCTCCACGAAAATGGCAATGCCGTGAGGGCCGTATCCCTCGTAAGTCACCTCCTTGTAGTCACTCTGGTCTTTGCCCATGGCGTTCTTGATGGCACGCTCGATGTTGTCCTTGGGCATGTTCTCGCGCTTGGCATTGGCGATGATGGCACGGAGTGCGGGGTTGTTCTCTGGCTCCGGGCCGCCAGCCTTCACGGCGATGGCGATCTGCTTGCCGATCTTGGTAAATGTCTTGGCCATGTGGCCCCATCGCTTCAGCTTCGTAGCCTTACGATATTCAAATGCTCTTCCCATTGATTGAATTTACTATTTTACGATTTTACAATTTTACTATTAAAGACGGTAATGGGCAAATGGTGGAATTGTCCAATTACCGCAGTTCGGCATTGAGCTGCTTCTTCAGGTTCTGGATTAGCTTCTGCATGATGGTGTCTATCTGCTTGTCGCCCATCGTCTTCTCCTCGTCCTGCAGAATGAAGTTGACGGCATACGACTTCTTGCCCTGGGGCAGCTTTTCCCCTTCGTAGACATCGAAGAGTTCCACCTTCTTAAGAAATTTCTTTTCCGTCTGTCGGGCTATCTGCTCTATCTGGGCGAACTCCACAGCATTGTCCACCAGCAGAGCCAGGTCGCGGCTGACGGCGGGGAACTTGGGCACCTCGGTATAGAGCACCTCGTTCTTCTTGGTGACCTTCATCAGCTGTGTCCAGTTCAGCTCGGCGTAGTAGACAGGTGTTTCCAGACCGAACTGCTTCTGTAGTTTCTTGTTGATGATACCCATCTCGATAAGTTTCTTGCCGCCACGGTTCTCGATGGTCAGACCACTGGCAAAGATGTCGTTCTCCGATTTCTTTCGAACCGTCATACCTGGCTTCAGACCTATGCGGCGCAGGATGTTCTCAACGTAGGCTGACAGCTCGTAGAAGGTAGAGTCCTCGTTCTGATGAGCCCAAGAACCCTCCACGCGTTTGCCTGTCACCCATAGCCCGCAATGGTTTTGCTCCTTATAAGCCTGCATGGGGTCGTCGTCGTTCTGCTTAGCGGGGTCGTAGTGATACACGTTGCCGAATTCGAAGAAACGCAGGTTCTGACGCTTGCGGTTCACATTGTGCTGAATGCTCTCCAGTCCGCCAAAGAGCAGTGTCTGGCGCATCACGTTGAGGTCACTCGACAGCGGGTTCATAATTCTGACGCAGTTCTCTGCCGGATAACTGTTCTGTAGACTGTCGTAGTACGACAGTTTACTTAACGAGTTGCAGAGGATTTCGTTGAAGCCCTCGCCCACGAGCTGCTCGCTTACGATGTTGGCAAGTTTGTGCTTGCGGTCCTCGTCGCCCTTAATCACGAGCGACGACTTAAGCTGGGTGGGTATCTCCACATTATTATATCCATAGATACGAAGGATGTCCTCCACCACGTCGCAGGGGCGCAGCACGTCAACTCGGTAGGCCGGCACCTCAAGTTTCAGTCCCTCGGGAGTCTCGCTCAATACCTTCATCTCCAAGCTCTCGCAGATGGCCTTGATCTTCTCGTGGGGAATCTCCTTGCCCACCAGGTCGTGAACATATTTAAATCTTAGGTCGACTACAGCGTTCGCGATAGGCTCGGGGTAGACGTCGCACACCTCCATCGACACCTTGCCGCCTGCCAGCTGCTGACAGAGAATGGCCGCCTGCTTAAGTGCGTAGATGGTGCCGTTGGGGTCAACGCCGCGCTCGAAGCGGAACGAGGCATCGGTCGACAGACCGTGACGGCGAGCACTCTTACGGATCCACGTGGGGTGGAAGTAGGCACTCTCGAGCACCACGTTCTTCGTGGTCTCATACGTGCCACTGCCTTTACCGCCGAACACACCGGCGATACACATCGGCTCTTCGGCATTGCAGATGGCCAGGTCGCGGTCGGAGAGCTTGTGCTCCACGCCGTCGAGTGTCTCGAAGGGCGTACCCTCAGGCATGGTCTTCACAACAATCTTGTGCCCCTTCACCATGTCGGCATCGAAGGTGTGCAGGGGCTGGCCGTAAGCCATCATGATATAGTTGGTGATGTCCACGATATTGTTAATCGGACGCAGTCCAACAGCGGTCAGCCGATTTTTCAGCCACTCGGGCGACTCTTTCACCTCACAGTCCGTCACGCTAACACAGGCATAGCGCTTGCATGCCTCACGGTTCTCGATAGACACTTCAATAGGCAGGTCGTGATTGTCAACCTTGAACTCCGAGCAGTCAGGGCGGTGAAGCTGTGTCTCATAGCCATTGCTCTTCAGCCAGGCATACAGGTCGCGCGCCACGCCCCAGTGGCTCAGTCCGTCGGCACGGTTGGCGGTGATGTCCACCTCAATGAGCCAATCGCTCTCCAGGTGGTAATATTCTGCGGCGGGGGTGCCCACTACGGCATCCTCCGGCAGCACGATGATGCCCGAGTGGTCGTTGCCAATACCAATCTCGTCCTCAGCACAGATCATGCCACACGACTCCACGCCACGCAGCTTCGATTTCTTTATCTGGAACTCCTTGTCGCCGTCATAGAGCACGCAGCCCAAATCGGCTACAATCACCTTCTGCCCGGCTGCCACATTGGGTGCGCCACAGACAATCTGTGAGGGCTCGCTACGGCCAAGGTCTACCGTAGTCACATGCAGATGGTCTGAATTGGGATGCATCTCACAGGTGAGCACCTGGCCCACATAGAGCCCCTTCAGACCGCCCTTGATACTTTGTACTTCTTCCAATGCGTCGACTTCAAGACCTGTCGATGTCAGAGCGTCAGCCACCTGCTGAGCAGTAAGGTCGAAATCAACGTATTCCTTCAACCATTTGTAGGAAATATTCATTATACCTATTCTTTAGTAATTACTCTGATTTGAAATTTCAAGGTGCAAAATTACTAAAAAATCGGTATTCCCGCAAATTTTCTATCGAAAATGTTGTTTTATACAGTTTATAGTTTGCAGTTTACGCTTTACACATGATTACCCTGCAAGCCTTCTGCCAGCAAATGTAATCAACTGTAAACCGTAAACTGTAAACCGTAAATTAAAGACTACTCAATACATTTCATCAGGAAGTCGACAGCACCATTGACTCCAAACTTACGCACGTCGATGGATACGTCGTAATTGCGGGCATCAGTCCAGTCCTTGCCAGTGAAAGTTTTCGTGTAGAGTTCGCGACTGTAGTCGTTATCCACCACCATCGCTGCGGCATCAGCCAGACTCATGTCGTACTTCTCAGCGATGCGACGCTTGCGACAGTCCTCCGAAGAATGTACAAAGATTTTCAGCGCATTAGGGTGGTCGGCAAAGATGTGGAAGCCGCAGCGGCCCACCAGCACGCACGACTCCTCGGACACTATTGAGCGGATGGCCTCGGCCTGGGCTTCAAACAGTTCATGCGACGTACGGTCGTGTTCCATGCCGCTATACTCAGCCTGACTCATATACTTGCGGTAAAAGCTACTGAAGTCATCGCGCCACAGCGGATTACGAGCCTCGATCTTCTCCATAGCTTCTTCAACGACGTTCATCCGCCGAGCCACCTCATTTATAATTTGCTTGTCGAGAAGCTTCACGCCCAGTCGGCGAGCCATTTCTGCTCCAATCTCATGACCGCCCGTTCCGAACTGGCGGCTGATGGTAATGACGAATTGATCCTCCCTGTTCATAGTGCCTATATTTTTTAGTTAGTAAATATTTATGGCACAAAGATACGAAAAAATTCTGGAACCACCAAATCTTTTCCCTAATATTTTTGCAAATACGCTGCTGCCATCTCCGCACAACGCTCTCCATCGACTCCGGCAGAAACGATGCCACCAGCATATCCTGCCCCTTCACCACAAGGGAAGAGTCCCTGAATACGAACGTGTTGCAATGTTTCCCGATCTCTCACAATCCTCACCGGACTGCTCGTACGTGTCTCTACAGCTATCAGCACAGCCTCATTCGTCAGGAACCCGTGAGCCTGGCGACCAAACACCTTGAATCCCTCCTGGAGCCTATGTGAGATCTCACTGGGTAGCCAGAAATGCAGAGGACTGGATATCAGCCCCGGCGCATACGACGACCTGGGCAGGTCGTAGCTAAGGCGGCCGCCTACAAAGTCGCTCATCCGCTGAGCCGGAGCCGTCTGGCGCATGTTTCCCTGCTGCCAGCACGTGCGTTCCAGTTCTGCCTGATACCTCATCACTTTCAGTTCATCGTCGCCATCGATGTCCTCTGGCCTCACCTCTACCACCATGCCCGAGTTCGACCATTGGGTACCTCGACTGGCAGGACTCATGCCATTCACCACAATCTGTTCTGGTCCCGTTGCCGCAGGAATAACGAATCCGCCCGGACACATACAGAACGAGTAGACACCCCGGCCCTCCACCTGCGTCACCATCGAATATTCCGCTGCTGGCAACCAGCGCCCCCTACCCTGCCGCGAGTGATACTGTATCTGGTCTATTAATAATGAGGGATGCTCGAGCCTCACGCCTACAGCGATACCCTTCGCCTCGATTTCAATCCTGGCTTCAGAGAGATACCTGTATACGTCTCGCGCAGAATGCCCTGTAGCCAGTATCACAGGGCCAAGGTACTCCCTGTCGGCTAGGCATCCTACCACTCTGTCGCCATCGAGGATCAATTGCGTCATCTTTGTCTGAAAGTGTACCTCCCCTCCACACCTTATTATATTATTGCGCATGGCCTCAATCACCTTTGGCAATCGGTCGGTACCTATGTGTGGATGGGCATCAGCCAGGATAGCCGTCGAGGCCCCATGCTGACAGAACACATTGAGTATTTTCTCCGTTGAGCCGCGCTTCTTGCTTCGAGTGTAGAGCTTGCCGTCAGAGTAGGCCCCTGCTCCACCCTCGCCGAAACAGTAGTTGCTCTCGCTGTCCACCTGCTGCGTGGAGGTGATGGATGCCAAATCCTTCTTCCGTTCATGCACATTCTTGCCTCGCTCTAACACTATCGGACGGTAACCAAGCTCTATTAGCCGCAGGGCGGCAAAAAGTCCGCCAGGACCGGCACCTACAACGATGACCTGTGGACGGCCTTCCACGTCGGGGTATTCCGTCCAAACGAACTCATCGTTTTCAGGCTCTTCGCCGACGTACGTCCTCACTTTCAGGTTGACGTATATCTGCCGTTGTCTGGCATCAATACTACGACGGAGTATTCTCACCTGGCTGATGCTCATCAAGTCAAGCCCGTATTCATCAGCCAGCCACCTCTTCAACCTATCCTCCTGGGCTGCCACCTCGGGCATCACCCTTATCTGGTATTCTCTCACCATATAGTTCTTCTAATTTTCTGCAAATTTAGATAAAATTTCCGAGATTTTATACCAGTCGAGATAAAAATGTGAACAAACAGCCCAGAAATGTTAGAAATAAAGGCTCACATACGTTCAACCCAAGTCTTTCGCGTGCTCTAAATCACTATTATTTGGTATCTCTGAGGTCCGATATATTGGTTCACTAGTGTCCACGAAAGTCTGTTAACACTTGCGGGAGTTTTCGTGACCTTCCCATGGAACCTTTCTCGGAGAAGCTTATATACATAGTTTTGGATGTCTGCCCATCATATTGGCAGTCCTAATCATATTCTTGGCGAAGTAGCAAATCTCAGTCCAACATTCTGCGATTTCGGGGAGCTTGGCTCTTATATCATTGGCTTGATATGTCCTCTTGTCTATACCGAACGAGCATTCGATCTCATTTCTCTTTCAACGGCCCTCGCCATTGCAGTATGCTGTTCTGGACTAGGCGATTCCTTCGGAGGCAGTCCGAGCGGCTTGGAGTAAGCTTTGAACTCGAGGTCTTTCGCTTTCTGGGAAACATTTAAAATAATCTGAAAAGTAAGCAGAATAAGGCAAAAAGGGACAGAATTCCTCTCCTAAAAAGGCAAAATCAAACTTTTTTTAAAAAAAATGCCAAAAAGATTTGGTGGTTTCAAAAAAACTCCGTACCTTTGCACCCGCAATCAAGGAGATAACCCCACGGTTTGCAGCGTAAAGCCTCCTTTTTGGAAGGATGGGTGAGTGGCTGAAACCAGCAGTTTGCTAAACTGCCGTACGG